>CBFGWL010000047.1:0-23715 GCA_965652565.1 uncultured bacterium
GACTCGATCCACCTCGAGCTCGACGACCTGGACGCCCACGTCGCGCTCATGGCCAAGATCCTCGAGCTCGTCAGCCTGAACGTCGGCGTCGACGCGCACCTCGGCAAGGTGAGGCTCGACATCAAGGGCGTCGAGGCACAGGCGCTGCTCAAGGTCCGGCTCGACCACGTGGCGGCGATCGTCGACCGTGTGCTCACGACCGTCGATCGCAACCCGGAGCTCGTCGAGAGCATCGGCCGCGCGGTGCGCAGCACCGGCGCGGGCGCCGGGCAGACGCTGGGTTCTGCGGGCCGGGCGACGGAGCGGGTCGGCGAGGGCGCGGAGGGAGCGCTCGGTGAGCTCGGCCAGGGCGCAGGCGAGGCGGTGGAGGGCGTCGGCGCCGGCGCCGGTGAGGCCGCCGCGAACATCGACCAGGTCGTCCAGCAGGCAGGCCACGCGGCCGGTGAGCTCGCGGGCGGGGCTTCCGACCTCGTCGCGGGCGATCCCGCCACGCGCGCTAAGGCAGCGGCGAAGCTCACCCTGAAGGAGCTCGGCGAAGCTGCCCAGGCGAAGGTGAAGGGCATCGGCGAGAAGCGCCGTCACCGCAAGGCCGAACGCGCTCACGCGACGGATCGGGCCATGGAGCTGGCCGACGACCTCGGGGTCGACCTCGATGAGATCGAAGGCAGCGGCGCCGACGGCAAGATCACGGTGAAGGACGTCCGCACGGCGGCGTTGGCGGAATGAGCGACGAGCACGCCCCAGCCGACGTGGAGATCGGCGCCCGCGCCAAGGCTCGCTCGCTGCGCGTGGTCCGCAAGGCGAAGGACGGCCGGGTTCGCTTCCACGGCGACCCGGCGCCCGACACGGCGCGCTACGAGGAGCGCCAGGGGATGCCCGAGGAGCTCGAGGAAGGGGAGACCTACCGCAACGTCGAGATCCGCTGGGCCGTCGGCGCCCGTCTGCGCGAGCGTCGGCGCGGGCGGGACGAGGGCGGCTAGCCCGCCCGGGGATCCTCGCGCGCTTCGCGCTGGATCACGATGAACGCGTAACCCAGGCGCCGGATCAGCTCGACCAGGATCCCGAGGCCGATCAGGATGTAGAAGGCAGTGAACAGCTTGAGCCATCCGTCGGCGAGCACGAGCTGGGGGTCGGCGACGCTCGTCGTCGTCAGGGTCGAGACGGCGAAGTAGAAGCCGTCGACGAGGTTCCAGCCGTTGCCCAGCGTGTAGGCGACGGTGCCGATCGCGACCAGTGCTAAAGCTGCGCCCGCGACCGCGCCGAAGTTCTCCTCGCGCCGGGCGTAGCGCACCGCGGCCAGGAACCGCCTCCACATGAGGAGCGCGGAAATCACGGGGGAAGGTTCCCCGCACGCCCCCGCTTTCCTGCCGTCTTGGGATCGACGGCGCCGCTCGCGCGCCGTCAGCGCGGGCGGCCGTTCACCTGGTAGCTCACGTACCAGATCAGGTGCCGGGCGGCTCCGATGCCCAGTGCGATCGGCAGAAGCAGCTGCTTCACGATGCCCTGATCGTATATCGCCCTATAGAACTCATCCAATGCGAACCCTGATCACCGGCGAGTCCGAGCCCGCGGCGGCGCTGGCCGGCGCCCTGCGCGACCTCGGCGCGGACGTCGAGCTGATCGCGGGCGGCGCGCGGCCCACCGCCCGCCGGGTCGCGGACCTCGCGCGTGAGCTCACCGAGTTCGAGCGCGCCGCCGCCGAGCACGAGCCCGAGGTCGCCGTCGCCGTGGGCCTGGGGGACGCGCCGGTCGCGCTCGCGCTGGTCGCGACCAAGCTGGGCATCCCGCTGATCACCTGCCAGCGCGAGGCGCAGGCGCTCGGCGACGGGCAGCTCGACCACGCCGAGTGGCGCATCCTGAGCGAGCTCGCCGAGGAGCGACTGGAGATGCCCGGCGAGGGCGTCGGCGCGGATGAGATCGCGCGGCGCGTGCTCGCGGGCGAGCCGGCCGCCTAGCCTCGGCCCTTGCCCGCGGGCTCGTTCTCGGCCTGCGTGCCGTGCACCTCGCGCGCGGCGCGCTGCTCGTACTCGGCCCGTTGCGCGGCGTCGGCCTCGGCGAGCACCTTGTCCGCGCGCACGGCGCGGGCCAGCGCCTCCCGGCCGGCGCGCGGCAGTAGCGCTGCCAGCTTGTTCACGACGCCGGCGGAGCGCGGCACGTTCACGTCGAACCGCGGCCGCTTGAGCGCGGCGACGATCTCGGCGGCGACCTCGTCGGGCTCGACCGGCGTCACTCCGCGCGACTGCACGAGGCCCGCGGCGAGCTCGGTGTTCACCGCGACCGGCATCACGCACGAGATCTCGATAGGGGTGTCGCGCAGCTCGCCGCGCACCGCCTCGCTCACGCCGACGACGGCGTGCTTGGAGGCCGAGTAGGTCGCGCCACCGGGGATCCCGGCCTTGCCCGCCTGCGAGGCGATGTTGACGATGTGCCCGGTACCGCGCTTGAGCATTCCCGGGATGACGAGCTTCATGCCGTAGAGGACGCCGTGCACGTTGATGTCGATGATCTTGCGGGCGATGTCGTCGCTCTCCTCCCAGAACTTGGCGAGCGGCATGATCCCCGCGTTGTTGATGAGCACGTCGACTGGGCCGAGGCGCTCCTCCACCTGCGCGATGAAGTCGGCGAACGAGTCGCGATCGGTCACGTCCAGCTCGAGGCCGATCGCCTCCCCGGGCAGCGCGGCGGCCGCCTTCTCGGCGAGCGGCCCGTCCAGGTCGCCGATCGCGACGCGCGCGCCCTCACGCGTCAGCGCCTCCGCGGTCGCCCTCCCGATCCCGCGCGCGGCGCCCGTGATCGCCACAACCTTGCCTTGCAGTGAACGAGGCTCTCCTCCCACCTGCTCCTCCTCTCTCGGTTGGCACCCATTCTGCACGTTCGCGCCCCTCGCGGGGGAGCATGGGCATCCCTTCCTAGAATCCGTGCGATGAAGGTCGGAGTGGTCGGACTCGGCTACGTGGGCCTGCCGCTGGCCGTCGCGTTCGCCGAGGCGGACGTCGACGTGGTTGGGCTCGACGTCAGCGCGCGCGTGGTCGAACGCCTGAACCGGGGCGAGAGCGCGATCGAGGACGTGCCGGATGCGCGGCTCGGGCCGCTCGTGCAGCGCGGGCGCCTGCGGGCGACGAGCGACCACGCCGAGCTCGCCGAGTGCGACGCGATCGTGATCTGCGTGCCCACCCCGCTCGCCAACCAGCGCGAGCCCGACCTCACCTACATCGACTCGGCGGCGCGCTCGCTCGCCGCCGTCCTGCGCGCGGGCCAGCTCGTCGTGCTCGAGTCGACCACGTACCCGGGCACGACGCGCGAGCGGGTGTTGCCCGTGCTCGAGGAGTCCGGGCTCACCGCCGGCACCGACTTCCACCTCGCCTACTCGCCCGAGCGCATCGACCCGGGCCGCACCGATCACACGATCGCGACCACGCCGAAGGTCGTGGGCGGGCTCACGGAGGCCTGCCGCGATCGCGCCCTGGAGCTCTACGGGCTCGTCTGCGAGGAGCTCGTGCCGGTCTCCTCTCCGGAGGCGGCCGAGCTCGCCAAGCTGCTCGAGAACATCTTCCGCTCGGTGAACATCGCGCTCGTCAACGAGCTCGCGATGCTCTCCGACCGCATGGGGATCGACATCTGGGAGGTGGTCGACGCGGCGGCGACCAAGCCGTTCGGTTTCATGCGCTTCGAGCCGGGGCCCGGCATGGGCGGTCACTGCCTGCCCGTCGACCCGTTCTACCTGGCCTTCAAGGCGCGCGAGTACGACTTTCCGACCGAGTTCGTCGAGCTCGCCGGAAAGATCAACCAGGCGCAGCCGCACTTCTGTGTCGATCTGATCATGCGGGCGCTCAACGACGTCGAGCGCCCGGTGCGCGGCTCGCGCGCACTGCTTCTGGGCGTCTCCTACAAGGCCGGCGTGGGCGATCTGCGCGAGTCGCCCGCGATCAAGATCGCGCGCTTGTTGCGCGGGCTCGGCGCCGAGGTGAGCTACCACGACCCGCACGTGCCGAGCGTGGCCGAGCTCGACCTCGACTCGGCGCCGCTCGACGAGGCGCTGCGCGAGTGCGACGTCGCGTGCGTGGTCACCGCGCACCCCGAGGTGGACTACGAGCACGTCGTCGCCACCGCGCCGCTCGTCGTCGATCTGCGCGGCGTGACGCGCGGCATCAAGGCGAGCAACCTGGTCCGGCTCTAGACCGATGCGCCTGCGCCGCCGCAGCCGACTGCAGGCCGACCGGCTCACGCTGGCGCTGGCCGGCATCGCGCTCGGCACCGTGGGCACCGTCGCGGGCGGCGAGCTCTGGCGGCTGGCGCGACGGCGGCTGCGCGCTGACGAGCCCGAGCCCGGGACGCAGCTCGACGCCGCTGCACGGCAGCGCGCCCTCGCCGCCACCGGCCGCGACGCCGTGGTCGTCGCGCGCGAGGGCCTGCAGGCCACGCCCCGGCGCGAGCTCGTGCTGTTCAACATGCTGAGCGGCTTCGTGGGCGCGTTCGCGCTCGCGCGCATCTCCACCCACGGCATGCGCGCCGGCTGGTGGCCGCTTGGCAACGTGCGCCTCGGCGGCAAGCACATCCACCACTTCGTGCCGGGCATCCTGATCGCCTTCGGCGCGGGCGGCGCCGCGCTCATGACCAGCAACGAGGGCCTGGAGCGCACGTTCGCGCTCCCGTTCGGGGTGGGCGTCGGGCTCGTGTTCGACGAGGCGGCGCTACTGCTCGACCTGCGCGACGTCTACTGGACGCGCGAGGGGATCCTGAGCGTTCAGCTCTCGCTGGGCGCGGCCGCGATCATGGGCGGCACGATCCTCGCGCTGCGCATCCTGCGCCGCGGCGAGCGCGAGGCCGAGGCGCACGCCGAGATCCCAGCCGCCTAGGCGAGGGCCTCAGCGCTTCAGGCGGTAGCGGCCGAAGAGGTCGCCCGTCTCCGGGTCGTGCATGAGCGAGACCAGCTCGGCGTCGCGTGGGGCCTCGGGCAGCCCGGCGACGAGCCCGGGGCCCTCGCCGCCCGCGATCTTGGGCGCGTGCGTGACGAAGAGCTCGTCGACGAGGTCCTGGGCGATCAGCTCGGCGTGCAGCTGCGGGCCGCCCTCGCAGAGCAACGAGCCCACGCCGCGCTCGCGGCGCAGGTACTCCAGCGCCGCGCGCAGGTCCACGCGCTCGCCCTCGTGGCGCACGACGCGCACGGTGCTCTTCGTCGGCGGCCGCTCGGCGTCGTCGGTCGTGAAGATCAGAACGCGGCCACCCTCGGTGAAGAGCGGGGCGTCCCAGGGCAGGTCCATGCTGCCGACGATCACGGCCAGCGGGTCGTGCGGGAGCCCGATGCGCTCACGCCGCTCGCGTTTGGCCTGGCTGCGGACGATGCGGCCGTAGCGCTCGGCGCGCAGCGTCTGGGCGCCGATCATCACGGCGTGCACGCGGGTCCTCAGGCCGACGAGCAGCGACGTGTCGGCAGGTCCGGCGATCGGCCCCGAGCGCCCGTCGATCGTGGCCCGCCCGTCGAGGGTCAGCGCGAAGTTGGTGAGCACGTAGGGGCGATCCGCGGGCGCGTGCTCCCAGGGGCTGAGCTCGTGGAGGAGCTCATCGAGATCGACGTCGGCGGGGGGTTCGGGGAGCAGGCGGCGCATGCTGGGGGAAGGTAGCGGGGCGAGAGGGGTTCGGGCGCTGCGCTCGTCGCGGTCTTACGCCGTCTCGATCTCGCCGACGTGCTCGATGTTGGCCTGGTCGTCCGCGTCGGGGCTCGGCTCGGCGGCGAACCAGGCGTCGAGGATCTCACGCAGCTCGGCCTCGGATGTGGTGCGCAGGCTGAGCGCCAGCACGTTGGCGTCGTTCCAGCGGCGCGCGCCCTCGGCGGTCGCGGCGTCGCCGCAGAGCGCGGCGCGGATACCCGGGACCTTGTTGGCGGCGATCGACGCGCCGGTGCCGGTCCAGCAGCAGACGACGCCCATGTCGGCGCGCCCCTCGGCGACATCGCGCGCCGCGGCCTCGCTCGCCCACGCCCAGTCGTCGCGCTCGTCGGGGTTGAGCGCGCCGTGCGCGGTCACCTCATGCCCCCGCTCGCGCAGCTCGCGAACGACGGCCTCGGCGACACCCGTCAGCTCATCGGCGGCAACTGAGATGCGCATACATCTGAGCTTAGGCGCACCGGGTCATCACGACGGCTCGCTTCGAGTTCGCAGTTACGACGATCCCATCGTCGCAATCGCGATCTCGTGAACCTCCCCCTCGCGAATACGCGTTTGTGACGACCCCATCGTCGTAAGCGCGATCTCGTGTGGACGGGGCCCGCGAGTTCGCGCGTAAGCCCGCTCAGAGGTCCCAGCCGAACGAGCGGCCCACGAGGGCCTCGAGGCGCTCGGTGTCCGGGCGGAAGGCAGCGGCCAGGCGCTCGCGGAGCGCCGGCGGCAGCTGCGGCTTGGGCGCCTCGCCCTTCTCGGGGTCGTGGACGACGCGCTCGACGAGCCAGCGCAGGCGCTCGGGCAGCCGGTCGAAGTTGCGATCGAGCGCGCGCAGGCCCGGCATGCGCACCGCGCGGTCCATCAGCCGGAAGCCGCCGGACTGCTTGCCGCTGCCCGTCTCCCACTCGCGCTCGAAGTGCTCGGAGCTGAAGCTCGTATCCACGCCGATGAAGTCGAAGACCTTGCGCATCGTCGCCTCGCGCTCGCGGGCGAGCTCCTCGCGTCCCACGATCAGCACGCGCTCGAGCCCGAACGCTTCCAGGTACGGCTCGAGCTGGAACGCGTAGCGGCCGCGCTGCACGTACGCCGAGCGCTCGTCGGCGACCGCCTCCTCCAGCTCCCGGTGCTCGTAGCCGCCATTCACGTTGTGCAGGTAATGCGAAAGCAGGCGGTCGATGGGGTGGCGGACCATGTAGACGAGCCGCGCGTCCTCGCCGAGGGTCGCCGCCATGCGTTCGGCGACGCCCTCGAAGAAGGGCCGGTTCGTGTAGTGCGGCGAGGTCTCACCCCGTACGGGCGCGGAAGCGTCGAAGTGGCAGCGGTACCAGTCGGTGCCCAGGCCCCAGTTGAGCTGCTCGACGAAGAAGTTGAGCTCCTTGGGCCGCGACATCGTCACCTCGGGGTGCAGGTTCAGGTAGTGGTGCATGCTCGTCGTCCCGCACTTGAGCCCGCCGATCACCACGAGGTTGGGCAACTCCCCGCCGGCGCCCTTGAAGCCGCCGCGGGCGGCGCGCTTGCGGTCGGCCGCGAAGCGCTCGTGGGCGCGCGCGACCATCGCCTGGTCGGCGGCGTCGACGTATTCGGTGTCGCTCACGGCGCGGCGCTCCACGCGCTGAACGCTAGATGGTCTGCTCCGCAGCCGCCCGCGTGGGCGGCGCGTACAGGGCCTACTTGGCGCCGAGCTTGGCCGCGGCCTCGCGGAAGTTCTTGACCTCCGCCGTCGGCTTCGCGCGGCCCTTGACCTTCTCGCCGCGGCGGTTCACGTAGATCACGGGCACCTTCATCTTGAGCAGCGGCGCCACATCGGTCTCGTAGCCGGACGTGATGTGGACCCAGCCCTTCTTGCCCCCGATCCGCCGCGCGCACTCCTTGAAGTGGGCGGGGTCCGGCTTGTAGCTGCGCACCTGCTGCGCGGTGACGACGATGTCGAGCTCGGTCCGCAGGTGCCGGCGCGAGAGCCCGAGCAGCTTGTCGTCGATGTTCGAGACGATGCCGACCTTGTAACGCGCCTTGAGCCGGTCCATCGCCGCGTTCGCCTCGCGGAACGGCTGCCAGTAGGCGACCGAATCGGGTAGGAACTGCGCCCGCGAGGGCTCCAGCTCCCAGCCCAGCTCGCCCGCCACCTTCACGGCGGTGCGCCGCAGGACCTCCGCGTAGAGCTCGTACGAGCCGGACATGACCTCGGCCTGCACCTCCAGGAAGCGATCGACGAGCTGCTGCTCGTCGAAGGAGAAGCCGTCCTTCGCGGCCTCCTTCTTGAAGGCCTCGGCGATCCCCTTCTCCCAGTCGATCAGGGTGCCGTAGCAGTCGGTGGTGACCCAGGTGATGTCCTTGAGCTTGGGAAGAGGCATGCGTGTGAGAGGAAGTCCTGCCGTTTGGAATAGAGGCGGCGCAGCATTATGACAAGCCCGGTCCAAAACCCGGCTGCCACGCCGGTGAGCGCTCCTCCGATAGTCTGCCGCACCGCGCGCCCGCTTCCGGCGGGACACGGGCGCGGACGATAGCTATGGATCTTCTCGAGTATCAGGGCAAGAAGCTGTTCGCGAAGCACGGCGTCCCCGTGCCGAGCGGCAAGCACGCGGACACGGTGGACGACGCCGTGGCCGCCGCGAACGAGATCGGCTACCCCTGCGTCGTCAAGGCGCAGGTCGCGATCGGCAAGCGCGGCAAGGCCGGTGGCATCAAGATCGCCAAGGACGAGGCCGAGGCGCGCGTGCACGCCGAGGCGATCCTCGGCATGAACATCCGCGGGTTCACCGTCTACGACCTCTGGATCGAGGGCGCCTCGGACATCGCCGCCGAGTACTACGCCTCCGTGATCCTCGACCGCGGCGAGAAGAAGCTGCTCGCGATGCTCTCGCGGATGGGCGGCATGGACGTCGAGGAGATCGCCGAGCGCGACCCGACCGCGATGGTCAAGCGCCACCTCGAGCCCAACCAGCCGCTCAGCGCCGAGCTCGGCCGCGAGATCGCCCACGAGGCCGGCATCGACGAGGACGTCGTGGACGGCGTCGCCGACCTGCTCGGCAAGCTCGCCGACGTGGCCGTCGCCGAGGACGCGACGCTGATCGAGGTCAACCCGCTCATCGTCACCGCCGACCGCGAGGTCGTCGCGCTCGACGCCAAGGTGACGATCGACAACAACGCGCTCTTCCGCCACCCCGAGCTCGCGGAGATCAAGGATCGCTCCGCGGAGGACCCCCAGGAGGCGATGGCCAAGGAGAAGGGCCTCACCTACGTGAAGCTCGGCGGCGACATCGGCATCCTCGGCAACGGCGCCGGGCTTTGCATGTCCACGCTCGACGTCGTCGCCCAGGCCGGCGGCGAGCCCGCGAACTTCCTCGACGCCGGCGGCGGCTCGAAGGCGGACGCGATCGTCGACGCTCTCGAGGTAATCACCTCCGATCCCAAGGTGAACGCGATCCTCTTCAACATCTTCGGCGGGATCACGCGCTGCGACGAGATCGCCAAGGGCATCATCGAGGCGTCGAGCCGCATCGAGATCGGCGTGCCGCTCGTCGTGCGTCTCGACGGCACGAACCAGGAGGAAGGCCTGCGGCTCCTGGCCGAGGCCGACCTGCCGAACCTGCACCAGGAGAAGACCATGCTGGGCGCGGCGCAGCGCGTCGTGGAGCTAGCGAAGGGCTGAGGAGCGGCGGATGAGCATCATCGTCGACAAGGACACGAAGCTCGTCGTGAGCGGTCTCACCGGCCGCGAGGGCAGCTTCCACGGCCTGCGCAACCGCGACTACGGCACCGATCTGGTGGCGGGCGTCACCCCGGGCAAGGGCGGGCAGGACGTGGACGGCGTCCCGGTGTTCGACACGATCGCCGAGGCCGTCTCCGAGCGGGGCGCCAACACCTCGATGATCTTCGTACCGGCGCGGTTCGCCGCGGCAGCCATCGACGAGGCGATCGACTCGGGCGTCCACACGGTGATCGCGATCACCGAGGGGATCCCGGTCCACGACATGCTCAAGACGTACTGGAAGGCGCGCGAGGCGGGCGTGCGGCTGATCGGCCCCAACTGTCCCGGCGTACTCTCGCCCGGCAAGGCGAACGTGGGGATCATCCCGGCGCAGTTCTTCGACCAGGGCAAGATCGGCGTCGTCTCGAAGTCGGGCACGCTGACCTACCAGATCGGCAACGAGCTCAAGCAGGCGGGCGAGGGCAACTCGTCGATCGTCGGCATCGGCGGCGATCCCATCGTCGGCTCCGACTTCATCGACGTCCTCACGCTGTTCGAGGAGGATCCCGAGACCGAGCTCGTCGTGATGGTCGGCGAGATCGGCGGCGACGCCGAGGAGCGTGCCGCCGAGTTCATCGCCGAGCGCATGTCGAAGCCGGTCGTCGCCTACATCGCGGGCTTCACCGCGCCGCCCGGCAAGCAGATGGGCCACGCCGGCGCGATCATCTCCGGCTCCTCCGGCACCGCCCAGGCCAAGAAGGAAGCGCTCGAGGCCAAGGGCGTGCGGGTCGGCACCTCGCCGACGGAGACCGCGCAGATCGCGGTCGAAGTCCTGCGCGGCGCCTGAACCCGGTCGCGCCGCGCGAGTTTGCGCGCCGCTTTCGAGCGCGGGTGCGTGACCGCCGTCACTTAGCGCCGGCTACCGGTCGGTAACCTGCTGCGGCCCATCCCCATCCCCCATCCCCTCTGGAGAGCAACGTGTCAGATCTTCTCGCCAAGCTCGCGCGCACGATCAGCCACCGCTGGAAGCGCAGCTTGCTGATCGCGATCCTGGCGATCGTCGCCCTCGGCGCGGCGATCGGCGCGGCAGGCTCGCCGCCGCCCGACGACTTCGACGTTCCCGGCGCCGAGTCCCAGCAGGCCTACGACCTGTTCGAACAGCACACCCCCGCGCTCGCGGGAGCCGACGCGACGGTCGTCTTCAGCGTCGAGGACGGCACCCTCACCGACGGCGAGCGCAAGGCTGCGATCGAGCAGGCGCTTGGCGAGATCCAGGGGCTCGACGGCGTCGCGGTGGTGACCAACCCCTTCGAGGAGGAGCCGCCCCGCCTCTCCGAGGACGGCTCGATCGCCGTCTCGGACGTGCGGTACACGATCGCCCCCGAAGACGTCGAGCCCGAGACCGGCGAGGCGCTCGAGGAGGCCGCACGCACGGCTGAGGATGGCGGCGTCGACGTCTCGATGCGCGGCATCGTCGTCGACATCGCGAGCGCGCAGGAGGCACCGGTCGGCGAGCTGATCGGCGTCGCGATCGCGATCGTCCTGCTCACCCTCCTCTTCCGCTCCGGCGCCGCCATGGGCGCGACCATCGCCGGCGCCCTGATCGGCGTGATGGTCGGCCAGATGCTGATCGCCGCGCTCTCGCGGCCGCTCGCGCTGCCCGAGTTCGCCGGCGTGATCGCCGTCATGCTCGGACTCGGCGCAGGCATCGACTACGCGTTGCTCATCATCGGCCGCTTCCGCGAGCAGATGGCGGCGGGCGACTCCCTGCGCGACGCGGCGGCAAAGGCGGCCGCGACGTCGGGCTCGGCGGTGGTCGCCGCGGGCCTGATCGTCATGGTCGCAATCGCCGGCCTGCTCGTCATCGGCATCCCGATGATCGGCAAGCTCGGCGTGGGCGCCGCGATCGGCGTCGCCGCCGTCGTGCTCTCCGCGATCACGATCCTGCCGATCATGATCGGCGCGTTCGGGCGCTGGCTGCGGCCGAAGAAGGCCGACCACGTCAGACACTCGAAGGCATTCGAGCGCTGGGGCGATCTGATCACCCGTCGCCCGTGGGCTGCGATCGCCGCCGGCGTCTTGGTACTCCTCGTTTTCGCGATCCCGGTTCTCGACATGCGCCTCGGCCTGCCCGACGACGGCAACCAGCCCGAGTCGAAGACCCAGCGGATCGCCTACGACAAGCTCAGCGAAGCCTTCGGGCCGGGCTCGAACGGTCCCTTCCTGCTCGCCGTCGACCTGCCCGAGAGCCAGGTGCCCGAGCAGGATCTGGAGGCGCTCGTCGCCGATCTGCGCGAGGTGGACGGCGTGGCGAGCGTGAGCCCGGCGACCCCCAGCGAGGACGGCGAGATCGCGACGGTCTTCCTGGTGCCGGAGACCTCTCCGCAAGACAAGGCGACCAGCGACCTGCTGATCGAGCTGCGCGAGGACGTGATCCCGGCGGCGACCGAGGGAACCGACCTCGAGGTCTACGTGGGCGGCAATACCGCGAGCTTCGAGGACTTCTCCGACAAGGTCGCCGAGCGCCTCCCGCTGTTCATCGGCGTGGTGATCGGGCTCTCGGTCCTGCTTCTGATCGCGGCCTTCCGCTCGCTGTGGATCCCGCTCGTCTCCGCGGTCTTCAACCTGCTCTCGGTCGCGGCCGCCTACGGCGTGGTGACCGCCGTCTTCCAGGACGGGATCGGCGCGAGCCTGATCGGCGCGGACTCCGACGTCCCGATCGTCTCCTTCGTGCCGGTGATGCTGTTCGCGATCCTCTTCGGGCTGAGCATGGACTACAACGTCTTCTTGCTCTCGCGCGTCCACGAGGCGTACAACGAGGGCGAGTCGCCGGCCGAGTCCGTGGTGCACGGGCTCGCCCGGATCGGCAAGGTCGTGCTCTTCGCCGGGCTGATCATGGCCTCGGTCTTCCTCGCCTTCGTGACCCAGCCCGACGTGGTCGCGAAGATGATGGGCCTCGGCCTGGGTCTGGCGATCCTGATCGACGTGTTGTTGCTGCGACTCGTGGTCGCGCCCGCGGTGGTGACTCTGCTCGGCGATCGCGCCTGGCGCGTGCCCACGTGGCTCGACCGCATCCTGCCGCGCGTCTCGCTCGAGGGGCATCTCGTGGCGAACGTGGACGAGCGCGGCGAGCCGCTGGACCCGGAGTTCGCCACGCCGACCCTGCGCGGCAACGGGGCCGCGGCCCGCAACGGCGCGGACCCGGACGCCGCTCCGGAACCTGAGGGGGCCCGGAAGTAAACTGGCCCGCCGATGGCTTCAGACGTGATCTCCTTCGCCCGCGGCGCGCCCAGCGCCGACATCCTGCCCGCCGAGGCGGTGCGCGAGGCCGCCGCGGCGGCGCTGGCAGAGGACTGGCAGCGTGCCCTGTCCTACGGGACCGGACGCGGGCACCTCGGCCTCGCCGAGTGGATCGCCGGCCTGCACGAGATCGACGCGGAGCGGGTGATGGTCACGAACGGCTCGATGGAGGCGGCCGCGCTGCTCTTCCAGCACACGCTCGAGCCGGGCGATCGCGTGATCGTCGAGCAGCCGTCGTACGACCGCACCCTGTTGCTCTTCGGACGCGCCGGCGTCGAGCTGGTCCCGGTGCCGCTGGAGGACGATGGGGTGGACGTGGATGCCTTCGAGCGGGCGCTCGCGGGCGGTCCCGTGAAGCTCGCCCACATCATCCCGAACTTCCACAACCCCGCGGGGTGCACGCTGTCCACCGAGAAGCGCGAGCGCCTCGTCGCGCTCGCGGCCGAGCACGGCTTCACGATCTTCGAGGACGACCCGTACCGCTTGGTGCGCTTCGGCGGCGAGGAGCGCCCGACGATGCTCTCGCTCGACGAGGCGGGTCGCGTGATCCACGCCTCCTCGTTCTCCAAGACGGTGAGCCCGGGCGTGCGCGTCGGCTATCTCGCGGGCCCGGTTGACGAGATCGCCCGGCTCGCCAAGCGCGCCAACGAGACCTATATCTCGCCCAACATGCTCGCCGAGGCGATCGTGTACGAGCTCTGCCGCTCAGGCGGGCTCGAGCGCAACGTGGAGTTCGTCAACGGGGCGCTGCGCGAGCGCCGCGACGCGCTGGTCGAGGCGCTGCGCGAGCACCTGCCCGAGGCCGAGTTCGTCGTGCCCGAGGGCGGCTACTTCCTCTGGCTCACGCTGAACGAGGACGCCGATACCCCGGCGCTGCTCGAGGCGGCGAAGGACGAGGGCGTGAGCTTCGTTGCGGGTCCCGACTTCCTGATCGAGGGCGGGCGCAACGCGCTGCGTCTCTCGTTCGCGAGCGTGCCGCCCGAGCGGATCGGCGAGGGTGTCGCGCGGATCGCCCGGGCGCTGGAGCGCCAGCGCGCCGGCGCCACGGCGTAGCCCGACGGTCACCCCACCGCGACGTTCAGCCGTGGACGTCGAAATTCGAAGGCCACGGCTGAACGAATGACGGTACTCCGCGACGTTCAGCGGTGGTGGTCGAAAAGCGACGACGAGGGCTGAACGTGCGGTTGGGGCGGGGGTGCGGGCGCCGGGGGCGCCCGCGCTCAGCGCCCGTAGCGGTCGGTGGAGATGACGAGCTGCTCGGGAAGCGGCGGCCGCGGCGGGGGCGCCGGGTCGGCGCGCACCGAGACGGTCTCCGCGATGTTGCGCGAGACGGTGTGCTTGCCGCCGTCGGCTGCGATCACGATCTCCTCGTCGGTGACCGCGTCGACCGTGCCCTCCATCCCCGGGTAGATCCCGGTGCCCTTGAGGTAGCGCAGGAGCTCCTCCGCCTCGTTCTCGAAGCGCAGGACGGTGACCTTCGCGCCCTCGGAGACGTCGGCGAGCAGCGAGCCCTCTTCGCGGATGCCCTCGACGATCGGATGCCCGTGCGGGCAGGTCTGGGCGTCGCCGATCGCCTCGAGCATGCGCTCCTCGAGCACGGGCGACATCGCGTGCTCCAGGCGCTCCGCCTCCTCGTGGACCTCGTCCCACGGGATGCCGAGCACATCGGTGAGGAAGCGCTCGATCAGGCGGTGGCGGCGGACGATCGCGGCCGCCTCCTTGCGGCCGTCCTCGGTGAAGCGCAGCGACTTGTCCTCGTTGCGGACGATGTAGCCGTCACGCTCGAGGCGGCCGATCATCTCGTGGACTGTGGGCGGCGACAGCTGCATCGCGCGGGCGATGTTGGCGCCGGTTATGGGGAGCCCCGCCTCCTCCAGCCAGAAGATCGACTGCAGGTACTCCTCCTCGGCGACCGTGGCGTGCTCGTGGGCCATGCCCCGCGATCTTAGTCGGGAAACGGCGAGGCCCCCAAACACGGGGGCCTCGCCGCGTGCCGATGCCGTCCGGCGGACCTAGACGGAGCGCTGGTAGGAGCCGACGGCGCGCAGCGCGAACCAGCCGCTCAGCAGCAGGACCGCGAGCAAAAGGCCGGCGCGGGCGGCGATGAAGCCCCAGTCGCCGCCCTCGAGCACCGCGATGCGGCTCGCCTCGATCGCCCAGTTCAGGGGGTTGAAGTCGGCGGCCGTCTGCATCCAGCCCGGAATCAGGTCCTTCTGCATGAACGCCGTCGAGATGAACGTGAGCGGCAGCTGCACCGCGGAGAGAATCGCGATCAGCGACTCCTCCTTGCGGATGTACAGGGCGAGGCCGTTCGACAGGGCGCCGACCGAGCAGCCCAGCAGGATCGCGAACACCAGCATGACGAGCACGCCGTCGATGCCGCCGGGGAAGCTCGCGCCGATGATCAGCGCGAGGCCGATCATGATCAGCGACTGCACGAAGATCACAACGGCGCTCTGCATCACCTTGCCCGCGACCAGCGCGGCCCGCGCGAGCGGGGAGACCAGCAGGCGGTCGGTGACGCCGCGGTTGAGATCCTCGATCATCCCCATGCCGCCCCAGCTGGCGCCGAAGAACGCGGTCATGATGATCACGCCCGGCACGAGGAAGTCGATGTAGTCGGCGGTCTGGAAGCCGGGGATTTCGACGACGCTCTGGAAGAGCTCACCGAACAGAAGCAGCCAGATGATCGGCTGCATCAGCGTGACGGCGATCCACCAGGGCTGTCGCCAGAGCGCGAGCAGCTCGCGCCACATCATGTACGTGCCGTGTCTGAGTGCGAGTGCCATCAGCGGCCCTCCTCCTCGTTCTCGTCGCCGCGCCCCGCCTCGTCGGCCTCGGCGAAAGCACGGCCGGTGTACCGCAGGTAGACGTCATCGAGCGACGGGCGCGAGACCGTCACCGAGGCGACGCTCACGGACGCGCTCTCGAGCGCGGCCATCACGCTCGGCAGGACCGTCGCGCCGTTGGCCACCCGGGCCCGCAGGGCGGTGCCTTCGACCACCACGTCGCGGACGCCGTCGATGCCGTCGAGCAGGCCCGTGGCGGTGCCGTTCTGGGCCGGCTCGGAGAGCTCGACCTGCACGGCGTCGCCCTGCAGCTCGCCCTTGAGCGCCTCGGGCGTGCCCTGAACCACGATCTTCCCCCGGTCGACGATCGCCAGCTGCGACGCCAGCTCGTCGGCCTCCTCGAGGTAGTGCGTGGTCAGCAGGATCGTCAGGCCCTCCTCGTTGGAGAGGCGGGCGATCTCCTCCCACATCGCCGCGCGCACCTCGGGGTCGAGCCCGGTCGTGGGCTCGTCCAGGAACAGCACCTTCGGGCGATGGACCAGGGCGACGGCGATGTCGAGACGGCGCTTCATGCCGCCCGAGTAGCCGCGCGCGACCCGGTCGGCGGCCTCGGCGAGCCCGAACTGCTCGAGCAGTTCGTCCGCGCGCCGGTTCAGCTCCGGGCCGGGGATGCCATGGATGCGGCCCTGCAGGATCAGGTTCTCGCGTCCCGTCAGCTCGCCGTCGACGCCCGGGTTCTGGGCGACCACGCCGATCGCCCGCCGCACCTTCGCTGCCTCGCGCTCGACGTCGAAGCCCGCGACCCGCGCGGTGCCCGCGTCGGGAGTGGAGAGGGTCGTCAGGATCTTCACCGTGGTCGACTTGCCCGCTCCGTTCGGGCCGAGCAAACCGAATACGGTGCCCTCGGGGACGGTGAACCCGACGCCGTCCAGAGCTTGGACATCGGGTGGGTAGTGCTTTGTGAGGCCCTCTGCCTCAATGGCATTCACTGAGCCATCCTCCTCGCTTCGCTTTGCGATATCCTTCAATCGCTAAGTATCTTAACCGATGAACTAATTTGACGCAGCGTCGCAACAAGCAGCAGCTCATGGAAGAGCTCGGCGAGGCCTTCCGAGCCGCCCAGAACCGGAACCAGGTCTTCGACCAGGCCGTCGCTCGCCACCTCGGCGTCAACCAGACCGACCTCCTGGCCATGGACATCCTCCAGCGGCGCGGGCGGATCACCGCCGGGGAGCTCGCCCGGGAGATGAACCTCACCACGGGCGCCGTCACCGCGCTCGTCGACCGGTTGGAGAGGGCCGGCTACGCCGATCGCGTCCACGATGAAACCGATCGCCGGCGCGTCCTCATCGAGCTCAGTCAGAAGGCGCTCGACGCCGTCGGCGAGATCTTCGGGCCCATGGCCATGGACTGGCAGGAGTACATGGACCGATGCACGATGGCCGAGCTCGAGCTGATCCTCGAGTTCGTGAAGGGCGCGGAGGCGGTGGTGACGAAACATATGGAGCGGGTCGAGGGCGAGCTGGAGGGAGCGCCCGAGAAGTCAGACCGCGCCGGACGGGGAGAGTAATCGCCCGCCGCCCGGCGCGGTGATGGTGGAAGCGAACATACGTTCGCAACCAGCGCGGACGGAAAAGTCCTCCGCAATGGGATCAGTCGGCGCCGTTATTGAGGGCTGCACCCCATTGCGGCGCGGGCGGACGCCGGCTATGGTTCCCGCCCTTTGGAACTGACGAGACAGGGAGGTCACGTGGCGAACGGCGGCGTGCGGTTCGGGGCGACGGTGCTGGCGGTGTGTGCCGCGGCGATGGGTCTGGCGCTGGTGATGGCGCAGGCGGCGCCGTCGCAGGCGGCGAGTAGCGCGGATCACCGCGCCCAGCTCGATGGGCGGTACGCCGACCGCATGGAGCAATGCCGCCAGCCGGCAGCGAAGGCCGCGAAGCGAGCCCGGCAGGCGGCCAGGAGGCTGAAGCGCGCCAGGAGCCAGGCGCGCAGGGCGAAGAAGCGCTACCGAGAGTCCAAGACCAACGGCGCCGCGCGCAAGCTCACGCAGGCCAAGCGCAAGCTCAAGCAGGCCCGCAAGCAAAGCCGCAAGGCGAGAAAGCGGGTGAAGCGGGCTCGCGAGAACCGCCGGAGATGCATAGCGCAGCTCAAGCGCACCCTGGTCACCGTCGAAGCAGGCGCCGCCCATAGCTGTGGGATCCGCGCGTCGGGCCAGGCCGTCTGCTGGGGGCGTAACGCCGACGGTCAGCTGGGCGACGGGACCTCCGAGGATCGACTTACGCCGGTCCCGGTTCAGGACCTCACGGACGCCGTGGCGATCACGGTCGGGACGTACCACTCCTGTGCCATCCGCGAATCGGGCCAGGCGGTGTGCTGGGGCTCCAATCGCTACGGCAGGCTGGGAGATGGGACCACAGAACCTCGGTCAGCTCCGGTCCCGGTCGAGGGGCTCGATGACGCGGTCGCGATTTCCGCCGGCGAGTGGCACACGTGCGCGATTCGCGAGTCGGGCCACGCGGTCTGCTGGGGGCAAAACCTGTACGGCCAGCTGGGCGACGGGACGAACGAAGAGGAGCGCCATACGCCGCACCCGGTCAAGGATCTCGAAGCAGTCGCGGCGATCTCCTCGGGCACCATTCACACCTGCGCGATCGGCGGCGAATCGGGCCGGCTGTGGTGCTGGGGCGCGAACGGCAACCGCCAGCTCGGCGACGGGACCAACGAACAGCGCAACCAGCCGACCGAGGTGATCGCCGGGGTGAGGGACGTCGCCGCCGGAGCGGTGCGAACGTGCGCCATTCGCACGTCGGGCGAGGCCCTCTGCTGGGGCAACAACGAGGCCGGGCGCCTCGGGACCGGACATGAGGATCGGCATATCCCGACCCCGACCCCGGTGGCTGGCCTCGCCGATGCCGCGAGGATCACCGTCCGCGGAGCGCACATCTGCGCGATCCGCACGTCGGGCCACGCGGTCTGCTGGGGATCGAACGTCTCCGGCCAGCTGGGTGATGGCACACGGGAGGATCGAACCAGCCCGACCCCGGTCCACGGCCTCGATGACGCCGCGCTGGTCTCCGCGGGCTCGTCCCACACCTGCGCGATCAGCGCTCGGACGCTGCAGACGCTGTGCTGGGGCAGCAACGCCTCCGGCCGGCTCGGCGACGGATCCGGCGAGGATCACTTGACGCCGACGCCGATCCGGCACTGAAAGCGGCGGTGTAACAGGAGGTTGACGGGACGCGAAGCCGGACGGGGCGGCCTAGTCGCGCGCAACCAGTGAGCTGACGACGGCCTCGTAGAAGCCGTCGCCCATCGCCCCCTCGGTGACCGTGGCGTTCGGGAAGCGCGGGAGCGCCTCGCGCAGCGCGTCGTCATGCGCGGGCCCGTTCGCGACGCAGAAGAACCGCCCGACGGAGGCGGCGGACTCGAGGTCCTCGATCGAGTCGCCGATCGCGATGCATTCCTCCGGGGCGTAGCCGCGAGCTCTCCGGTGAAAATCGACGCCGCCCGCCTTGCTCGCCCCGCCCGGGACCAGGTGGTAGGCGTGCGCCCGCCCCTCGATGCCCGGCATGCGCCGGCCGATCGCGCCGTTGTCGAGGAAGCGCAGATCGTCGTGGCCGAGCTCCCGCACGAGCGCGTTCGCCTCGCCGACGTCAACGCGCCCACGCATGAGCAGCGAGAACTGGCGGCCGTGGTGCCAGGGCTCGTGCCACTCGAGCCGCCCGGGGAAGCGCTCGAAGAGCGCGTCGGCGACCCCGGCGGCGAGCAGCTGCTCGGCTGGCATGCCGTTCTCGTTCGGCTGCCAGGACCCGGTGAGCAGCGTGCGCTCCCCGTCGATCACCACCGCGCAGCCCGCCTCGTAGATGTAGGAGGTCTGGCCGAGCATGCGCGCGTCGGCCATCACCTGGGCCTCCTTGCGGCCCGACATGATCACGACCTCGACGCCGGCGCGATGACATGCCTCCAGCGCCCGCGCCTGGCGCAGGCTGAAGTTGCCCTCGGGGTCGCGGAAGAGCGAGCCCCCCGGGCCGAGCAGGGTGCCGTCGAGGTCCGTGTAGACGCAGCGGATCGCCATCGGGCGCAACACGGTATCCGCGATCGGCCGCGGGCGTCCCGCTAGGCCAGCGCGCGTGAGTCGAGGCCCCGCTCCGCGGCCCACGTTGCGAGCGGCGGGCGCTCCACGAGACGCCCGCTCGCGCGCTCCGCAGCGTCCGGGGGCATGCCCTCCACGCGGGCGAGCAGCGCGGCGGCGACGTCGCGCGCCATCTCGGCGAGGTTGCGCAGCGGCTGGTTGGGGTTGCGGCGCCGGCCGAGGTCCACCTGCGCCATGCGCTCGACGCCGACCGCTTCCACGAGGTCGACGAGCATCGCGATCTCCACGCCGTAGCCGGTGCAGAACGGAATCCGCTCGAGCACCGAGCGCCGCGCGGCGCACTCGCCGGCGAGCGGCTGGCGAAAGGCAGCGGCCTCCGGAAAGAAGAGCTCAAGCAGCGGGCGCGCGGCGAGCTCGGTGACCCGCCCGCCCTCGCCGCGGAGCTCCTGGCCCCCGACGATCAGCGGCCGGTCGTACGTCGCCTTGGTGAACGCCACGTCGCCATCGCGCAGGAGCGGGCCGAGGAGCGCCACCACGTGCGCCGCCTCGAAGTCGTAGAGGTCCGAGTCCACGAAGCAGACGAGCTCGCCCGTGCAGCGCGAGAGGCCGCGCCACATCGCATCACCCTTGCCCCGCGCCGGGCCTAGCTCTGCGAGGAGCTCGTCCTCGCGGAGCACCTCGGCGCCGGCCGCGCGCGCGGCCTCACCGGTCTCGGGGCCCTCCGAGCCGTCGATCACGAGCACCTGATCGACGAGCCCGGCATCGACGAGCTCGATCACCCGCTCCACGGTGCGGCCGGCGAGCGCCCCGGTGTTGCGCGCGGGGATGCAGACCGAGATCGCCTCGCTTTTGGCCTCCAGTGCGGCCTCGACCGTAAAGTCGGAGTGGTGGTGCGTCGCTAGCATCGGCAAGCTCATGGCGAGGCTGGATCAATGCTATTGACGGCACGCGATCGTGAGATCGACCTGAGCGGCTCGCCCCTCGTCGTCGGAGTCGTGAACGCGACCCCGGACTCCTTTTCGGACGCCGGCAGCTCGCGCTCGCTGAGCGGTGTGCTCGAGCGCGCCGAGGCGCTGCTCGAGGCGGGCGCCGACGTGATCGAGGTGGGCGGCGAGTCGAACGTGTCGAATCGCCCGCCGGTATCGGTCGAGGAGGAGCGCGAGCGGGTCAGCGCGCCCGTGCGGGAAATCGCCGGCTGGGGTGTCCCCGTTGCGATCGACACCTACAAGCCGCCCGTCGCGGAGGTCGCGATCGAGGCCGGCGCGCGAATCGTCAACGACATCAGCGGCTTCGCCGATCCCGGGATGGCCGAGCTTTGCGCGCGCACCGGCGTCGCCTGCGTGATCGTGCACACCGAGACCCCGCCGAAGACCTCGCTGTGGGACGCCGACCTCTATCCGGACGGCGTCGTCGAGCATGTGCGCGGCTGGCTGCGAGACGCCGCTGCGCGCCTCCAGGCGGCGGGCGTGGACCAGCGCTCGATCGTGCTCGACCCCGGGCCGGACTTCGCGAAGACGCCACGGCAGACCGCTGAGCTCGTCGCGGGTATCGACCGGATCGTCGCGCTCGGCTACCCCGTGATGCTCGCCGCCTCCCGCAAGGACTTCATCGGTGCGCTCACGAAGCGGCGCCCTTCGGAGCGCCTGGGCGGCTCGCTCGCGGCCGTCGCCCACGCGGTCGACGCGGGCGTGCACATGCTCCGCGTCCACGACGTCGCCGAGACCAGGGACTTCCTCACCGTGCGCGCGGCGCTCGCGGATCCGGCCTCGATCGACCCGGAGCTGCGCGTGCCCGAGGAGGTCCGGCGCGAACGGCCCGCCGAGCGCTACGAGACCGAGCGGCGCGTCGGGTGACTGGCGCGCCTGGGTCAGGCAACGGCATCGACCGCGCCTGGCGCAACGTGATCGCCGTGGGCGCCGACGACGGGCGCCTCGTCGCGACGAGCTTCGAGGAGCCCCGGCCGGCCGTCACCGTGCCCTTCCCGCGCGATCTGCCGCCGGAGCTCGCCGAGGGCCTGCGCGCGGCGGGGATCGACCGGCTCTACGCGCACCAGAACGAGGTCCTTGGCGAGGCGGCTCACCGCCACGTGATCGTCACGAGCGGGACGGCGTCGGGCAAGTCGCTCGCGTTCAACCTGCCGGTGCTCGAAGGTCTCGCGCACGACCCGCACACACGCGCGCTCTACCTCTATCCGATGAAGGCGCTCGCCCAGGATCAGGCTCGCAAGCTCGCCGAGCTGCGCCTCCCGTTCCTGCGCCACGCGATCTACGACGGCGACACGCCCCGTGAGGACCGCCCGCAGATCCGCCGCCGCTCGAACCTCCTGCTGTCCAACCCGGACATGCTGCACCTCGGCGTGCTGCCCCACCACAAGCGCTGGGGCGACTTCTTCGCGAACCTCGAGTGGGTGGTCGTCGACGAGGCGCACACCTACCGCGGCGTGTTCGGCTCGCACGTGGCGAACGTGCTGCGCCGCCTGCGCCGGGTCGCGCGGCTCTACGGCTCCGAGCCGCGCTTCCTGCTCGCCTCGGCGACGATCGCCAACCCCGGCGAGCTGGGCGAGCGGCTGCTCGGCGAGCCGGTGAGCGTGGTGGGCGAGGATGGCGCGCCGCGCGCGGGACGGCGCATCGTGATGTGGAATCCGCCGGTAATCGACGAGTCCACGCAGACGCGCCGCTCGCCGCTGTCCGAGGGCGCCGAGCTGCTCGCGGACCTCGTCTCCGAGGGGATGCGCACGATCTGCTTCCTGCGCTCGCGCAAGGGCATCGAGCTGATCCAGCGCTTCGCGAGCCAGCGCCTCGAGGATCGCGACCAGGGCAAGCTGGCGGAGCGGATCGCGCCCTACCGCGCGGGCTACACGCCCCAGCAGCGCCGCGAGATCGAGGCGCGGCTGATGGCCGGCGAGCTGCTCGGCGTGGTGGCCACGGACGCCCTCGAGCTGGGCATCGACATCGGCGAGCTCGACGCCTCGATCTGCGTGACGTTCCCGGGCACCGTCGCCAGCCTGCGGCAGATGTGGGGGCGCGCCGGCCGTCGCTCGGAAGGGCTCGCGATCTACGTCGCCGGCGAGGACGCGCTCGACCAGTTCTTCTGCCGCCACCCCGACGAGTTCCTCGGCCGTCCCGTCGAGGCGGCGATCCTCGACCACCGCAACGAGCGCATCCAGGCGGGGCACGTGCTGAGCGCCGCGTACGAGATCCCGCTCGGCGGCGAGCCGCCGCAGCCCGGCGCGGCGGACGACGAGATCCTCGGCGAGGGCTGGCGCGAGCGCGCGGACGAGCTGGTCGCGGCCGGGCAGCTGCGCCGCTCGCGCGACCAGCGCTACCTGCCGCGGGGTCCGGCATTCCCGGCGGGCGAGGTCGCGCTGCGCTCGGCCTCGCTCGACTCGATCGCGGTCGTCGACGCGAGTTCCGGGGAGATGCTCGGCCTGGTCGAGGCCGAGCGCGCCTTCACGACCGTGCATCCGGGCGCCGTCTATCTGCACCTGGGCCGCTCGTACGAGGTGCGCGAGCTCGACCTCGACGCGCGCCGCGCGATCGTCGAGCCCTTTGACGGCGACTGGTATACGCAGCCGAAGAAGGAGACGATGGTCTTCATCGAGGCGATCGGCGAGCGGCGTGAGGCGCTCGGCTGCGAGCTCAACTTCGGTGAGGTCTCGGTAACGGAGCAGGTGATCGCCTACCAGCGCAAGCGCCTGGCCGATCACGAGGTGATCGACCTAGTCGGGCTCGAGCTGCCCGAGCAGAACTTCCCCACGCAGGCGCTCTGGTACGTGCTGCCCGACGAGCTCGCCGGGCCCGCCGCGCTACCCACGGAGATCCAGCTGGGTGCGCTGCACGCCGCCGAGCACTCGCAGATCGCGGTCCTGCCGCTGCTCGCGATGTGCGACCGCTGGGACATCGGCGGGCTCTCGACGAACGTGCACTACCAAACCGGCCGCCCGACGATCTTCATCTACGACGGCCACCCCGGCGGCGTCGGGATCGCTCGCCGCGGCTTCGAGCGCTTCGACCGCCTCGTCGGCGACGCCGCCCGCCTCGTCGGCGAGTGCCCGTGCGAGCGCGGCTGCCCCTCGTGCGTGCAGAGCCCCAAGTGCGGGAACCTGAACGAGCCGCTCCACAAGCAGGGCTCACTCGAGCTCATGCGCGGGATGCTCGCGGCGGAGCGGCGCGACCGTACGCGAGC
>CBFGWL010000048.1:0-23302 GCA_965652565.1 uncultured bacterium
TCGATCACCCGCGTGCACACCGACGACTTCTCGCCCAACCAGATCGGCGTCCCGATGACGAGGATCTCGGCTGCGAGCACCCGCTCGAAGAGCTGGGGCCAGTCGTCGTGCTCCCAGCCATGCTCGGTCATGTCGGGCTGCACGCCGCTCGCGATCTCGTGATCGACCGCCCGCACGGCCTCGACGTGAACGCCGTTGCGGCGCATGATCTCAATCGACTTGTCCATGAGCCCCTGCGTGTGCGAGGACTCGGGGTTGCGCTTCAGCGTGCAGTTGATGAAGAGGGCGCGTAGGTCGGAGTAGTCCGCTTTACCCTGTCCGGCCGGCTCCGACGGTCCGTCGGCGCGATCATCGCGGTCGCCCATCTCGAGCACCTCCTTGGGCTTAGGTGCGCCTTGAGCGGCGATCCTCGCACAGTTTCCGCCGCCACCCGGGCTTGACGGAGTGAGCGCTGGTGCCTGCCGCTTCTTCCGCCGAGGTCTTGTGTTAGTGCGTTTTGGGGGTTACGGACACCGGTAAGACGATCAACCAGGCAGGGATGAAGGATCTGAAGTGGGGCGCCGCGCTCGTGGTCGTGGTCGCCACTGCGCTGCTAATCGACGCCATGTACGAGCCCATATCGCGGCAAGGGTCGGCCGTGGCCGACCAGGTGGCCGCGCGCAGCGACCCGATCGCTGCCCGGGTGCCGATCCTGGTCGTGGGCGACAGCCATCAGGTGGAGACCGGCAAGCACCTGGAGCGCCGCCTCGGCGATCGGGTGAGGGTGTTCGCGCGGCGCGGCCGCCCGAGCGCTGAGGGGGTGCGAGTGCTCCGCAAGCGCATGCGTGAGCGCTACGGCGTCGTTGTCTTCGACCTCGGCAGCAACGACTACAAGGTGGGGCCCGACGGCCTGGTGCGCAGTATGCGCCGCGCGCGACGGCTCATTACGCCGCGCCGTTGCATGGTCATCGCCACGTTGCCGCCGGAGCGACGCGTGCGGCTCGATGGCGTGATCCGCAGGTTCGCCGAGCGGCGGAGCGTCGTGCTCTTCGACTGGCAGCGGGTCGTAAAGCGCCGTCCCGGGCTGCTGAGCGAGGACGGCCTCCATGCGACTCCGTACGGCTACCGGGTGCGCGCGCGCAAGCTGATCCGCGTGATCCGCAGCTGTCCGCGGCCGAAGCTGCCGTAACGCTCACTCTGGGGGAGCTGCGCTTCTCTCGCGGGCGATGCGAACGGCCGAGCCGACTCCTCGTCCGCGACCCCGGGAGTGGGATCGGCTCGGGTGTCTGTGGCGCTGAAGGGCGGTCACTCCAACGACTCGATTGACGCGGCGGCAATTCGTCGGTTTCAGCGGTACGCGGCCGACATAACCCCTGAACGCCCATCTGCCAACGTTCGGAACGAAAGGAGCGATTGGGGTGCGACGCGATGACCTACGAGCCTGGGTCGACGTCCCCGGCTTCCCGCCGGGTGACGGTGGCGAGCAGACGTGGGGCGCTGTCATCGACGTCTTGGACGGCCGCTACGGCCAGTACGGGCCGATCATCTGCGGTGGAAACCCGTGCCAGATCGTGCTTTCCGCCAGGGTCGCGAACCGTGCCGAGATGGCTTCGTTGGCCGCGCGTGTCGTCGCCGAGGCGCTGTGTGCGGCGGGTCGAGGGGATCTGTACCCGGCCGCGATCGAGATCGAGGCGGCCGAGGATTAGCGCCGACGTCGCCTAGCCGCGGGCGCGTCCAAGCGACCCGGCGAACCATGCCGGAGGAGGGACTCGAACCCCCGACACGCGGATTATGATTCCGCTGCTCTAACCAACTGAGCTACTCCGGCGGGGAGGCGAATCCTAGCGACGGGCGCGCGTCAGTTTCGACCGCCGGACGCATCGGAAAACCGGCCGTGTTTCGCGCCCGCTCGCGGGGTCGGCCGCTAGCGAAACCGCGCGAAGAACGGCTGCGTCGCGTAGAAGACCGCGTGCACGCCGGGGCCGATCAGCAACGCGAAGGCGACCGTGCCCACGCCGACCGTGCCGCCCAGCGCGTAGCCGCCGATGAGCGCGCTCAGCTCGATCAGCGTTCGCACGAGGCGCAGCGAGCGCCCGGTGCGCGCGTGCAGGCCCGTCATCAGCCCGTCGCGCGGGCCCGGGCCGAGGCCCACCGCCAGATAGACGCCGCCGCCCAGAGCGACCGCGGCGATGCCGCCGGCGAGCAGTGCCCAGGAGCCCGCCGCCGAGGGGTCCTCTGGTAGCCAGCGCAACGTGACGCCAAGGGCGAGGCCGATGATGATCGCGTTCAGGATCGTCCCCAGCCCCGGCGCCTGGCGCAGCGGGATCCACGCGCACAGCACGAGAAACGAGATCACGATCGTGGCGGCGTCGATCCCGAGCGGGGTGGTGCGGGAGACCCCCTGGGCGAGCACGGTCCAGGGAGAGTTCCCAAGGTCGGCCGCGACCAGGCACGCTTCGCCCGCGCCGAAGACGCACAGGCCGGCGATCAGCGCCGCCAGCCGGACCGGACCGGGGCGCCAAAGCTGACGCGGGAGCATGCCGCGAAGCTAGCCGCTCGGCGTTCAGCCCTCGTGTGCGGAATTCGAATACCAGGGCTGAACGTCCGCCGAGGCGCGTCGCGCCGCTCCCAACGTTCAGCCCACGTCGTCGAAATCCGGCGTCCAGGGCTGAACGTCCGCGCGCCGAGCCTCGTGCCGCCCGACGTTCAGTCCTCGTGTTCGAAATCCGGCGACCAGGGCTGAACCTCGCCGACGTGCGTCGCGCCGCTCCCGGCATTCAGCCCGGCGCCGCTCCCGGCGTTTAGCCCGGCGCCGCTCCCGGCGTTCAGCCCTCGTGTTCGGAATTCGAATACCAGGGCTGAACGTCCGCCGAGGCGCGTCGCGCCGCTCCCAACGTTCAGCCCACGTCGTCGAAATCCGGCGTCCAGGGCTGAACGTCCGCGCGCCGAGCCTCGTGCCGCCCGACGTTCAGTCCTCGTGTTCGAAATCCGGCGAGTAGGGCTGAACGTGCGCGGGGGCTCGGCGGGGGCTCAGTCCTTCCACCAGTCCGTCTGCATCTCGCCGCGGTCGTCCTTGCGGCGCGGGCTGAAGGCGAGCACCTCGAGGCCCTCGGGGCCCGCCTCGAAGCAGCGCCACGTTCCGGGGTCCACCCGCAGCGCATCGCGCTCGCCGATCTCCACGATCTCGTCGTCGAGCTTGGCCCGGCCGGAGCCGTGGAGCACGACGTAGATCTCCTCGACCTCCTCGTGGCGGTGGGCGAAGGCCTGACGCTGGTTTGGCTTCACGCTGTGCAGGCTGAGCCCGGTCTGCTGCGTGCCGAGGTCCTCGTTGGGGAAGCGGGCCTCCCCGACGTGTCCGAAGCCGAACTTCGCGGCCGAATCCTCGGTTGCGAGCAGGTTGTGCTTGTCGAATCCCATGCGCAGCCTCCTTCGAGCTCAGGCGCCCTTCCCGCCCAAGAGCTCCAGTTCGATCATTTGAAAGTCATCCACTAGGGCCATCACCGCTGAGACGTCCGGCGATCCACGCAGCCCCTCGATCACGCGATCCAGGTCGGCTTGGCTGCGCCAGAGCTCCGTGACCCACACGGTGTCCGGGTCGTCGGCCTGCCGGTTGATGAGGTAGAGCTCGCATGCCGGGTCGTCACGCAGCTTCTCGGCGGCAGCGAGCAACAGGCGCGCGACCTCCTCGCCCTTGCCGGGCTTGGCCTTGCTCTTTCCGTAGCGTGCGATCTTGTCCATGCGCCCGACGCTACGCCCGCTGCATGCGGGTGTCTTGGAAGAATGCGACGCATGGCGCCCGAGGGTGACACGCACGGCATCCTCGAGCCGCGCGCCGGCCTCGCCCGCTTCACGCTCGAGCGCCGCCTGCCCGCCGAGGATCTGCGCGACTGGGTCGAGCGACACTGGATCGTGCGCTGGGATCTCGCCGACGGGGAGTCGTTCACGCAGGCGATCCTTCCGCACCCGTGCGTGAACCTGGTCAGCGAGCCGGGGCTGATCGCGGTGCACGGCATCCCGACCGCCCAATCGCACCACACGCTGACCGGGACCGGCGCCGTGGTCGGCACGAAGTTCCGCCCGGGCGGCTTCGCCTGCTTCACCGACCGGCCGGCGAGCGCGCTCAACGACCGCAGCCTGCCGCTCGCCGAGCTCTTCGGCGAGCGCGGCACCCGGCTCGACTTCGAGCTGGCCGAGAGCGCCGGCGACGCGGAGGCGCACATCGCCGCCGTCGAGCGGTTCCTGCGCGAGCTGGAGCCCGTGTCGGACCGGCGCTACGAGCTGGTCCGCGCGGTCGTCGCCGACATGCTCCGCCCGCCGGCGCGCGTCACGGTCGCTGACCTGGCGCGTCGCCACGGCGTCACGCCGCGCACGCTGCAACGTGCGTTTCGCGACTACGTCGGCGTCGGTCCCAAGTGGGTCCTGCGCCGCTACCGCATTCACGTCGCCGCCGAGCGGATCGCCGCCGGCGACGCGGAGGATCTTGCCGCGCTGGCCTGGGAGCTGGGCTTCTTCGACCAGGCGCACTTCACCCGTGACTTCACGGCGCAGATCGGCCGCTCGCCGCTCGCTTACGCGCGTGCGTGCGCCGCGGCGGCCGGTCGTCCACAATCCGCTGTGACGGCATGAGTGCGGAACCCAGACCCGCGGCGGACCAGGACGGCTCCGGCCTGCGGTTCAGGCGCGTCCTGTGCGGGATCGACGGCTCCGATCAGGCGCTCATCGCCGCCCGCCAGGCCCGGGACTTGGCGGCGGAGGGTGCCGAGCTATGGGGCGTAGCCGCGTGGGATCCCGGGGTCGCGATGCACGCCGGCATCCACGCCGCCGAGGTCGCGAAGGATCTGCGCAACGAAGCCAGCGTCGCGCTGCAGCGCGCCCGCGACGTGGTCCCGGAGCTGCAGCCGGTGCGGGTTCGCGGTCGCGACGTGCCCGCGCTGCTCGAGCTGATCGGCGAGTTGCGTGCGGAGCTCGTCGCGGTCGGCTCCCACGGGCGCTCGCGCGTCGCCGGGATCGTTTTCGGCAGCGTCGCCTCGGCGATGGCGCACTACGCGCCGTGCTCGGTGCTGATCGCGCGCAGCGGCCCGGCCGCCGGCTTCCCGGGCACGATCCTGCACGCCAACGACGGCTCCGCCGAATCCCTGGACGCCGCGCGCGTGGCCGGTCGCCTCGCCGCGGCGCACGGTTCCACAGTGATCACCATGCACGTGCGTGAGAACGGAGATGGCATTGCCCAGGACGCCGTGGCGATCCTCGAGGAGAGCGGCCGCGAGCCGATCCTCAAGGTCGAAGGGGGCTCGCCCGGCCGCGCTCTCTGCGAGGCGGCGGAGGCGAGCGGCGCCGGGCTCGTCGTCATCGGCAGCCGCGGCAAGACCGGGCTGCGCGCGCTGGGGAGCGTGAGCGAGCACGTCGCGCACCACGCGCCATGCAGCGTCCTGATCGTCCGTCGCGCGGCCCACCCCGCGCGCGACGACTCCGGCTAGCGGATCCGCACGCGCTTCAGGGCCGGCGTCGGGTCGACGTTGCCGAACGCGTCCACCGCGCGGGCGCGGAACACGTGGGTGCCCTTGCTCAGCGCGCCGGTCTTGAACGAGTTGCCGCAGCGCTCGAAGGGGCCGTCGTCGAGGCGGCACTCGAAGCGGCTCACGATCTCGCTCGCGGCGAGCTTGATGAGCGCGCGGCGCTTGCCTACGCGGACGACCTCGCGGACGCGCGTCCGGGGGGCTTGCGTGTCCGTGTAGGTGAGCGCGGCGGCGGCGTTCAGGCGCCCGCGGGCCGTCGTGGTCTTGCGGAATGCCGGTCGCCGATCCGCGCTGCCGACGAGGGTGGCGCGGATCTCGAACGGGCTGAGCGCCGGCTTGTGGGCGTGCAGCAGGGCCGCCGCGCCGGCCACGTGGGGCGCCGCCATCGACGTGCCCGACGCGCGCAGGTAGTCGGCGCCACAGTCGATCGCGACGTTGTCGATGACGAAGCCCTTGTCGCGCACCGAGTCGTCCGTGCGCAGCCGGAAGCGGAACTGGAACGCCGGCGCCCCGTCGTAGGCCGAGAGGTCGATCTCGGCAGCCGTCCGCACCACGCGGCCCGAGTAGGAGGCCACTTGCTCCCAGTCCCTGCCGCCGGCGCGGGCCTCCACCAGGAGGCGGTCCCGGTTGCGCTCGCTGCGTCCGTGGATCCAGTAGTACAGGGCGCAGTCCTTGCCCGGCAGCGCCACCGGCCGGGCCGTGAGCCTGGAGTTCGCCTTGTTGCGATACGGCTTTCCGGGGGAATCGGAGAGCGCGATGTCCCGCTTCGGGGGCCCGAAGCGGCGGGGCTTCCGGACGCGCTCGCGGCCCCACGTGTTGCCCCTGCCCGCGCGCCTCCACGTCGGTACGAGGCGCTCTTTGAAGTTGTCGTGGAAGACACGCGTGAACCACGGCTGCCAGGCGGCGCTCAGGATCTTGGCGCCGGGGGCGGCGATGTCGACCTGGGCGCGGCCGTAGCTCGAGAAGCCGGCGAGCTGATCCCGTGGGTTCGAGGCCGCGACGCAGATGATGTTCCGCGCCGGATAGCTGCAGGGATAGAAGCGCGCGGCGTCGACGTTCGTGCGGTAGTTGCCCGCCGAGATCGCAAACACCGTGTCGCTGGCTGCGCGGATCGCGTCCAGCTCCGCCTGGGAGGGGCCCCAGCCGCCGTAGCTCATGTTCACCACGTCGGCGCCCATCGCGTGCGCGTACCTGATGCCCCGCACGGAGCGGGCCACGTTGAGGTCGTAGTCGCCGAGGCGGATCGGCAGGACCTTGGCGCCCGGCGCGACGCCGGCGATGCCGACGCCGTTGTTCGCGGCGGCGGCGATCGTCCCCGCGACGTGGGTTCCGTGGCCGTAGTAGTCGCGCGGGTCGTTGTCGGGCCCCGTCCTATCGTCGCCCTCGGGCCCGTCGGCCCCGCCGAAGTCCCAGCCCCGCCAGTCATCGACGAAGCCGTTGCCGTCATCGTCGATCCCGTTGTTCTCCCGGCCCGCGCCGGTCTCACCCGGGTTCAGGTAGATCTGGCCCACCAGGTCTTCGTGCTCGTAGGTGATGCCGGTATCGAGCACGGCCACGATCGAGCCTTCGCCGAGTGTGATGTCCCACGCCTCGGGCGCGTCGATGTCGGCGTTGCGCCGGGCGCCTGCCCCGCCGGGGTTGTGCAGGCCCCAAAGCCGGCCGAACAGCGGGTCGTTTGGAATCGCCTGAAGCTCTCGTACGTAATTCGGCTCCGCGTAGGCGACGCCGGGCTTGCGCTCGAGGCGGCGCACCGCGGCGCGCACGGACTTACCCGGGCGCAGGGCGACCAGATCCAGTCGCGCGATGCCGAGCGGACGCGCGGCTTGAACCTGCCCGCTGTCTCGCACCGCGCTGCGGCCGCGCCCGACCGCGCCGGGCTCGTAACCAACGATCACCTCGCCGGGAACGAATTCTGGGCTTCGGTTGGCGTGCGACGAGGACCAAGGGGCGCCCGCCCGCGCGTCCGCCGTCGCCGCAGCGATCACGCCGAGTGCCAGCGCCCCCAGGATGCTGAGAGCGCGAGCCCCCCGGCTGATCTGGTGATTCCCCATCTTCACCCAAGGCTACGTCCGCGCGGCCGATCTGTCACACGGATTTCGCAAATGGGGCGGCGCGGCAACCGGGCCGGGTCAGCGCGTAGGCTGAAGCGCCGGTGAGTGAGCTGGAACAAGCCGTGGCGACCGTCGTGCGCGAGTGCATGCGCGTGCAGGCGGGCGAGGACGTGCTCGTCGTCTGCAACCCCGCCACCTACGAGCTCGCCGAGCGCCTGCGCGCCGAGGCCGGCGCGGTCGGCGCCGACGCGATGTTGATGCTGACCGAGGAGCGCGACCAGCACGGTCAGGAGCCACCCGCCGCCGTCGCCGCGGCGATGGCACGCGCCGACGTGGTGCTGATCCCGACCGTCAAGTCCCTCTCGCACACCGCTGCGCGCCGCGAGGCCTGCGAGGCGGGGGCGCGGATCGCCACGTTCCCCGGCGTCACGGCCGACATGCTCGCCCGCGTGATGAGCGCCGACATGCCCGAGCTGCGTCGCCGCGGGGAGGAGGTCGCCCGCCGGCTCACCCAGGCCGACGAGGCGCGGATCACCTGTCCGAACGGATCCGATCTGCGCCTCGTGCTCACCGGGCGCACCGCGATCCCCGACGCGGGCGAGCTGCACGAGCGCGGGGCCTTCGGGAACCTGCCCTGCGGCGAGGGCTTCATCGCGCCGCTGCATACCGAGGGCGAGGGCGTGCTGTTCATCGACGGGACGGTCGACGGCATCGGCATTCCCGAGCGGCCGGCCGAGCTGCGCGTCGAGGGCGGCCGCCTCGTCGCGGCGACCGGGCCCGAGGGCGAGCGCCTGCTCGAGATGCTGCGCGCGGCGGGCGCCGACGGCACTTGCGTCGCGGAGCTCGGCATCGGGACCAACGAGAAGGCCCAGTTGACCGGGAACCTCCTCGAGGACGAGAAGATCCTCGGAACCTGCCACGTCGCTTTCGGGGCGTCGGCGGGCATCGGCGGTGAGGTCCAGGTCCCGGTCCACCTGGACTGCGTCGTGATGAAGCCGACGGTCGAGCTCGACGGCGAGCCGATCGTGCGCGACGGCGAGCTACTCGTCTAACCCGCCCGTCGGCCATGCCCACGCTGCTCGCCGTGCCGAACGTCTCGGAGGGACGCGACGAGCGCGCCATCGAGCGCCTCGCGGCCGCCTTCAGCGAAGGGGTGCGCCTCTTGGACGCACACAGCGACGCGACCCACAACCGCACCGTCTTCACCCTGGCCGGTGAGCCCGGCGCGCTCGCGAGCGCGCTCGCGGCGGGCGCGCGCGCCGCGGTGGAGGCGATCGACATGCGCGCGCACGAGGGCGAGCACCCCTGCATCGGCGCGCTCGACGTCTGTCCCGTGGTCTTCCTCGACGACGCGGACATCGATCTCGCCGAGGCCGAGGCGCGCGCCGCAGGCGCGGCAATCGCCGATCTCGACGTGCCCGTCTTCTTCTACGGCGAGCTCGCCCGCTCCCCGGCGCGCCGCGAGCGCGCGTTCTTTCGCCGCGGCGGTCTGCCCGAGCTGCGCCGCCGGATGGCCGACCGCGAGCTGCACCCGGACCTGGGTCCGCGACTGCCGCACCCCAACGCCGGCGCCACGCTGGTGACGGCGCGCCCGCCGCTCGCGGCGTTCAACCTGGAGCTGGCCGACGCCACGCTGCCTGCGGCCCGCGCGATCGCGGGCGCGCTGCGCGAGGCCGGGGGCGGGCTGCCCGGCGTCCGCGCGCTGGCGATCGAGCTCGAGGGCGGCGTGGCGCAGATCTCCACGAACGTGCACGATCCGGTTGGGCTGCCGCTCGCCGAGGTGGTGAAACGCACGGCCGAGCTCGCCGCTGGGCACGGCGCGCGCGTCGTGGCCGCTGAGATCGTCGGCCTCGTCCCGGAGGCGGCGCTCGCCGGCTTTCCCGACGACCTGCCGATCCACGGCTTCGACCGCGAGCGCGGCACGATCGAGGCGCGGCTGCGGGCGGGGTAGGGCGCGCAGGGTGGATCGCGGGCCGGATAGATTTCAGCGGCGATGGCTCAGACGAAACGCAAGCGCAGGCGTAAGCACCGCGGCACCCAGAGCGGGTCGGTCGACCGGCGCCGCCGGCGTCCGCGCAGCCGCCAGGAGGCGCGGGCTCAGGCCCGCCGTCAGGCCGCGCAGCGCCGCGATCGCCCGCCGACGTGGCAGAGCGCGATCAACCGGGCGCTGATCGGCGGCGTCATCTTCTTCGCGCTGATCACGCTCGCTTTCGGGCAGACCGTGGGCCAGGCGATCACGCTGACCGCCTTCATGGTCCTGATCTACATCCCCATGGGCTACTACATGGAGAAGTTCTTCTACTCGCGCCGCCTCGCGGCCGAGGCGAAGCGCCGCGCCCGCGAGCAGCAGGCCCAGCAGCGGCGCCGCTAGCGGCGAGCTCCGCTCGGCGCCCAGGCTAGGCTCGGTATCGCGATGGACGTGCGCAGCTTCACCGTCGGGCCGGTCCAGGAGAACTGCTACGTCCTCCGCCGCGAAGGCTCCGACACCGGCCTGATCGTCGATCCCGGTGATGAGCCCGACCGCCTGCTCGGCGCCCTCGAGCAGCTGGGGATCACCCGCCTCGAGGCGATCCTACTCACGCACTGTCACTTCGATCACGTCGGCGCGGTCGCGCCGGTCGCCCGCGCCACCGGCGCGCCGGTGTACTGCCCCGAGCTCGAGGTGGGCGTGCTCGCCGACATCATGTCGTTCGTCCCCTGGCCGGGATTCGGCCCGTTCGAGAGCTACGACGCCGACGAGACCGTCGCAGGCGGCGAGCGCCTGGAGCTGGCCGGGTTCGAGATCGACGTGCTGTTCACCCCTGGTCACAGCCCCGGCCACGTCACCTACGCGCTGCCCGCCGAGGGCGCGCTCTTCTCCGGCGACGTCCTCTTCCAGGGCTCGGTCGGCCGGGTCGACCTCCCCGGCGGCGACTGGGGCACGCTGCTCGAGTCGATCCGCAGGCTCCTCGACGGCTATCCCGACGAGACCACCGTCTATCCCGGGCACATGGGCATCACGACGCTCGGCGCCGAGCGCGCGAGCAATCCGTTTCTCGCCGAGCTCGCCCGCTAGCAAGCCCATCCCGGCGCGAGCTAATACCCTCGGGCGCCGAAAATGAGCGCCCGCTTCCAAGCACCCCGCGGCACCTTCGACGTGCTGCCCGCCGAGTCCGAGCAGCGGGCTCGCGTCTACGTCGCCGCCGCCCAGATCTTCGCCCGCGCGGGCTACGGGCGCATCGAGACGCCGGCGTTCGAGGACACCGAGCTCTTCCGGCGCGGGGTGGGGGAGGCCACGGACATCGTCTCCAAGGAGATGTTCTCCTTCACCGACCAGGGCGGCCGCGAGCTCACCCTGCGCCCCGAGGGGACCGCGCCGATCTGCCGCGCCTACGTCGAGCACGGCATGCACAAGCTCGCCCAGCCCGTGAAGCTCTGGTACTGGGGCCCGTTCTTCCGCCACGAGCGCCCGCAGGCCGGGCGCTTCCGGCAGTTCAACCAGCTCGGGCTCGAGGCGATCGGGTCGGACTCGCCGCTGGTGGACGCCGAGGCGATCGTGCTGCTCGACGAGCTCCTGCGCACCCTCGCCGTGCCCGGCGTGCGGTTGCGGCTCGGCAGCCTGGGCTCGCCGGCGGCGCGTGCCGCCTACCGCGACGAGCTGCGCGAGTACCTGCGCGCGCACGAGGGCGAGCTCGCGCCGGAGGTCCGCGATCGCATCGACCAGAACCCCCTGCGCGCCTTCGACTCCGGCCACGAGGGCACGAAGGCCGTGATGGCCGAGGCGCCGACGATGCTCGAGCGGCTGGAGGGCGAGGACGCGGAGCACTTCGCCGAGGTCCGGCGCCTGCTCGAGCACGCCGGGGTCGCCTACGAGCTCGACCCCGCGCTGGTACGCGGGCTCGACTACTACACGCGCACGGTCTTCGAGTTCACCTGCGACGAGCTGGGTGCCCAGTCCGGCGTCGGGGGCGGCGGGCGCTACGACGGGCTGATCGCCGAGCTCGGCGGTCCCGAGACGCCCGCGGTCGGCTGGGCCGCGGGGATCGAGCGCATCCTGCTGGCGCTCGGCGAGGAGCCGCAGCCCACCGGGCTCGACGTGTTCGTCGCCGCGGCGGAGGGACAGCGCGAGCGCGCGCTCGCCGCCGTCACCGAGTTGCGCCGCGCCGGGTTTCGCGCCGACCTGGACCTCGCCGGCCGCTCGATGAAGGGCCAGATGAAACAGGCGAATCGCACCGGCGCGGCCAAGGCGGTCGTCCTCGACGAGGATGGAACCGCGAAGCTTCGCGACATGGAGACGGGCGATCAGGAGGAGATCGCGCTCGGCGGGCTCGTGGAGGCGCTCAGCCGATGAGCGAGTTCCCGCCCCTGCGCGCCAACGCCTACCGCGACACCTGGTGCGGCGCGGTGCTCGAGGACCGCGTCGACTCCGAGGCGCGGCTCGCGGGATGGGTCCACCGCCGCCGCGACCACGGCGGGCTGATCTTCATCGACCTGCGCGACCGCACCGGGCTCGTGCAGCTCGTCTTCGACCCCGACGAGGCGGGCGGCGCGTTCGAGCTCGGTCATCGCCTGCGCTCCGAGGACGTGATCTCCGTCGCGGGGCGGGTCGTGCGCCGCTCGGAGGAGACCGTCAATCCCGATATCGCCACGGGCGCGTTCGAGCTGCGCGTCACCGACGCGGAGCTGCTCGCCGACGCGGAGACGCCGCCCTTCGGCGTCGAGAGCTTCTCCGGCGAGGTGGGTGAGGAGCTGCGCTTGCGCTACCGCTACATCGACCTGCGGCGCGAGCGCATGCGCGACGCGATCATGCTGCGCCACGCCGTCGTGCGCGCGATGCGCGGGTTCTTCGACGACGAGGGCTTCGTGGAGATCGAGACGCCGATGCTCTCGCGCTCCACGCCAGAGGGCGCCCGGGACTTCCTCGTTCCCTCGCGGCGCGAGCCCGGCGCCTTCTTCGCGCTCCCGCAGTCACCGCAGCTCTTCAAGCAGCTGCTGATGATCTCGGGCTTCGAGCGCTACTACCAGATCGTGCGCTGCTTCCGCGACGAGGATCAGCGCGCCGACCGCCAGCTCGACTTCACCCAGCTCGACCTCGAGATGTCGTTCGTGGACGTCGAGGACGTGCTCGACGTGAACGAGCGCATGCTCGCGCACGTCTTCGAGCGCGTGGGCGGCCCCGACCTCGAGCTGCCGATTCGCCGCCTGCCCTACGACGAGGCGATCGCGCGCTACGGCACCGACCGGCCGGACCTGCGCTTCGGGCTTGAGCTCGTGGACCTCTCCGACGCGCTGCGCGAGACCGAGTTCAAGGTCTTCCGCGGCGTCCTCGACGGCGGCGGGATCGTGAAGGGCCTGAACGCCGGCCGTCGCGACGTGCCGCGCTCGGTGCTCGATGGCTTCATCTCGCGCGCCCAGGAGCTCGGCGCGAAGGGCCTGGTGTGGGCCTTCCGCGAAGGCGACGGCTGGCGCTCGCCGACGGCGAAGTTCCTCTCCGCGGAGGAGCTCGCCGGCCTGAACGAGCGCCTCGGCGCGGAGGAGGGCGATCTCCTGCTGATCGTCGCCGACAAGCCCGCGGTGGCGAACTCGGTGCTCGCCCAGCTGCGCCTCGATCTGGCCGAACGCTTCGAGCTCATCGACGCCGCGGCGAACGAGTTCTGCTGGATCGTCGACTGGCCGCTGTTCGAGTGGAACGAGGACGAGGAGCGCTGGGACCCGCTCCACCACCCGTTCACGGCGCCCGACGGCGAGCTCGATCCCGAGCGCCCGGGTGAGGCGCGCGCCAAGGCCTACGACCTCGTCTGGAACGGGCAGGAGCTGGGCGGCGGCTCGATCCGTATCTCGGATCCCGAGACGCAGGAGCGCGCGCTCGCCGCAATCGGGATCGACGAGGAGGAGGCGCAGGCGCGCTTCGGTTTCCTGCTCGAGGCGCTGCGCTACGGGGCGCCGCCGCACGGCGGGATCGCCTACGGCCTCGACCGGTTCGTGCAGCGCCTGCTCGACGCCCCCTCGATCCGCGACGTCATCGCCTTCCCGAAGGCGGTCTCGGGCGCCGACCCGCTCACGGGGGCCCCGGCGCCGGTGGACGAGGCGCAGCTGCGCGAGCTGGGGCTGATCGTCCGCGCGCCCAAGCGCCAGGGCTGATCCGCGGCGCTAGACGGGCGCCTGCGGCTGATTCGCGGGGGATCCGTCGTTCGGACGGGGGCGCGTGAGCAGCTCCCGGAGGCGCTCCGGCTCGAGCGGGGCCGAGAACCAAAAGCCCTGGCCGGTGGTGACGTGCTGCGAGCGCAGATGATCGATCTGGCCGGGCTCCTCGATGCCCTCCGCGAAGGTCTCGAGCCCAAGGTCGTGGCCGAGCTGCACGAGCGTGTCGATCAGCGCGTGGGATTGCGGCGAGGAGGAGATCCCGTCCGTCAGGGTGCGGTCGATCTTCAGGCAATCGACGGGCAGCTGGCGCAGGTACGCGAGCGAGGAGTAGCCCGTGCCGAAGTCGTCGACCGCGATCCGCACGCCCAGCTCCTTGAGGCGGCGCAGGCGCTGGGCCGTCGCCTCGGCGCCGCGTGCCAGCGCGGTCTCGGTGATCTCCAGGGTGAGACGTGCCGGATCAAGGCGCGAGCGCTCGAGCGCTCGCCGCACGTCCTCGATGATGCGGTCGTCCTCGAGTTGGCGCGCTGAGACGTTCACGGAGAGATCGAGCGCCTGACCCGAGCGGCTCCACTCCCGCACCCGGCGGGTGGATTCCTCGAGGACCCAGCGTCCGACGGCGCGGATCTGGCCGGTGCGATCGAGGATCGGGATGAACTCCGCGGGCGGGATCGTGCCCTGGGTCGGGTGCTCCCATCGCAGCAGCGCCTCGACGCCGGTGATCACGAGCCTGTCGAGGTCGTAGATCGGCTGGTAGACGAGCCGGAACTCGCCACGCTCGAGCGCCGACCGCAGGTCGAGCTCCAGCTGGATGCGGTGCGAGGCCTCCGACTGCATCTCGGAATCGAAGACCGCGAAGCCGTTGCTGCCGGACGCCTTCGCCTCGTACAGGGCGACGTCCGCGTCGCGCAGCAGCTCCATGGCGCTGGCGCGGTCGCCCTTGGCGACGCCGACGCTGAGCGTGAGCGTGAGCGGGGTGCCCACGCCCTCGATCTCGAACGGCTCGCGCATCACCTCGACCAGGCGCTCGGCGACCAGCTCGGGCCCCGAGGCGAAGTCGCCGCCGTCGATGAGCACGACGAACTCGTCGCCGCCGATGCGGCCGAGCGTGTCGGCGTCGCGCAGCGCGCCCCGCAGGCGCTCGGCGACCGCCGCCAGCAGCCGGTCACCGACCTCGTGGCCGAGGGTGTCGTTGACGTTCTTGAAGCCGTCCAGGTCGATGAAGAGCGCGGCGCCCTCGGTGCCGGCGCGCCGGTTGCGTGCGAGCAGATGCTCAGCGCGATCCATGATCAGCGCGCGGTTGGGCAGGCCGGTCAAGGGGTCGTGCAGGGCGCGGTGGCGCAGCTCTTCGGTGGCGGCTTCCACGCGCCGCAGGGCGCGGGCGCGGCCGCTGCCGAGCGCGAAGATCAAAACGCCCGCGAGCAGGCCCAGCAGCACGCCGTAGCCCAGCACGATCAGGGCGGCGGTGCTGCCCCAGATCGAGTCGTCCACGTTGCCTGTGACCGTGAGGTTCCAGGTGTCGCTGAGCGCGACCGTCACGGAGTCGCCGTCCTGCGGTGCGGCCCCGCTCGAGAACGTGGCGCTGCTGCCGATCTCCTTGAACGTCGCCTCCAGGGCGACGTCGGAGTGGTTGGCGAGGGTGATGTCGAGCAGGCGCTCCTGCGCGATCTGCATGCCGACCCACCCGATGAATCGCGCGCGTCTCTGGGCCAAGGTGCGTGGCTCCCGCGCGCCTTCGTACAGCGGACTCAGGATGCCGACGCCCGTCTCCTCGGCGACGGTGACGGGGTAGTAGAAGTTCTGCCCGGTGTCGCGTGCGCGCTCGAGCGGGATCCCGGTCGGCCCGCTGCAGAAGTCTCGCCCTGACTCCGTCTGCGGCGCGGCCGGCGTGCGCGCCTGCCCGAGGATGCCGAGGCAGTACTGGTCGCGGATCCCGGGCGGTCGGATCGCGACGCGCGGCGCTCCACGCGGGCGCTCGGCGTTCTGGCGAGCCAAGAACGCGCGCAGGTTCTCCCGCTCGATCGGGACCACCAGGCCGAACGCCAGCAGCTCCGGGTAGCGCTGGCGCCAACGCACGGCGCGTGCCCACCGGTCGAACTCACGCTCGCCGGCGTCGCGCTCCGTCGCGAGGAACCCCTTCACGCCCTCCAGGAAGGCCTCGTGGCGGCCGATTGCGAGCGTCAGCGTGGTCGCGATCTCGCTCGCCTGCCGCTCGAAGGCCTGCCGCGCCTCGGCGCCCTGGTTCTTGGCGATGTGCAGGCTGCCGAACGTGGCCGTGATCGCGGTGGCGAGCCCGATCAGGGTCGCGATGGTGGCCCAGCGGCGGGTGGCTCCGGGCGCGGGCGGCTCGCCGCCCTGAAGGCGCGAGCGGCGACGTGGGAAGACGTTGCGAAGGAGATGAGGCATTCCGTGGCGCGCCACGGTGAGCATGTTCGGTCGCCGGGCGAGCACTATCCCCATCGGCATCTGGCCAGATCGCTGAAGCGCGCACGCCCGCGCGGGCGGTGCGTTTACGCGCGCGCGGTGGATTTCGGGTGCTTGAACCGCCTCGCGGGGACCCTGGCTGAGCCGCCCGCGGGCGGCGCTCAAGTGATCGCACGGGCCAGCCGACGAATGGAGCGGACCTTGTAACTTCTAGGAAGGCTCGAGCTTGTTCGACAGCCGCCCAAATTGTGAGCCAACACATTCGGCTTGGGAGCCGATCTCGGCCGCGGCCACCGCGCTTCGGTCGGTAGGCACCCACCTGTCTCGACAGGTTCTCAGGCCGGGCGGCACCGGCAAGCTGGGGCCTCTTCTTTTCCCGGGGGGTTGAGCGTGCGCAAGGCGATCAACGAGAACCCCGTTGTCCAGATCGTCCTGATCGGCGTCCTGGGCATCGCGGTCGCGTTTCTGTTCATGACGCGGGTCATGGGCAGCGCCGACGGCGGCGGTGAGCCCGCGCCGGCCACGCCGACCACGAGCCCGGCCCCTTCGACACCGGTGGCCGGCACGCCCGGCACCGCCGATCCCGCGGCGGTGAATACGGGGGCCGAATCCGCGGCGCCGCCGGCGGGGATGCCGGGCTTCGAGCCCGGCCCGGGGCTGCCCGCTTCGGTCGTCTCCGCGCACGAGGGCGGTGACGCCGTGGTGCTGCTCGTCACCGAGCGTAAGGGCATCGAGGACAAGCCGCTGCGCCGCTACGTCGAGGACCTGCGCAGTCGCTCGGACGTGGCCGTGTTCACGACCACCGTGCAGGGGATCGCGCGCTACTCGCGGATCGCCCAGGGCGTTGATCTCAATCGCGCGCCGGCGCTCGTGATCATCAAGCCGGGCGCGGGCGGCGCCGACGCGCTGCCGGCCGCGACCATCCACTACGGCTACCGCGGCCCCGACAGCGTGCGCACAGCTCTGCGCGACGCCTTCTACAAGGGCAAGCAGCTCCCGTACCACCCGGGCTGACCGCCCGGCGATCGCCCTCCCGTCGGCGTGGGGTGGGAGCCTCGACCGCGGGCGTACCACTGAGCTTGGGGGCGCACGGCGGTACCTTGGTTTTGTGGTGAACGCCGAGCTTCTGCGTGAGTACGCGGCGGATGAGTCCCGTCGCGGTCCCGAGCCTCCCGGCGCGCACACCGGCGCCGCCGGCGGCTCGCTGTGTGGTGATCTCGTCCGCATCTCGCTCGAGACGGATGCGGGGGTTGTCCGCGCCGCGACGTTCGACGCCGAGGGGTGCGCCGCCCTGCGTGCCTGCGCCGCCGCCGCCTGCGAGGAGCTCGAGGGCGCCGCGGTCCTCGACGCGGCGCGCTTGAGCGCCGACCGCATCGCCGAGCTGGTCGGCGGCGTGAGCCCGCAGGGCCGCCACGCGGTCGAGCTCGTGGGTGACGCCGTGGGCCGCGCGCTCGCGGCGCTCGCCTCCTCGGGCGAGGCGATCGCGGACCCGCCCGCCGGCGACCGCGTGCTCGTCGCGATGAGCGGCGGAGTCGACTCGGCGGTCGCGGCCGTGCTCGAGCGCGAGCGCGGGGCGGACGTGGTCGGGGTCACGCTCAAGCTCTGGGCCGACGAGCGCACCGACGGAACGCAGGCGTGCTGCTCGCCAGAGGCCGTGCGCGGCGCCCGAGCGCTCGCGCACTCGCTCGGCATCCCGCACCTCACCCTGGATCTGGAGGAGTCCTTCCGGAACGCGGTCGTCGGCGCCTTCGTCGACGGCTACCGCGCGGGGGAGACCCCGAACCCGTGCGTGATCTGCAACGGCGATCTGCGCATCGACGCGATGGTCGCGCTCGCCGACCGCGTCGGCGCCGGGGCGCTCGCGACCGGTCACTACGCGCGCGTCGTCGACGACGGCGACGGCCCGCTGCTCGCCGCCGCCGCCGACGAGCGCAAGGACCAGACCTACATGCTCTCCGGCCTGCGCCCGGAGACGCTGGCGCGCCTGCGCTTCCCGCTCGCGGAGCTGCGCAAGGACGAGGTGCGCGCGATCGCCGCCCGCCACGAGCTGCCGGTCGCGAGCAAGCGCGAGAGCCAGGACCTCTGTTTCCTCGCGGGCGAGGGCAAGCGCTCGTTCCTGCGCCGCCACGGCGGCCTGCGCGACCGCCCGGGCCAGATCGTCACGAGCTCGGGCGATGTGCTCGGCGAGCACCGCGGTCACCACCACTTCACGATCGGCCAGCGCAAGGGCCTGGGCGTCGCGAACGGCGCGCCGCTCTACGTCCTGGAGACCGATGCGCGCGCCAACCGGGTGATCGTCGGCCGCCGCGAGGAGCTGGCGCGCACGCGGGTGCGGCTGCGCGACCCGCGGCTGCACCGCGATCCGCAGCGGGTCGACCGCGTGCGCCTGCGCTATCACGCGAAGGCGCTGCCCTGCGCGGTGCGGGCGGTGGAGGACGGGCTCGAGCTTGAGCTCAAGCAGCCCGCCTACGGCGTCGCCCCGGGCCAGACCGCCTGCCTGCTCGACGGCGATCGCGTGATCGGCCGCGCGACGATCGCGCGCTAGCGCGCGGGCGCGCGCCGCCCATTCGTCCAGCTCGACCACCTCGCGCCCCCGGGTGGGGTAGGTTCTCGCGCACTCGTCGTGGTGGATTGCCTAGGTACCGGGAGGGCATGGCGGCGTCTGAGCGCCGGCCTACTTGCCTTGTGCGCGCTCGCGCTGCTGGGCGCCGCCGCCCCCGCGCACGCGGCGAAGGGAGATCTGCGCTTCGTCCAGTGCGTCGATGATGTGGCGCCGGGAGGCGACGACTGCGCCCGCAGCGCGACGGCGCTCGACCAGCCCACGGACCTTGCGCTCAGCCCCGATGGGCGCTCGCTGTACGTCACGGCGTTCGCAAGCGACGCGCTCGTGCACCTGCGCCGCAACAAGCGCACGGGCAAGCTGCGCGCGGCGCAATGCGTCGAGGACCGCGGCGCCGGGGCCTGCCCCAAGGACGTGGACGGGCTGGACGGCGCCGTCGCCGTCGCGGTTCATCCGAACGGCCGCCACGTCTACGTCGTCTCGTATGGGTCCAGCGCGCTGCTGCACTTCAAGCGCAACAAGCGCAAGGGCACGCTCCGCTTGGTCAAGTGCATCGACGATGCCGACCTCGCACCGGTGAACGACGTCTGCCCCGGGGGCGCCGAGGGACTCGGCGGGCCGGTCGATCTCGCGGTCAGCCCGGATGGGCGCTCGCTCTACGTGGTCGCGCGAAGCGATTCAGCCATCGCTCGCTTCAGGCTTCACAAGCGCTCCGGAAAGCCCCGCTACCAGGGGTGCTTCGAGGACGACGACAAGTCGTTCTTCGACGACTGCCCGCGTGATCTGGAGGGCCTCTACAACGCCCAGGCGGTCGCGGTGGCGCCGAACGGGCGCGCCGTCTACGTGGCGAGCTGGGGGCGCCACACCGCGCCGACGCCGTACTACGACGGCGCGCTCACGCACTTCAAGCGCAACAAGCGCACCGGCAAGATCCGGTTCCGCAGCTGCGTCACCGACAACGACCACCACGGCGACGACGACTGCGACGGCCGGCGGGCCGACGGCATCCGCGAGCCGCAGTCGCTGGGGCTGAGCCCCGACGGCCGGTTCCTGTATGCGGGCGTGATCAATGGGGGAACGTTCGGCACGTTCGGCCTGCGCCGCGACGGGACGCCGGCCTTTCGCGGCTGCGTCGAGGGGCCGCTCCGTCCCGCGCCATGCGCGGTCACCGCACAAGGCATCGGGCGGCCTACCGATTTCGCCTTCGACTCCCGCGGCCGGTCGATGTACGTGTCAAGCGGCCGCGGGATCCAGCCCTTCAAGCGCGCGCCGCGCACGGGCATCCTCACCGAGCGTCCCTGCATCGACGACGACGACGCGACGATCTGGGATGGCTCATGCCGGCGCACCGCGAAGGGCCTGCTGGGCGCGGGCGGACTGGCGCTCAGCCCCGACGACCGCTTCCTGTACGTGGCCGCCGCGAGCGAGGACGCCATCAGCGTCTTCCGGCGCAAGCGCTGACGGCCGCCGACCTCCCGCGCGCGCGAGCAGGCGACCTAGACTTACGCACCCGATGCTCTCCAGCGAGATCCGCGAGACGTACCTGTCGTTCTTCGAGGAGCGGGGACACCGCCGCATGCCCTCGGCCTCCCTGGTGCCGGCTCCCGACGACACGTCCACGCTGCTCACCGTCGCCGGCATGCAGCCGTTCAAGCCCTACTTCCTGGGCCGCGAGCAGCCCCCGGCGCCCAGGCTCACCTCCTCGCAGCGCTGCTTCCGCACGCCCGACATCGAGGAGGTCGGCAACACCCACCGGCACCTCACGTACTTCGAGATGCTCGGCAACTTCAGCTTCGGGGACTACTTCAAGGAGGAGGCGATCCGCTTCGGCTGGGAGCTCTCGGTGGAGGGCTTCGGCTTCGACCCGGAGTTGATCTGGGTCACGGTCTTCGGCGGCGACGAGGAGCTCGGCCTCGGGCCCGACGAGGAGGCGATCGAGATCTGGCGCGCCGTGGGCGTGCCCGCCGAGCGCATCGTGCAGCTGCCGCGTTCGGAGAACTTCTGGCAGGCCGGCCCGACCGGCCCGTGCGGCCCCTGCTCGGAGATGTACCTCGACCGCGGCCCCGAGTTCGGCGACGAGACCGTGCGCCCCGGCGACGACACCGAGCGCTACCTCGAGTACTGGAACCACGTGTTCATGGCGCTCGAGCTCCACGAGGACGGCTCGCTCACCGACCTGCCCAAGCGCAACATCGACACGGGCCTGGGGCTCGAGCGTATGGCCGCGGTGCAGCAGGGCACGACCTCGGTGTACGAGACCGATCTCTTCAAGCCCCTGATCGAGCTGAGCGAGGAGCTCTCGGGGCGCTCGTACGACCGCGACTTCAAGACGACCCGCGCGATGCGCATCCTCGCCGACCACTCGCGCGGGATGGTGAACCTGCTCGCCGACGGGGTCGTGCCCTCCAATGAGGACCGTGGCTACGTGCTGCGGCGCATCATGCGCCGCGCGATCCTGCAGGGCCGCGTGCTCGAGCTCGAGGGCCCGTACATGGGCCGCTTCGCCGAGCGCGCGATCGAGCTGCTCGGCGACGTCACCCCGCAGCTCGTCAGCGAGCGCGAGACGATCATGCGCTGGGTGGGCGACGAGGAGCGCAGCTTCGGCCGCACTCTCGACCGCGGCTACGAGCTGCTCAGCCGCTTGATCGCCGACGCGAAGGAGGCGGGCACGTCCTGGGTCGACGCCGAGGACGCCTTCCGCCTCCACGACACCTACGGCTTCCCGTACGAGATGACCAAGGAGCTGCTCGCCGAGGAGGGGCTCTCGGTCGACGACCAGGGCTTCGAGGCGCTCATGGAACAGCAGCGCAGCCGGGCGCGCAGCCGCAGCGGCCAGGCGGGCCCCGAGGACGACCACGAGCGCGTGCTGAGCTTCGTCGCGGCCGCGCCGCCCAGCCGTTTCGTCGGCTACGAGCGGCTGGCCGCCGAGACAGCGGTCGCCGCCGCCGAGCCGGTGGGCGACGGCTCCGCAGCGCTGGTCAAGCTCGAGGAGAGCCCGTTCTACCCGGAGGGCGGCGGGCAGGTCTCCGACTCGGGCGTGCTCACTTGGAACGGCAGCGAGGCGTCGGTCGACGACGTCTACCGCGTGGGCGACGACCAGGTGGTGCGGATCGCCGCCGCCGAGGTGCCCGAGCCCGGCGTGCGCGTCGCCGCGCGCGTCGACCACGAAACGCGGCACGCGACGATGCGCAACCACACCGCGACCCACCTGCTGCACGCCGCGCTGCGTCAGCGCCTCGGCACGCACGTGCGCCAGGCGGGCTCGGCCGTGCGCCCGGACAAGCTGCGCTTCGACTTCACCCACGGCCAGCCGCTCACTCGCAAGGAGGTGCGCGACATCGAGACCCAGGTCAACGAGTGGATCAAGGCGTCGCGCCCGGTGCGCGCCCTCGAGATGGAGCGCGCCGAGGCGGAGGCGCTGGGCGCGATGGCGCTCTTCGGCGAAAAGTACGGCGACTGGGTCCGCGTGATCGAGATCGAGGATGTCTCGCGCGAGCTGTGCGGCGGCACGCACGTCGCGAACACGGCGGAGGTCGGGATCTTCACGATCGTCTCCGAGGGCTCGAGCGCCGCGAACGTGCGCCGGATCGAGGCGCTCACCGGGCCCGCCGCGATCGACCACTTCCGCGAGCGGGCGGAGACGCTCGAGCGCATCGGCGCGCTGCTCGGGAACGAGCGCGACCCGCTTGCCGCCGCCGAGCGTGCGGCCGCCCGCCTGGAGGAGCTCGAGCGCCAGATCGCCGAGGCGCAGCGCGAGGCCGCGGGCGAGGAGGCCGAGGCGCTCGTCGAGGCCGCGGAGGAGATCGGTGGCGTGCGCGTCGTCGCCGCCCGTTCGGCGCTTGCGAAGCAGGCCGAGCTGATGGAGCTCGCGAGCCGGGTGCGCAGCAAGCTCGGCGAGGCCGCGGTGGTGCTCGGCGGGACGGCCGACGGCAAGGTCGCGCTCGTCGCGATGCTGAGCCCTGCGGTCGTCGACCGCGGGCTCTCCGCCGCGAGCGTCGTGCGCGAGGCGGCCGCCGTCGTGGGCGGCGGCGGTGGGGGGCGCGACGACGCCGCGCAAGCCGGCGGGCGCGATCCCGAGCGGCTTGACGATGCCCTGGAGACGGCGCGGCGCGCGCTGGCCTCGGCGCTCGAAGGCTGAGGTCCAGACCCGTGCGGATCCTGGCCCTCGACCATGGCGCTGCCCGCGTCGGCTGCGCGATCTGCGACCCGAGCGAGACGCTCGCTCGCCCGCTCGGCGTGATCGCGCCGGATCCCGCCGAGGTCGCGCGGACCGTGCGCGAGCACGAGGCCGAGCTGGTCGTCGTCGGCCTGCCGGTATCGCTCAGCGGCGACGAGGGCGAGCAGGCCCGCGTCGCGCGGCGTTTTGCCGAGGAGCTCGCCGGGGTATTGGACGTGCCGGTGGAGACGTACGACGAGCGTCTCACCACGCGCATGGCCGATTCGACGCGCCGCTCGGGGGCGAGCGCGCCGCAGGACGCGTTGGCGGCTGCGCACCTGCTCGAGTCCTTTCTTGACCATCGCGCTGCGCAGAGATCACGACGATGAGCGAAACCGGAGCCGATTGGGAAGACCCCTTCGCCGACGACGAGGCGGCACGCGAGCGCGCCCGCCGGCGCGCCGAGCGCGAGGCGCGCCGGCGTGCGCGCCAGGGC
>CBFGWL010000049.1:0-22214 GCA_965652565.1 uncultured bacterium
CCCGCGATCTCGTCACATAAGGGAGGGAGATCACGGGTTCGATCGCAAACCGAGAGTCGAACCTGCGATCCCGTCACCCGCCCCCGCCCGTCCGGCCCGCCCGCCGCAACGTTCAGCCCTGGTCGCCGGTTTTCGACTACGAGGGCTGAACGTCGGTGGTGCCGCCGGCGTTTGGCACGAGCTTCAGCCCTGGTCGTCGGATTTCGAACACGTGGGCTGAACGTCCGTGTCGCCGCCGGCGTTTCGCGCGACGTTCCGTCCTGGTCGTCGCTTTTCGACTACGTGGGCTGAACCTCGGCGTTGGCGGGCGGCACGGGCGCACGCAAGGCGCGCGCCGTGTGCCCGAAGCCGCACGAGAGACGCTGCGGACCCGCGCCCCCGCAGAGCTCTCTCCCTCTTACTTGCCCTTCAATCCGGCCTCGCGCCCGCGCGGAGCGTTCCGGCCCCGCCGCCACCTACGCCTGGGCCACCCGTCCGGCGCCCGCGGCCCCGCGCCCGCGCGGAGCACCCCGGCCCCGCCGCCACCTACGCCCGCGCTACCCGACGCCGCCGCCACCCACGCCTGGAACACCCCGGCCCCGCCCCCACACCGAAGGGACCTACACTCGGCAGGGATGGATCTGGCGCTGCTCGAGGCCAAGCTCGGCGAGCGCGGCGAGCCGGCTTACCGCGCCAAGCAGGTGTGGGAGTGGGTGGCCCGCGGCGCCCGCGGCTACGACGAGATGACGAACCTGCCCGCGCGCCTGCGTGAGCAGCTCGCCGCTGAGGTCCCTTACTCGACGCTCGAGCTCATCCATGAGGCGACGGCGAGCGACGGCACCGTGAAGGCGCTGTTTCGCACCCATGACGGGCGCCCGATCGAGGCCGTGCTCATGCGCTACCGCGACGGGCGGCGCTCGATCTGCGTCTCCTCGCAGTCCGGCTGCCCGCTCACCTGCACCTTCTGCGCCACGGGCACGATGAAGTTCGGCCGCAACCTCACAGCCGCCGAGATCCTCGACCAGGCGCTGCACTTCCGCCGAATCGAGCCCATCGACCACTGCGTGTTCATGGGTATGGGCGAGCCGATGATGAACCTCGACGCCGTGCTCGGCGCGATCGAGCGCTTTCCCGATATCGGCATCACGAACCGGCGCACGGCGATCTCGACGGTCGGCTGGATTCCCGGCATCGAGCGCCTCACTGAGACCGACAAGCCGATCCGCCTGGCGCTCTCGCTGCACGCGCCCAACGACGCGCTGCGCTCGGAGCTGATGCCGGTGAACGACCGCTACCCGCTTGCCGACGTGCTCGCCGCCTGCGAGCGCTACTACGCCAAGCGCAAGCGGATGGTCTTCATCGAGTACGTGATGCTCGCCGGCGTCAACGACCGCCCCGAGCACGCCCGCGAGCTCGCCGCCATCCTCGACCCGCGGATCTACAAGGTGAACCTGATCCCATACAACCCCACGGGCGACGGCTTCACCGGCTCCCCGCGCGAGGCGATCCGCGCCTTCCGCGAGACGCTCGAGCGCGCGGGCATGCGCGCGACGGTGCGCCTCACGCGCGGCCGCGACATCGACGCCGCCTGCGGCCAGCTCGCCGCCCGCGCGGCGGCCAAGGTCGCGGGCTGAACCCCACCAGAGCGCCGACCGGCAATCCGGGTACATTCGCCACGATGGCCGATGGGCCTCAACCGAGCCCGCCCGCGCGCCGGCCTTCGCTGGCCGCCCGGGTTCTGGGCGGCGGCGCTCGCGGCGCGCAGGCCGTCGCCGAGGTGACCGGCGTCGACGAGCTAGTCGAGCGGGCCGTCGAGGAGGCGATCGTGCGCGCGCTGGAGAGCGAGGCCGTGGAGCGCGCGATCGTGCGCGTCGCCGAGGGGCCGGCGGTCGAGGAGACCGTGCAGCGCGTGCTCGCCAGCCCCGCCGTCGAGCGGGCGATCATCGAGGCGATCGACAGCCGGCTCGTCGATCGAGTCTGGGACCACATCCTCGACAGCGACGAGACGCAGAAGCTCATCGAGCGGATCGCCGACGCGCCCGAGGTGCGGCAGGCGGTGGCGGCGCAGGGGATCGGCCTCGTCGAGGACCTCGGCCGCCAGGTGAGGCGAGTGGCGGGCCATTTGGACAACGCGATCGAGCGCGTCGCCCGGGTCGTCCTGCGCCGCCCGCAGCGCACCGAGCCCACCGACCGGGCCGGGCTGGTCACCCGCGGGCTCGCCTTCGCGATCGACCTCGCGATCCTGAACCTGATCTTCTGGGGCGTCACGGGACTCGCCCGCTCCGCCGCCGAGGCTCTCTCACCCAGGCTGGAGGACCTGCTCACGCCCGGGCTCGCGCTCGGCCTTGCCGGGTGGGTGCTCGCGAGCGCCGCCTACGTGCTCTTCTTCTGGACGCTCGCGGGGCAAACCCCCGGGATGCGCCTGCTCGCGATCCGCCTCGACTCGGGCGGCGGTACGCGCGATCTGCCCTTCCGGCGCGCCCTGCGGCGGCTCTGGTGGATCCTGCTCTCGATCCTCCCGCTGGGGCTGGGCTTCATCGGGATCCTGCTCCGTGACGACCGCCGCGCGCTACACGACCGCAAGGCCGGGACGGAGGTGATCCCGGATACCTCGAAGCTCACGCTGGACTGGTTCCTCAACGAGGAGAAGGAGCCGTCGCGAGAGCGGTAAATGCCGCGTGACAGCTAGCATCTTCGGGCTTTCCGGCATCGACAAAGAGGGGAACTCGTCGTGACTTCAATTCGTCTTCTGTCCGTGCTCGTCCTGACCGCCGCGCTGGCCGTGTTCGTCGCCGCGTGCGGTGATGACGATGAGGAGCCCAGCGGCTCGGAGGAGGAGACGACGGCGGCGGTCAGCGCCGAGGACTGCACGCCTGAGAACCTCGAGACGGTCAAGGACGGCAAGCTGACGGTGGCCACCGACAGCCCGGCCTTCCCGCCCTACTTCGTGGACGACGATCCGACGAACGGCGAGGGCTTCGAGAGCGCCGTCGCCTACGCGATCGCCGAGCAGCTCGGCTTCGACGAGTCCGACGTGGAGTGGACCGTGGTGCCGTTCAACGCCTCGTTCGCCCCGGGGCCCAAGGACTTCGACTTCGACGTGAACCAGATCTCCATCACGCCGAAGCGCGCGCAGCAGGTCGACTTCTCGTCGCCGTACTACGTCGCCAACCAGGCGGTCGTGGCGCTCAAGGACTCCGCCGCCGCCAGCGCGGACTCGCTCGACGACCTCTCCGAGATCAAGTTCGGCGTGCAGATCGGCACGACCAGCCTCGATGCCGTCGAGGAGGTCATCCAGCCTTCGCAGGAGCCCGCGGTCTACGACACCTCGAACGACGTGGTCACGGCCCTCAAGCAGGAGCAGGTGGAAGCGGTCGTGGTCGACGTGCCGACGGCGTTCTACCTGACCGCCGTGCAGGTGCCGCGGGGCACGATCGTCGGCCAGTTCTCGGCCCCGGGCGGCGACGAGTGGGGCGCCCTGCTCGAGAAGGACTCGCCGCTCACCGACTGCGTCTCGTGGGCGATCGACTCCCTGCGCGATTCCGGCGAGCTCGCGGAGATCGAGCGCGAGTGGATCAGCGAGAAGGCAAACGCGCCGGTGCTCGAGTAGCGCCGATGCGCTCCCGCGACCGTGGCTGACGCCGCCCCCCAGGCGGGGGCGGCGCGCGATCGTCGCGCCGAGCGCGCCGCGGCACGCCGAGCGCATTCACTGCGCGGCGGCGCGATCGCGGCCATCTCGACGATCGTCTTCATCGGGGGTCTCGCGGTTCTCATCCTGACCAGCCCCGGCTGGCCGGTCGTCCGCGAGTCCTTCTTCGACGCGCAGGTCTTCGACGAGACCTTCCCGGAGATCGCGAAGTCCTTCTGGCTGGACGTCCGCGTCTTCCTCGTCGTGGAGGTCGCGGTGCTCATCCTCGGCCTGGTCGTCGCGCTCATGCGCACGGTGCGCGTGCCCGCGCTGTTCCCGCTGAAGCTGCTCGCGACCGTGTACACAGACCTCTTCCGCGGCATCCCCACGATCCTGCTCGTCTACCTCGTCGGGTTCGGGGTCCCCGCGCTCGCGCTCGGCGAGGCCGAGGACGGCTCGCGGCCGCTGGACTGGCTGCCCACGGAGCCCGTGGTGCTCGGCGGCATCGCGCTCGCGCTCTCCTACGGCGCGTACGTCGCCGAGGTCTATCGCGCCGGGCTCAACTCCGTGCACCGCGGCCAGCGCGACGCCGCGCTCGCCCTCGGGCTCACCGAGACGCAGGCCCTGCGGCACGTGATCGTGCCGCAGGCCGTGCGCCGGGTGGGGCCACCCCTGCTCAACGACTTCATCGCCCTGCAGAAGGACGTCGCCCTGCTCGCGGTGATCGGCGTCACCGGAACCGCCTTCCGCGAGGCGCAGATCGAGACCGCCGACCGCTTCGACTACACGCCGCTGCTCGGCGCGGCCCTCATGTACCTGCTGGTGACGATCCCGATGGCGCGCCTGCTCGATCGCTGGGAGCGCGGGAGGGCGCGCTCGTGAGCGCCGGAAGCAAGCCCGTCGTCGAGATTCGCGGGGTCACCAAATCCTTCGGCGAGCTGGAGGTCCTGCGCGGCATCGACCTGATCGTCCACGAGCACGAGGCGGTCGCGCTGATCGGCGCGTCGGGCTCGGGCAAGTCGACGCTCTTGCGCTGCATCGATTTGCTCGAGGACATCGACGACGGCGACATCTTCCTCGACGGCGAGGTAATCACGGATCCCGCCGTGAACTCGGTCGCGGTGCGCCGGCGCCTGGGCCTCGTCTTCCAGGCGTACAACCTCTTCCCGCACCTCAACGTGCTGGACAACGTGCTCCTCGGTCTCGTCCAGGGGCACGGCATGGCGCGCGCCGAGGCCGAGACCCGCGCGCGGGAGCTGCTCGCCCGCTTCGGCCTCGAGGGTCGCGAGCGCGACAACCCGGATCGTCTCTCCGGGGGCCAGCAGCAGCGCGTCGCCATCGCCCGCGCCTTCGCGACACGCCCGCGCGCGATGCTTCTCGACGAGGTCACCAGCGCCCTCGATCCCGAGCTGGTCGGCGAGGTGCTCCAGGCCGTGCGCGATCTGAAGGACGAGGGCGTGACGATGATCCTGGCCACCCACGAGATGAGCTTCGCGCGCGAGGTGGCCGATCGCGTCTGCTTTTTGCACGAGGGGCGGATCGTCGAGTCCGGGCCGCCCGAGCAGCTGCTCCACGACCCGCAGCGTCCCGAGACGCAGAAGTTCCTGCGGCGGCTGCTGGCCGCCGGGCGAGCGTAGGACGCACACATCGGCAATACTCGCTGGCGATGCTCGTCGTCATCGCAGGAGGGCACGGCAAGATCGCGATGCGCCTCGCGCGCCTGCTCACGGGCGACGGCCACGAGGTGCGCTCGCTGATCCGCAACCCCGGCCACGCGGACGACGTGCGCGAGACCGGCGCCGAGCCTTTGGTCTGCGACCTCGAGTCGGCGGACGACACCGAGGTCGAAGCCGCCGTGCGCGGCGCCGACGCGATCGTCTTCGCCGCGGGGGCGGGCCCCGGCAGCGGGCCCGAGCGCAAGGAGACCGTCGACTACGGCGGTGCGGTGCGGTTGATCGCTGCCGCCAAGGCGACGGGCGTCGGCCGCTACGTGATCATCAGCTCCTACGCCGCCGATCCCAGCCACGAGGGCGATGAGGTATTCGACGTCTACCTGCGCGCGAAGGGCCGCGCCGACGCCGAGCTCGCCGCCAGCGGGCTCGACTACACGATCGTGCGGCCGGGCGGGCTCACCGACGATCCGGGCACCGGCATGGTGAGCGTCGCCGAGCACCTGCCGCGCGGCCAGGTCAGCCGCGACGACGTGGCCGCGGTGGTCGCCGCCTGCCTCGCGGAGCCCGCGACGATCGGGGCCGCCTTCGACCTCATGCAGGGCGATACGCCCATCGAGGCCGCGCTCGCGAATCTCGCGCGCTAGCTCCGGCTAGGCCAGCTCGGGGATGTGGCGCTCGAGGTGCTGGGCGATCGTGCGCTGCACCCAGCGGCGCTCCTCGGCGCTCGCCATCCGGTAGCGGCCCAGCAGGAGCTTCTGGTCGCGCAGCGGTAGGCCCGCGATCTGCCAGTTGACCGTCAAGCGCTCGAAGAGCATCTCGTAGCGGCGCTGCCAGGCGTCGTCGAGCGAGCTCGCCGCGCTCGCCGGGGGCTCGCCGATCTTGGCGATCGTCCCCGGGCTGAGCGTCTGCCGCAGGGTCAGTACGTTCCCGTGCGCGTCGGTGTAGTCCACCGTCGGCGCCGGTTCGCGCTTGCGGCGTTTCGAGCGCTTCGCCATGCCCCGAGTCTAAGAAGCGCGGTCAGTCGATCAGGCGCCGCGCCATCCGCGCCACCGCGATCCGCCACATGACCAACGCGAACGCGACGAGCACGGCGAGGCGGATCAGGTCCACCGCCTCGAAGCCGAATGCACTGCCGCGCACCAGTTCAACCAGGTGGTGGAGCGGGTTGACCTGCGCGACCACCTGCAGGCCCTCAGGGAGACCGTCGATCGGGAAGAAGGTGCCGGCGACGAGGAACAGCGGGGTTACGACGAGCGTCGTCACGTAGTTGAAGCTGTCGATCTTCGAGACGCTCGCCGCCACCGTGATCCCGAACGCGGCGAAGGCGAGCGCGGTGATGAAGCAGAAGAGCGGGACGAGCAACATCGCGGGCTTCGGATCGAGCCCGAAGAGCAAGGTGACGAGCAGCGGGAAGCAGCCGTAGAAGCCCGCTCGGATGCCGATCCACAGCATTTCTGCGGTGACCAGCTCCTCCACGTCTACGGGCGCGGCCAGGATCGCGTCGTAGGTGCGCTGGAAACGCTCCTTGACGAACGTCCCGAACATCGCCGGCAGCGCACTCGAGAAGATCACCGCGGTCGCGACCATGCCCGTGCCCACGAACTCGACGTAGGGGAGCCCGTTGACGCGGTCGACGATCGTGGCGCCGAGGCCGAGCCCGAACGCAAGCAGGTAGACCACCGGCTCGAGCACGCTGGAGAACGTGACCGCCTTCCAGAACGTCCGGAAGTTCGCGGCCTCGCGGCTCATCACCCCGGCGATCGCCGCGGGCTCCAGGCGGCGCGCGCCGACCTCTTGAGCGCTCATTCCGCCTCCTCCCCGGTGAGGAGCACGAACACGTCCTCGAGCGACGCGGCACGGCGCACGGCGCCCTCGGGCACGAGCCCGTTGGCGGCGCGCTCGGCGCCCACGACCGCGACCGCCGGCCCGGCGGGACGCACGGACAGCCCGGCCGCCTCGGCCTCGGCCCGCACCTCGGCGAGCTGTGCCGGCGGGCCGTACACCTCGGCCGTCTCGCGGCCCGCGTGCTCGGCGATCAGCTCGTTGGGCTTGCCGCGGGCGATGATGCGCCCGCGCGCCATCACCGCGACCTCGTCGGCGAGGCGCTCGGCCTCCTCGATGTAGTGGGTCGACATGAGGATGGTCGAGCCCTCCTTGCGCAACCCGTCGATCAGCGACCACAGCTCGGCGCGAATCTGCGGGTCCAGGCCGACGGTGGGCTCGTCCAACAGGACCAGCGGCGGGCGGTGGACGAGGCCGCGGGCCAGGAGCAGGCGGCGGCGCATGCCGCCGGAGAGCTTGTCGACGGCGTCGCGCCGGCGATCGGTGAGCCGGGCGATCGCGAGCGCCCGCTCGACCGCCTCGCCCACGTCTGGGACGCGATAGAGCCGCGCGAAGACCGCCAGGTTGTCCTCGACCGTGACGTCGACGTCGAGGTTGTCGAGCTGCGGAACGACGCCCATCTGCCCGCGCGCGACCTTCGCCTCCCGGGGCAGCTCGTGGCCCAACACGCGGATCGTGCCCTCGTCCGCGATCGCCTGCCCGGTGAGCATGCGCATCGTCGTCGACTTGCCGGCGCCGTTCGGGCCGAGCAACCCGAGGCAGATCCCGCGCGGTACCTCCAGGTCGAGGCCGTCCACGGCGGTGATCTCGCCGAAGCGCTTGACGACCCCTCTGAGCTCGATCGCGGACATCGCGGCGAGTTAGGTAAGCAGAGCGGCGCCCCGGCCGCGCTCCGCCCCCTCACCTCAACACCTGGACCAGGCAGCGCGCGCCCTATTTGCGGTCCCACGAAAAGCGGGCGATGGAAGGGTGTGAGACGTCTCCTTTCCCTTCTCTCCCTCCCGATCGCCCTGATCGCAGCCGCGGCGCCCAGCGCCGCGGCTGCGGGCGATTACTACCTGAGCCATCACGAGCCGCGCTCCGCGAAGCCAAAGGGCTCGGTCCTCGTCCTGATCCACGGAGGCGGCTGGCGCGGCGACCTGCGGAGCTTCGCCGACTCCCTGATGTACTCGTACATCGACGATCTCACCCGCTGGGGCCATCGCGTCTACAACGTCGGCTACCGCTCAGGCGGGGCCTCTCTGCCCGACGTCCGCGACGCGATCGATCGCGTCAGCCGGACCCATCGCAAGGCGCCCATCTGCCTGGCCGGCGAGTCCGCGGGGGCGCATCTGGCACTGGTCGCCGCGAAGCGCTCGAAGCGGATCAAGTGCGTCGTCGACATCGCGGGCCCGCCCGATCTCCTCGACCCCGGCCCCCGTCCAAACGCGAGCCGTCTCACGGAGCTCGCTGCCTCGGCGTTCGGCGCGAACCGGCACGCTCGACGCGGCGAATGAGTTCCGCCGCGTCGCACGCAATTTCCTGGCTCGCCGGCTACAGCGCTAGGGCTGCGTGAAGTCGTCCGGCGTGATCGCCGGCTTCCCCGCCTCGTACAGCCACTGCTGGAAGTACTCCTCCAGCAGCTCGAGGCGCTCGCCCTCCAAGCCGCTCATCTCGAGCGCGAGATCGACGACGTCCTCGCTCGTCACGTTCTGGTAGGCGAACCGGTCGCAGAGCTCGCGGGCGAACCTGAAGAATTTCGCGTTGCCCACGATCTGGCGATACCCCTCGTAGGTCAGCGCGCCACGGGTGTAGGTCGGGAAGTTAGCGAAGAGCATCGACGGGTCGCCGTTGAGCTCGGTCGGGATGGTGTTCCATCTGGTCGGATTCGAGGTGCTCGCATACTCCACGGCGAACCGCTCGGCCGGCGAAATGGCTCCACCGTCGGCATGAGACCACGCCCACGAGCTCCACGTCGCCCAGCCCTCCTGGAACCACAGGTCGTTCCAGTTGGCGATCGTCACCGCGTTGCCGAACCACTGATGGGCGAGCTCATGCATGTGCGTCCCCTCGCTCACAAAGAGGGAGGAGTAGTGGGGTTTGGTCTGTACCTCCAGCGCGTATCCCACCCCCGTAGTCACATCGACGACAGCCCCACCTGAGTCGAACGGATAGAACCCGTACCGCGCGCTCAGGAAGTTGATCATGTCCTCCGTCCTGCCGAGCGACGTCGTGATCTGGTTGACCTGGCTAGTGCTGGCGGTCACGTCGATGCCCTCGTACAGGGGCAGCTCGCGCTCGGTAACCGCCTCGGTGATCGTGCGTTCCGTGAAATCGAAGTCGCCGGTTGTCGCGGTGGCCAGGTAGGTCGCGGTCGGGTCGTCCTCGGACCAGCTCCAGGTGACCGTCCCGTCGCCGTTCGGCTCGTTCGAGACCAGCTCGCCCACGCCGAACGCGACCTTGCCGTCGGGGACGGTGATCCGGGTGTCGAACGTCGCCTTGTCGGTCGGGAAGTTGTTGCTCGGGAACCAGCCCTGGGCGCCGATCGGCTCGTTCACCACGAACGCGCCGTCACACGCTCCGCCCGAGGTGCAGGCAGGTATCCAGCCCTCCACCGCCCCATCTGGGTCCGTGATTTTGACCGGCTCCCCCTCATACTCGATTCGCACCTGGAATTCCGCGCCGTCCTCGATGCCGGCGGCCGGGACGACCACGAGCTTCCACGGCTGGGTGCCGCCGGCCAGCGCGGGGGTCGCGGGGATCTGCTCGAAGCTCGCGGGGACACCGTCGACCGTCACCTCGGTCACGTCGAGGTCCTGAAAATCCAGGGAAAACTCGGAGAGGTTCTGTGTCGCCCGCGCCCGGATCGTCGTCGCCGTGCCGGGCTTGAATACGTTGTTCACCGGGTCGTAGTCGAGCTCGATCGTGTAGTGGAGGGCGTCGTAGCCGCCGTTTCCGATCTGTGGGAAGAGCTCGTCGCCCAGGCTACGGCCGCCCGGGGTGAAGTCGGGCCCCACATCGATCGCTCGCTTGCGGACCTTGCACACCGCCTTGCCCTTCCGGCCTTGCTTGCGGACGCACGCTACGAGGTAGTACTGCCCCGGCGCCAGCGACGCCGGCAGGCCGCCGGCGATCCGGAACCTGCGCTGCTTCTCGGGGCGCACGGGAGCCGTGGTCGTCCGGCCAAGCCGGACCGAGCCCTTCTTGGCCGCGGGCCTGCTGCTGAGGGTGGCCGTGACCTTGGCGGCTGCGGCGCGCTTACCGCGGTTGACGACCTTCCCCTTGACGGTGAGAGGGTCGCCCGGCGCGATAGTTGCAGGGGGCCGTTCGAGTTGCGCTACGCGCAGGTTCGCTTTGCCCTTCGCCGCGCCCGCCGCGGTCGGGCCGATCAACGCCAGCGCCGCCAGCGCGAGCCCTGCTAGGACGCAGCGCTGCCCGACGAAACCACCACCTGCCATGTCATCCCCTCTCTGTCTTCTCCCTCGTGGGGAGTGCGCCCCGCCGCGGGGCGGGGGCATCCTCGCAGAGTGGGGGCCGCGTTGCCAGTGGTTCAGGCAGGTGGCATCCCGATTGCCAGATCACGCTCGACGAGCGCGACCTCCCGCTCAACAGCTGCCGTCCGGGCTAGGTGAAGTCGTCCGGGAGGATCGTCGGCTTCTCGCCCTCGTACAGCCACTGCTGGAAGTACTCCTCCAGCAGCTCGAGGCGCTCGCCCTCCAGGCCGCTCATCTCGAGCGCGAGGTCGACCACGTCCTCTGTGCTCACGTTCCCGTACGCGAACCGCGTCTGCAACTCACGGGCGAAGTCGAAGAACCGCGGGTTGCCCACGATCTGGCGGTAGCCCTCATACGTCATCGCGCCGCGGACGTACGTCGGGAAATTCGAGAACAGGTCGGCGGGGTCGTTGTTCAGTTCCGTCGGGATCGTGTTCCACTTCGTGTCCGGCCCGGACGCGTAGTTGTTCGCGAACTGCTGCGCGGGCGTCGTCGTCGAGGTGCCGTCGTGGTACTGCCAGGCCCACGCCGACCACTGGGCGAAGCCCTCCTGGAACCAGATGTCGTTCCAGTTCTTGAGCGTCACCGAGTTCCCGAACCACTGGTGCGCGATCTCGTGCAGGAGCGTCCCCTGGCTCACGTTGGGCGCTCCCGTCGAGAAGTTCCCCGCGTAGTGCGGCTTGGTCTGGACCTCGAGGGCGTAGCCCACGCCGGCGGCGGCGTCGGCCACGGCGCCGCCTGAGTCGAACGGGTACGGCCCGTACCGCGCGCTCAGCCAGTTGGTCATCTCCTCCGTCCGGGCGAGGGCGGCGTTGATCGTGTTCAGCTGATCCTCGGTCGCCGCCGAGTCGATCCCCTCGTACTGCGGGAGCTCGCGGCCCGTCAGCTCCTCGGTGATCGAGCGCTCCGTATAGGTGAAGTCGCCGTTCGTCGCCGTGGTGAGGTAGGTGGCCGTGGGGTCGTCCTCCTCCCACACCCAGGTCGTAGTGCCGTCGCCGTTCGGCTCGTTCGAGACCAGCTCGCCCACGCCGAACGCGACCTTGCCGTCGGGGACGGTGATCCGGGTGTCGAACGTCGCCTTGTCGGTCGGGAAGTTGTTGCTCGGGAACCAGCCCTGGGCGCCGATCGGCTCGTTCACCACGAACGCGCCGTCGCAGATCAGCTCACTGGAGGGCGCGAAGCCCTCGCGATAGCAGGCCTGGATCCAACCCTCCGAGGAACCGTCGGGATCGATCACCTCGACCGGCTGGCCCTCGTACTCCACGCGCACCTGGAACTCCTCGCCGTCGGGGATCCCCGCGGCAGGCGTGACGACCAGCTTCATCGGCTGGGTCCCGCCGCCGGGGAGCGGCGGTTCGGCGAGCACCTGCTCAAACTCGGCAGGCTCGCCGTCCACCGTCACCTCGGTGACCTCGAGATCCTGGAAGTCCAGCGAGAACTCCGACAGGTCCTGCGTTGCCCGGGCCCGCATCGTGGTTGCGGTGCCCGGCCGGAACAGGTTGTTCGCCGGGTCGTAGTTCAGCTCGAGCGCGTAGTGCAGGGCGTCGTAGCCGCCGTTGCCGATCTGGGGGAAGAGCTCGTCACCGAGGCTGCGGCTGCCGGGGGTGAACTCCTGCGGACCGACCTCGACCGCCCGCTTGTGGCTCTTGCAGCGCAGCTTGCCCTTCCAGGACTCACCGTGCGAGCGCCTCTTGCCCTTCCCGGGCTTGCCCTTCATGCCGTGCTCGCGCACGCACGCGACGAGGTAGTACCGACCCGGCCTCAGCGACCCGGGCACGGTGCCCTCGATCCGGAACTTGCGCTGCGACCTCGGGGGCACGGGAGCCGTCACGGTCTTACCCAGCGGCGCGAGGCCCTTGCGGGCCGCAGGCGTTCTGCTGAGGCTGGCCGCGACCTTGGCGGGGGCCGCGCGCTTGCCGCGGTTCACGACCACGCCCGTGACGACGACGTCGTCACCGGGCGCAAGAGTGGCAGGGGGTTTGCCGAGCTGGGCCACGTGCAGGTTCGCGCTCCAGTTGCCCGCGCTCGCCGTAGCCGGGCCGATCAAGATCGTCGCCGCCAGCGCCAGCGTTCCGGCGACGAACCGTCGTCCGACGCGACCACCACCTGTCATCTCCTTAGCCCTCTCTTTCTTCCCCCCTCTTGGGTCGAAAGTGCCCTCGCCTCAGGGCGGGGTCATGGTCGCAGAGCGCGGCCCGCGTTTCCAGCGCGGCGGTGGGTCAATTTCTCACCGTCTCATCGCCGCTTCACGCGCAGCGTCACGGTCGCCGTCTGGTTCTTGACGCCCTTGCCGCCGACCACGAAGCGGATCTTCGTCCGCTTGCCAATGGCCCCGCGCTTGATGCGGAACTTGATCCGGCGGTCGAGCCGCTGGCCCGCGTCGAGCGCCTTGACCTTCCGGCACTTGCCGCCGACCGCGCGTAGCCGCTTGCCCTGGTACTTCGCGCAGATCTTCAGCGGACCAGTGGCCGCGTCGCCCACGTTGCGGGCACGCACCCGGAACGCCACCTGCTTGCGCTTCCTGGGCACCGTGCGCTTCTTGGGCGTCGCGTTCGCGCGCAGCTCGGGCTCGCCGTCCGGCTCCTCCGGGCACTCCTGGTCGGGCGTGAAGCGCACGTAGTCGACCTCGACGTCGGTCGAGCCGTTGCCGCCGTAGACGCCAGCGTAGATCGTGCCGTTGCCCGGCGGCATGATCGAGTTGATGTTCATGCCGCTGCCGACCGGGATCTCCGTCCACTCCCCGCCCTCGTCGGGGTCGCTCGTCGCGTACGAGGCGGTCAGCTGGTCGCCCTCGCGCTTGATCTGCAGCCACCACGTATCCGGGTTGCTGTCGGACAGCCCGAGCTGACCGCTGCGCACGATCGTCCCGTCGGTCTCGGCGCCGGCCTCGTAGTAGGTCTGTCCCTCGATGTCCGGCTGGAAGATCCCGACGCGCGTGTGGCTGGCCTTCACGAAGTTGTCGTCGCCCTGGTAGAGCATCAGGCCGGCCTGCGCGTAGCCGTTCTCGCCGGTGTCATCGCCGGCGATGTCGCCGGTGAACTTGCCCACGACCTCGAAGTCGCCGTCGGGTATCGGCTGTCCGAGCAGGCCGATCGGCCCGGTGTTCGCCTCGTCGAGCTCGAGGGCCCCCAGCGGCAGGATCAAGCTGCCACCCGCGACGGTCGGATCACCCGACGTCGGGTGCTGGAAGCTCCAGCGACCGGTATCGAGCTCGGGCAACTCGAACTCGTCCGAGCGCTCCACGCACGGCCCGGAGCCGTCGTCGATCGAGAACTCGACCGACTTCGTCGTCTCGCGGTTGCCCGCGTTGTCGGTTGAGCGGAACTGCACGACGTGATCGCCGGCGTCCTCGACCGTGAACGTCGTAACGAACGGATCGTCGCCCGCGTCGTTGTCGGCCCGGACCCACTCACCGGTCGCGCCGTCCGTGTTCACCCTGTACTCGGTGTATGCGACGCCGGACACCTCGGCGCCAGGCGGGCTCACGTTGATCGTCCCGACCATCCCGCTCGTCGGCACGTCGTTCGTGAACGTCGTGTGGATCGAGCAGTACACCGTCCACTCGCCCGTCTCCTCGAACGTGTAAGAGACCGGTGGTGAGTTCACGGGCTGCAGGCCGTCCGTCACCTGGATCGCGTCGTTGCGATCCTCGCCGTCCGGCGGGATCAGCCAGACGTCGTGCGAGAACTGCGCGGGCGGGTGGTCGAAGTGCCACGTGACCGTGTCGCCCTCGCTGATCTCCAGGGTGTCCGGATCCCATGAGGTCGGCTCGGCCTGGACATCGTGGTTCTGGGGCTCCGCCGGACCGCTGCCGGCACCCGGATCGGTCGCCGACAACGTGACCTCCACGGGCCCGTCGTACGTGCCGCCAGGGCCCGGATCATCCGGGTCGAGCGATGCGGTCGTCTCCGGATCGGTCGTGTCAGCGCCCGGCGCGACGCCGCACTCCTCGGACGGAGTCACGCCCGCCGTGGTCTCCAGCCCGCCCAGCACCTGGGTCAGGAAGTTCTCCTCGGAGAACGACTCGATCGTGTGGCCCATGCCCGTGTACCACGAGCGCCCGCCTTCGTAGCGCTGGCACCACGTGATCGGGTGGTCGTCGTCGGTGGCGTTGCCGTCCTGCTCGTCGTAGGTCGACTCGTCCACCGTCGCCAGGACGTGCACGTCGCCGCGTGGGCTGTAGTCGTCCTCGCCGACGTCCTGGAAGTCAGGCGACTTGAAGTTGTACCACTCGTCCACGCGCTCATAACGATCCGGCAGCGAGGCCGTGGAGGGATGGTTGTGATCCTCCACGTCGACCGCCGCGTTGGTCGTTCCGGGCGGATGGCTGAGGAAGTACGCACCGACCAGGTGGCCGTACCAGTTCCAGTCGTACTCGGTGTCGGAGCCCGCGTGGATGCCCACGTAGCCGCCGCCGCCCTGGATGTACTCCTCGAAGGCGGCCTGCTGGTCGTCGTTCAGCACATCGCCCGTCGTCGACAGGAACACGACCGTGTCGTAGTGCTCGAGGATCTCCGGCCGGAACAGGGTCGAGTCCTCCGTGTGGTCGACCTGGAAGTTGTGCTCGTCGGCGAGCGCGTCCATCGCGTCGTGGCCGGCCGGGATCGAGTCGTGGCGGAAGCCGGCCGTCTTCGAGAAGACGAGGGCCCGGAAGCGTGCCTCCGGATCGTCCTCGGGCAGCACCGTGACCGTCACGCTGCGCGAGCGCTCGATGTCTCCATCGGAGACCGTCACCTCGGCGTCGTATTCACCGGCCTCGGTGTAGGTGTGCGTCGGGTTCTGCTCGTCAGACGTGTTGCCGTCGCCGAAGTCCCACTCGTAGGTGAGCTCGTCGCCGTCGGGATCGGAGGCATCGACCTGGAAGTCGACCTCGAGCGGTGCGAAGCCGCCGCTCGGAGTCGCCGAGACTTCGTTGATCGCGGGCGGCCGGTTGTCCTCGGGACAATTCCCCTCGCCCTCGAAGCCGAAGTACTCGAACCCGACCTCTGGGCCCGGCACGTTCACGCCGAGCGTGAAGATGCCGAACGCCGGGGCCTCCATCGGGTTGGTGACGGACTGGTCGAGCGCCGTCCAGTTCTCCCCGTCGAAGGAGTACTCGCCGGTGTAGGTCTCGCCCTCCTTGGTGAGGCGCAGCCAGGCGTCCTCGGTGCCGTCCGGCAGCGGGCTGAGCTGCGGCTGCGGGTTGACGATCTGCCCGTCGACCTCCGAGCGCAGCTCGATCCGGTTGACCTGCGGGCTGCCCTCGTCTGAGATCAGGTCGAGCTTCACGTAGTTGTCGTCATCGAGGTAGGCCAGCAGGCCACCCTGGGCGTAGCCGCCCTCGAGGTTCCCGCCCAGCACCTTCGTCTCGATCGTCCAGTCCGCGCCGGCGTTGCTGGCCGACTGCAGCAGGAAGTTGCGGGTGTCGGCCGGATCGCCGTTCTGGTAGATGTCGCCGGGCGTCGTCTCGATCCAGAGCGTGCCCTCCTCGAAGCGGTAGAGCTCCGGGTCCTCGCGCACGTTCGCGTTCCAGCGCTGCGGGTCGAGCGCGTCGCCGTCGAATTCATCGGCGGGGATCAGGCACACACAGCCGCCGCCACCGGGCTGACCGTCCACCCGGAAGTAGTCGAAGGAGACCTCGTCGCCCTCCTCCTGGACGCCGAAGGCGAACAGGCCGAACGACGGCGCCTCCATCGGGTTGGAGACGGGATCGTCCATCTCCGTCCAGTCCTCGCCGTCGAAGGAGTACTCACCGGTGTAGGTGTCGCCCTCCTTGGTGAGGCGCAGCCAGATGTCGGTCGTGCCCTCCGGCACGTCGGCGTTGGGCTGCGGGTTCTGGACCACCTGATCGACCTCGGAACGCAGCTCGATCCGGTTGATTCGGCCGGCACCGACGTCCGCGATCGCGTTGAACTTCACGTAATCGTCGCCGCCTACATAGGCCATCAACCCGGCCTGCGAGTAGCCGTCGTTGATCGTGCCCGAGAGCTTCGTCTCGATCGTCCAGTCTTCGCCGGCGTTGTCGGGCGACTGGAGCATGATGTTGTTCGGCGGCGGGTTGGTGTCGCCCGTGTAGAGGTCGCCCATCTCCGTCGTGATCGTCAGCTGACCGTCAGCGACGTTCCACGTGTCCGGGTTCTCGCGGACGATCGCGTTCCAGCGCGACTTGTCGAGCGTCGTGCCCTCGAACTCGTCGCTCGGCCCGGAGTCGGCGGCGGCGTCCGGATCGAAGCGGATCCAGTCGAAGTGCGACATCGGCACCGTCGGCGCCGCGTCGGAGAGCGCGACCGGGCCCACCTGCGGGTTGTCGAAGGTCTCGAGCGATCCCGGGCGGCCGACGGGGTTGAACGTCTCCCCGTCGAACGAGTACTCGGCGCGCAGCTCCTCGCCGTCGGAGATCAGCCGCACGTAGTACTCGAGCGGCGCTTGGTCGGGGATCCCGCCGAGCTTGTCGGCGGCCTCGTTGCGCGGGTTGCCGTTCGCCTCCCAGATGAACTCGATGTCGCGCTGGCCGCCCGCGTGGATCATGTGGACGGACGCCCAGTTGTCGTCGTCCGCGTACACGCGCAGGCCGGCCTGGTGGTAGTTCTCGGAGAGCTCGTCGACGCGCACCTTCGCGGTCACCGTCACCTCCCCGCTGGGCAGCGGCTGGACGATGATGTTGCGCGCGCTCGTGCCGGGCCCGTAGATCGACCCGTTGTCGATCGGCAGGTGCAGTTCGCCGTCCGACACCGAGAACGGGTGGGTGTCGTCAGGACGGATGACGGTCCACTTGGACTCATCCAACGCATCGCCGTCGAACTCGTCGGAGCGCGGGCCACGCGGGCACTGCTGCTGCTGATCGACGCGAATCGTGACCGTGGCGGTGCCAACCTCCTCGGTCTCGGGATCGGTGACGCTCAACGTCGCCTCGTAGGTCCCTGGCTCCTCATAGGTGTGCGTCGGGTCCTCCTCGTCGGAGGTGGGCGAGCCGTCGCCGAAGTCCCACTCGTATTCGAAGCTCGGGTTGGGCGAGCCGTCGGGGTTGGTGGCTTCACCGTCGAAGCTCACCTCGAGGGGCGCGGTGCCGCGGCGCGGATCGGCGCTCGCGGTGACCTGCGGGCCCGTCGGCTCGACGTAGTCGATCCGGTACACGCCCGAGTCGGGGTTGCCGGCCTGACCGCCGTCGAAGTTGGCGCCCCACTCGATCAGGTAGAGGGAACCGTCCGGGCCGAACTTCATGTCCATCGGCCGGCGGTAGCCGAGGTCCGGGAATTCCTCGACCGCGGTGGCGTTGCCTTCCTCGTCGAGGGTCACGGTCTTGATCCACGAGTTGTTCCACTCGCCGATGAACCACTTGCCGTCGTACTCCTCGGGGAACTTGGTCTCCGCTGGGTTCTCGGGGTCGTAGTGGTAGATCGGGCCGCCCATCGGCGCGCCGCCCGTGCCGAGCTCGGGGAAGCGCTCGTCCTGCTCGCTGTAGCCCATCCACATGGTCGCCGGCACGGCGGGGGGCAGCTCCGTGCGCCCCGTGTTGTTCGGCGAGTCGTTGACCGGGTTCTCGCAGTCGAAGGGAGCGCCCGAGGTCTGCGTCTCGAAGTCGTAATCGATGTACGGCGTGTTCACGCGCACGCAGTACGGCCAGCCGAAGAAGCCGGGCTCGGTGACCACGTTGTACTCGACGCTCCCCTGCGGCCCGCGATCCGGGTTCGACGAGCCGGCGTCCGGTCCGTAGTCGCCCATCAGGACCCAGCCGGTCTCGGGATCGACCTTGAAGCGGAAGGGGTTGCGGAACCCCATCGCGTAGATCTCGGGCAAGGTCTGCGGCGCCCCGGGCTCGAACATGTTCCCGGCGGGGATCGTGTAGCCGGGCCCGTTCGCGTTCGGGAGGATCCGCAGGATCTTGCCGTTTGGATCGTTCGTGTTCGCGGACGTGCGCTGGGCGTCGAAGGCCTCGCGGCCCGGGCGCTCGTCGATGGGCGCGTAGCCGTCCGACTCGAAGGGGTTCGTGTTGTCGCCGGTGGAGATGTAGAGGCTGCCGTCGGGCCCGAACTCGAGCGCGGCCGCGGAGTGGCAGCACTCGTCGCGCTGATGGGTCCACTCGTAGATGACCTCCTCGGAGGTGAGGTCGAGCTGGCCCTGCGAGTCGAGGGTGAAGCGCGAGACGCGCTGAGTGTTCGTGTTCTGGGGAGGGACCGAGTAGGCCAGATACAGCTGGTTGCTCAGCGCGAAGTCGGGCGCGAGCGCGAGGCCCATGAGGCCGTTCTCCTGGCCCGTGTAGACGTCGAGGTGGCCGATCGTCTCGACCTCCTCGGTCTCGGGATCCCAGACGCGCAAATCGCCCCAGCGCTCGATGTAGAAGACGCGCCCGTCGTTCGCGATGTCGAGCTCGAACGGGTTCTCGGTGTCCTCGATGAGGGGGACCTTCTGGAAAGGCGGAGCCTGGGCTGCGGCCGTCCCGGACGTCAAGGCGAGCGCGAGCAGAGCCACGCCTGCCACCACCAGCGAAACCAGACTCCTCCTCATTCGATTCTCCCTCCCGCGGAGACGCACGCTGCGTCTCCGCAACGCGTAGCTACACCTCCACGGCCCCCGGATGGCATGGCGAAGCCGCTGGCCTGAGTACCCGCTCCCCCCTGATTGGAGCGCGAACCACAACCATCCTCTCCTCCTTCGAAACCTCCCCGAGGGGAAGGTTCAGCGAAGTGGCCGGAACGTAGCCGACGATCAGACGGATGTCAACGGCGCCGCTCCGCCGCTCGCACAAACCCCGTTCGACCCGCGGAGAAAACGCGGCTCTGGCCTTATCAATCGCTTGACATATTCTGATATCGGCATATATTGCCGTGGGCATGGCGAGAGCAGCGACGACAGCCGACGTCTTTAACGCGGTCGCGGAGCCCCGGCGCCGCGAGATCCTGGATCTGGTCGCCAAGGGCGAGCTCTCCGTTTCCGAGCTCGTCGAGCGACTCGAGATCCCCCAGCCCCAGGTCTCAAAGCACCTGCGGGTACTGCGCGCGGTCGACGTCGTGCGCGTTCGCACCGACGGACGGCGCCGCCTCTACCGAGCCAACCCGGAAGCCCTGCGACCCATTCACGAGTGGGTCAGCGGGTACGCGGCGGCTTGGGAGGAGCGTTTCGGCGAGCTCGACGAGGTGCTCTCGGAACTCACACGAGAGGAGCAGCCAGATGGCGGCAACGACGCACAGCGGTAAGGCAACGGTCACCCTGCCGAGCGAGACGCAGATCCTGATCGAGCGGGAGTTCGACGCGCCCCCAGAGCTCGTCTTCCGGGCATACACGACTCCGGAGCTCGTCAAGCGCTGGTGGAGCGGCAAGCGCGGCACGGTCACCAGCGTGGACATCGACCTGCGCGTGGGCGGCCGCTGGCGCTACGTGATGGTCGCGAACGAGGGGCAGGAAGTCGCGTTCCACGGCGAGTACCGCGAGATCGTCCCCGGCGAGCGGCTGGTCTCGACCGAGGTCTACGAGATGCCGGGCGTGGCCGGCCCGGACGACGACGAGCCCAGCACGCTTAACACGGCGACGTTCGCCGCCGAACGCGACCGTACCCGGCTCTCGGTCCTGGTCGAGTGTCACGAGCGGTCCGTGCGCGACGCGATCATCGACTCCGGCATGGAGGGCGGCATGCAGGAGGGCATGGACGCGCTCGAGGAGATCGCGCGCTCGCTGCGATAGCGACGTAGCAGCCACCCGCGTGAACGAGCCACGGAACGCAGAATCGCACCCCGCACGGGCAAGTGCGTCGAGGGGGCGGCCGCTCTCTTCGCGGCGGCGACCGCCCCCTGGAGCGTCCCTAGGTCAGCGTACGTTCTGCGCGCAGACGATGCCCAGGATCGCCTCCGCGGGGTTCGGTTGCCCGGAGAGGTTGCCGAACTTCGTCACGCCGACGGACCAGGCGCGCTTGCTCATCGGCACGGAATAGGTCAGCGCCACGTCGAGCGCATCCGAGGCGAAGTAGCCATTCAGCACCTTGTGCTTCTTGGGGCAACGCAGACGGCTCGCCCAGCCCTCACCGTTGCCGATGTCGAAGCGCGGCGTCTCGAAGTACTTGATGCGCACGGGCTTCTGCTTCTTCTTGGCCTTGGCGCGGGGAGCCAGGCCGCGCGCGGCCGGGGCGCCGGCGCTGGGGATCGCGACCCGCTTCGCGGTCAGGTCCAGCTGTTCGTGGGCGGGCTTGACAGGCCCTGACGTCGCGTCCTCCGCTGTGCCCGTCGCGACTCCTGTGGCGAGCGCGACGCCCGCGACGGCCGCCGCCGTCGCCGCCAGGGCGGCGATGGTTGTCCTGCGCATTGGTTCTCCTTCGATCTGGGGAAAGGGGACGCCGATCCTACGCGCAGGCACCAAAAACGCCGGCCCGGCGACCGGCGTTTGCAGTGGAGGCGGCCGGCACTGCCCCGGCGTCCGCGGATGCGGTCCCGATGTCTCTACGAGCGTTCCCGTCGGAGTCTGATCTCGGCGTCCGGGTCGGTCGATCCGCGGGGCACGTTCCCGGCGCCACACCCTCCTTGAGGTGTCCCCCTCAGATCGAGGGTCCTACCTGTGGGGTGAGCCCGCATTTCTGAAGCCGGCTGACCGGACGCGGGCTATCCGGGCCGACTCCCTCGCACTACTTGTTAGGCGGCGAGGGCGAACTCATGAGAGTCCGCACTTATTGGTTTTCCGGGGAGATTTTTACGAGGCCAACCCCGGGTCCTCGACTCGCAACACCGGAACGAAACAGTCCACGTCGAATCTGGTTCGCCCCCATGGCTATGTCCCGACCAAGGTTAACGCCGTCCCTAGGCTGTGTCTTGGAGGAATGGAAGCCGGCCGACGCACATACGAGCCCCCGTACGACCCGGATTACGAGCCGATCCACCCCGGCAGGGGCCGCAAGCGCACGCTCCGCCAGCGGCTCGAGCGCATCGGCGGCCCGATCGCCGCGCTTGGCGTCCTGCTCGCGACCAAGGGCAAGGCGATCCTGCTGCTCCTGCCCAAGCTCAAGATCTTCACGACGTCGGCGTCGATGCTCGTCTCGATCGCCGCGTACGCGCTGATCTGGGGCTGGCCGTTCGCCGTCGGGTTCGTCGCCCTGCTGTTCCTGCACGAGATCGGGCACGTGATCCAGCTGCGCCGCGAGGGCGTCGAAGCCTCCGCGCCGATGTTCATTCCGTTCCTCGGCGCGGTGATCGCCGCCAAGTCGATGGGCAAGGACGCGGCCGCCGAAGCTCGCGTGGGTCTCGCCGGGCCGGTGTTCGGCTCGCTGGCCACGCTCGTGCCGCTGGGCCTGTGGCTCGCCACCGACAACGAGTTCTGGCAAGCGCTCGCCTTCGTCGGGTTCTTCCTCAACCTCTTCAACCTGCTGCCGGTCGTCCCCCTGGACGGCGGCCGCGCGATGGCTGCGCTCAGCCCCTGGGTTTGGTGGGTGGGCTACGCCGCTCTGGTCGGGCTCACGCTCGTCTTCCCGAACCCGATCATGATCCTCATCCTGCTCGTCGGCGGGTACGAGAGCTGGCGGCGCTGGAAGGAGCGCAACACTCCGGAGGCGCGGGCCTATCACGCGGTTCCGGGCCGCACCCGCGCGCTCGTCGCGATCACCTACCTGGGGCTCGCCGCGGCGCTGGCCTTCGGCATGTCCGAGACCTTCCTCGAGCGCGA
>CBFGWL010000050.1:0-22155 GCA_965652565.1 uncultured bacterium
CGGTTGCCGACGGCCTCGGTGCCGTCCTTGAGGGTCTCGATCCGGCGGATGTCCAGGCGCTGAGACGAGTAGAACTTGAGCGCGCGGCCGCCCGGCTGGGTCTCCGGCGAGCCGAAGCTGACGCCGATCTTCTCGCGAATCTGGTTGGTGAACAGGCAGACGGTCTTCGCGCGGCTCAGGTTGCCGGCGAGCTTGCGCAGGGCCTGCGACATGAGCCGCGCCTGGAGACCGACCTGGGTCTCCCCCATCTGGCCCTCGAGCTCGACGCGCGGGGTGAGCGCCGCGACCGAGTCAACCGCGACGACGTCCACGGCGCCCGAGCGCACGAGCACGTCGACGATCTCCAGCGCCTGCTCGCCGTAGTCCGGCTGGGAGACGAGCAGCTCGTCGGTGTTCACGCCGATCTGCCGCGCGTACACCGGGTCGATCGCGTGCTCCGCGTCGACGAACGCACAGACGCCACCGCGGGCCTGGGCCTCGGCGATCACGTGGTAGACGAGCGTCGTCTTACCGGACGACTCCGGGCCGAAGATCTCGATGATCCGGCCGCGCGGGACACCCCCCACGCCCAGCGCAAGATCGAGCGAAAGCGCGCCGGTGGGAATCGCATCGACCTCGAGCGCGCCGTCGTCGCCCAGCTTCATGAGCGAGCCGGCGCCGAACTGCCGCTCGATCTGTGTCACGGCCGCGTCGAGCGCGGCCTGGCGTGCCTTGGCTTCCTTCTCAGCTGCCTTGGCGTTCTTTGCTTCTGCCATCTTCTTCATCACCTCGGTAAGTCACGGGTGGCCAGGGGGACGTACTCCGCGCCCGTGGGCCGCAGATTCGAACGGTAGAGAGCGACTCGGACAGAACCGAACGTATGTGCGAGTCGCTCCGGGAGCTCCGGCGGGGTGACGCCGACGCGGCGCGGACGCCGCGAACCGCGCTCCGACCGGACCTTGGCGAGCGTCAGGTGGCACCAGTAGGGGCGCCGCTCCGGCTCGTATAGACCCCGCTCGCTGAGCGCGGCGCTCAGCTCCGCCTGCAGCTCCACGGCCGCCTCGGACTCGAACTCCAGCGCGAAGAACCGCGGCCGCGAGGGCGGCTTGGCCGCAAGCCGCGGCCGGGGCTCGAGCCGGATCGGGCGCGGCTCGAGCTCCGCGAGCACCGCCTCGATCTCGGGGATCCGCCGCTCGGGCAGCGAGCCGAGGAAACACAGGGTCACGTGCAGCGACTCCGGCGAGATCAGGCGCACGGCCGGGTCGTTGAGCTCGCCGGCGGCCCAGTCGGCCAGCTCCGCGCGCAGCTCGGGCGCTACGTCGAGCGCGACGAACAGGCGGGCGCGCGGCTCAGGGTCGGGATTGCGGGCCACCCGGCGAGATTAGGCGCCCGGGATGCGTCAAATGCGCGCGGGATGTGGCGGGGGCGGATCGGGAGTGAGCCGGTCCGGGCGCATGACTACCGGGGCTCTCACGGGGTAATGCGTGTGTTCACGAGGCGCCGTAAGTGCTACGGTCACTCGTGCCGCTGACGGAGGCACAGAGCCACCGGCCCGGAAGTCCGGATCGCCCGCACAGGGCGGACCTGGCGAAACGGCAGCGTATGCAGATCAGTTACAGGAGGCTCTATGCCAACCGGAACAGTCAAGTGGTTCAACACCGAGAAGGGCTACGGGTTCATCGCCCCCGACGAGGGCGACCGCGACCTCTTCGTGCATCAGACCGGTGTCGATCCCTCGAGCTCGATCAAGGAGGGTGACCAGGTCACCTACGAGACCGAGTCGAGCCCGAAGGGCCCGCGCGCGATTCACGTCCGCGCCGCCTAAGGGACTGACAACAGCGACGAGCTTCAGGGCGCCTCCGGGCGCCCTTCGTCGTTCCTGGGGTGCTTACAGCACGCCCTCGTCGCCCGCTTCGCCGCGCAAGACCCGGCGCAGCATGTGCATCGCGAGCAGCGTCGAGCGCTCGCGCACGTCCCCGCGCCCGCCGGGGATCACCGGATCGCGCGCGAGCTTTTCTCCCGCGCGCGTCTTCACGCAGACGCACACGTAGCCGACGGGCTTCTCCTCGGTGCCGCCGCCGGGGCCGGCGATCCCCGTGATCCCGACCCCCAGTCCGGCGTCGAAGCGCTCGAGCGCGCCGTCGGCCATCGCCTCGGCCACCTCGTTGGAGACAGCTCCGTGCGCCTCGATCAGCTTGGCGGGCACCCCGAGCAGCTCGACCTTCGCCGCGTTGGAGTAGGCGACCACGCCGCCTGCCACGTACGCCGAGGAACCCGGACGATCGGTGAGCCGGGCAGCCAGCCCGCCCCCGGTACACGACTCCGCCAGCGCCACGGTCGTGCCTTTGAGGAGCTCCGCCACCTGCTCGTCAATCGTCGAGCCGTCGCGGCTGAACAGGCGCGGGCCGTGGCGTTTCGCGATCTCCTCGATGAGGGCCTCGCGCTCCGCCTCGGCCCCCGGCCGGTGGCGGATCTCGACCTCGAGCTCGCCGCGGCGCAGGCACGTGGTGATCTCCAGCCGCTCGAGGTCCACGCCGCCGGCCTCGATCTCGCGGAGGGATCGCGCGATCTCGGACTCCGGCACGCCGAACAGGCGCAGCGTGACGTGGGCGTACGGCTCCGCGCGATCGAGCACCGCGCGGAGCGCTGGGACCTCCAGCGCCGCCGGCCACATCGCCTGGAGCTCACGCGGCGGCCCCGGCAGGACGAGCACGACCGGCCCGCCCTCCTTCGGGACGACCAAGCCCGGCGCGGTGCCCACGGGGTCGAGTGGGGTCGCGCCGCGCGGCACGAGCGCCTGCTTGCGGTTGGCCGCGCGCATCGCCTCCTCGTCCCAGTTCAGGCGGCGGGTGTACCCGGAGAGGATCTCGCCGATCAGCTGCTCCATGCGCTCGTCCAGGATCAGCTCCCGCCCCGCGAAGCGCCCGACGAGCTCGGCGGTCAGATCGTCGGCGGTCGGGCCCAACCCGCCAGAGGTGACGATCAGATCGACGCCTTCCGCCTCCAAGAACCGCAGGATCGCCTCGAGGTCGTGCGGGCGGTCGCCCACGCAGGTGATGTGCGTGACCTCCACGCCCAGCTCGCCGAGCCGCTCCGACAACCAGGGGCCGTTGCGGTCGGAGATCGTGCCGGTGAGCACCTCGGTGCCGGTGACGACGATCCCGGCACGCACCGCGGCGCTCACGGGCATCCCGCGCGCTGGCGCGGCGGATAGGCGGCGGGACGCGCGCCCCGATCGGTTACGACGTAGCGGGCCGGGTCGCGCGAGGAGACGCGGACGCGCTCCCCGTCGAGGCGCAGCGTCAGCGTGCCGCCCGACATCACGTCGAGCCGGAACTCCTTGCCCGTGAACGGGCCCTCGCGGCTTCCGGAGCGCACCGTCTGCGCGTCGATCAGCGCCTGCCGGCGACCCTTGACCAGGCAGAGCTCGACGTCGTTCTTCGCCTCGAGCGTCAGCTCAAAGGGGCCCGCGGCGCCGCCCTGCTGCTGCCGATCGCCCTTCTTGCCCTTGGGGGCGACGACCCGCCCCTGCTCCGGGCCCGAATCCTCGGAGCCTGAGATCAGGTCGCGAAACGCGATCCCAGCGAACGAGACCAGCACGATGACGGCGACGATCACGAGCGGCGCCAGGCGATTCGAGGGGCCCGAGCCGCCCCGGCGGCGGCGCCCCTCGAGCACGCGGTCGCCGAGCGGGTACGCGCGCTCGGAGTCGGGCAAGTGCGATTCGACCTGCCGGCGGAACTCGTCGACGAGCTCCTCGGCGTCGAGGCCGAGCTCGTTCGCATAGGTGCGCAGGAACCCCTTTGCGTACGCCGGGCTGGGGATCGCCTCCCACGCCTCCGCCTCCAGGGCGCGCAGATAGCGGGCACGGATCTTCGTGCGCTCCTCGAGATCGCGGATCTCCAGGCCGAGCTCCTCGCGCGCGCGAACGAGCTCGGCGCCGATCGCGGTCCCACCGACCTTTCCGGTGCTGTTCACGCCCTCATCTTGGCGAGTCGAGCGCCGCACGTGACCCGCGCCCGGCCCCGACTACTTCGATTCGACGGGCTCGGGAGCCTCCTCGGCAGCCCCGTCGCCCTCGGCTTGCGCGTCGCCGCCACCCAGGATCCGCGGCAGATCGGCGGCCGAGACGAGGACCTGGCGCGGCTTTGAGCCCTCGTAGCCAGAGATGATCCCGCGGCGCTCCAGCATGTCGATCAACCGCCCAGCCCGCGTGTAGCCCACGCGCAGGCGGCGCTGGATCATCGACACGGAGGCGGTGCCGCTCTCGACCACGATCTGTGCGGCGTCCTCGAGCAGGTCGTCCTGGTCCGGGGAGAACTCGTCGCCGCCGACGTCGCCGGATTCCTCCTTGCGCTCCTGGAGCAGCTCCTGGTCGAAGTCGGGCTCGCCCTGCTTGGCCCAGTGCCCGGTGAGGCGGGCGATCTCGTCCTCGGTGAGGAAAGCGCCCTGGATGCGCTGCAGCTTGGACGTGCCGATCGGGCGGAAGAGCATGTCACCCTGGCCGAGCAGCGTCTCCGCCCCGCCCTGGTCCAAGATCACGCGCGAGTCCACCTGGGAGGCGACCGCGAACGCGATCCGCGCCGGGATGTTGACCTTGATCGTGCCGGTGATCACGTCGGTCGACGGCCGCTGCGTGGCGAGCACCAGATGGATGCCGACCGCGCGCGACTTCTGCGCCAGGCGGATGATCGAGTCCTCCACCTCGGCGGGCGCGACCATCATCAGGTCGGCGAGCTCGTCGATCACGCAGAGGATGTGCGGCAGCGGCCGCTCGCCCGCGCGGCGGCGGATCTTGTTGAGCTCGACGAGGTTGCGCGCGCGGGCCTCGCCCATCACCTGGTAGCGACTCTCCATCTCGCCGATCAGGTTCGCCAGCACGTTCGAGGCCAACCGTGGGTTCGTGACCACCGGCGTCAGCAGGTGCGGCAGGTTCTCGTAGTGGTTGAGCTCCACTCGCTTGGGGTCGACGAGCACGAAGCGGCACTCGTTCGGCGAGGCGTGCAGGAGGATCGAGGAGAGGATCGCGTTGATGCACCCGGACTTGCCCGAGCCGGTGGTGCCGGCGACGAGCAGGTGCGGCATGAGCGCGATGTCCGTCCACACGGCCTGGCCCGAGACGTCCTTGCCGAGCCACGAGACCAGCGGCGAGGAGCTCTTGGGCCGGCCCTCGTAGATGTCGCCCAGGCGCACCAGGCGCCGGCGCGAGTTCGGAACCTCCACGCCCACCGCCTTCTTGCCGGGGATCGGGGCGAGAATGCGGATGTCCGTCGACGCGAGCGCGTAGGCGAGGTCGTCCTTGAGCTGCGCGACCTTGCCGACCTTCGTGCCCGGCGCGAGCTGCAGCTCGTACCGGCTCACGTGCGGGCCGCTCACCATGCCGAGCATGCGCGCCTCGACGCCGAAGTGGGCCAGGGCCTCCAAGAGCGCCTTCGCGGTCGCCTCGCTGTCGCGGGGGTCGGGCCCCGGATCGCCTTTACCGCGCTCGAGCAGCTTGGGCGAGGGCGGCGTGTAGTCGAGCTCGTCGGAGGTGGTGATCCCCTCCTTGCGCTTGCCCATCGGCGTGAGCTCCACGTCCTCGTCGTCTCCCGGGGGCGCAGGCTCGGGCTCGTTCTCCGGCTCCTCATCGCCGTGCACGAGGTCGTACGCGAAGGCGTTCGTGGTCGCGGAGTCCTCGGCCGCGGCGTCCTCGGCCTCGGCAGGGTCGTCGTCCCACGCGGGCTCGATCGCCTCCGTGGGCTCCGCGAGCTCCTCGGTCGCGAACGCCTCGGTCTCGCCGGCGCGCGTGATCTGGATCTCGTCCCCGGGCGCGTCGCCCCATTCGATCGGCGCGGTCTCGCGCACCGTGCGCGCCATCTCGCGCGTGGACTCGCGCGCGCGCCGCGCCGCGCCGCCCATCCCGGAGAAGAGGCCCGCGATCGTCGTACCGCTCGCGAGCAGCACGCCGCAGATCAAAAGCAGCACGGCCAGGATCTGCGCGCCGAGGCGCTGGAAAAGCTGTGTGGAGGCCCAGTAGAGGACCTCCCCGACCACCCCGCCGTGGGTCTGGTAGAAGCGCGGCTCGAAATAGCCGTGGCGGACCGGCCGGTCCGGCCCGAGCCCCAGCGTCTCGGCCGCGAGCGCCAGTGCCAGCGCGAGGAAGATCAGTGCGGCCCCGGCGCCGAGAGCGCGGCGCGCCTCGAGCATCGGACGGGCGATGAGCGCGACGCCGCCGGCGAACAGGGCGATCGGCGCCAGGTAGGCGAGCTTGCCGACCGCGTACTCGAGCGCGGTGATCATGCCCTCACCGACCGGACCACCCTCCCAGTCGAGGTAGAGCACGAACGCGCTGTAGACCCCCGCGGCGACGAGGGCCAGCCCCATCAGGTCGTAATGGCGCTGTTCAAGGCCGTCGACGGCAGCGCGCAGCCCGCCCCCACTGCGCTTCTTGCGCGCCGGGGCGCGCTTGCGCGTCGCGCTCTTGCGAGCGCCGGTCTTGCGTGCACGCGACATTTACGGCCCATCCTTCGACGTCGCCGCGCCCTACCCTTTCCGTAGAGATGCTCTCAGCTGAATCTCCTACGGGGCGCGTCCTGGTCGTGGAGGACGACGCGGAGATCGCGGACGTGCTGCGGCGCACACTGCGCCAGGAGGGTCACGACGTCCGCATCGCGGCCGACGGCGCCGAGGCGCTCGAGGCCACCGCGGAGTTCGTGCCCGACCTCGTCATCCTCGACCTCGGCCTGCCGAAGGTCGACGGCGTCGAGGTGCTGCGCCGCCTGCGCGCCGAAAGCGACGTCCCGGTGCTGATCCTCACCGCGCGCTCGGAGCTCTCCGATCGCGTCGAGGGACTCGACACCGGGGCCGACGACTACATCGTCAAGCCGTTCGAGCGCCAGGAACTCCTCGCCCGGCTGCGCGCCCTGCTGCGCCGCCGCCCGCCGCGGGGCGCCGCCGCCCTCGTCGTCGGCGATCTGCGGCTCAACCCGGATACGCGCGAGGTCGCGCGGGGCGACCGGGAGATCGAGCTCACCAACCGCGAGTTCGAGCTGCTGGAGTACCTGATGCGCAACGAGCGCATCGTGATCTCGCGCGAGCGCCTGCTCGAGGAGGTCTGGGGCTACGACCCGCTCGCGATGACGAACACGATCGACGTCTTCGTCTCGAACCTGCGCCGCAAGCTCGAGGAGGGCGGCGAGCCGCGCCTGCTGCACACGAAGCGGGGCGCGGGCTACGTGCTGCGAGCCGCCAAGGAGGATTGAGCCGGTGGCGTGGCTGCGGGGAATGCCCGGGCCCTCGCTGCCGCCGCCCGCTCGCTGGCCCGTGCGCTGGCGCCTGACGGCCGTCTCCTCCCTGCTCACCTTCGTGATCCTGATCGTCTTCGCCGCGGTGGTCGGCCGGCTTGCCGAGCAGCGCCTGCAGAGCGACTTCCGCAACGAGGTCGCTCGCAACGCGTCGGACCTCGCGACACGACTGAGCGTCGATTGCGAGACCTTTCCGCCCAGATGCCGAGCGGTTCAGAACGTGGCCGACCTCCCCCTGCCCAGCGCCGCTCAGGCGCGCATCGTCCTGAACGGGCGCGAGGTGATCGCCGCGACCGAGGGCGCGGACGCCCTCGGTGAGATCTCCCCGGAGCCCCGCGACAGCAACTACGAGATCGCCGTGCGCGAGGTCCCCGTGAGCGGCGTCGTGGCGAGGGCCTACCTGCAGTACGGCCGCGACAAGGCGGTCGTCGAGCGCACCGTCAACCGCGTCTGGTTGTTCCTCGGCGCCGGTGTGCTCGGCGGCACCGTGCTCGCGTTCCTGGCCGGCCTCGCCGTGGCCAGCCGGGCGATGCGCCCGATCGCCGCGCTCACCAGTGCCGCCCGGCGGATCGCGTCCACGCGGGACCCCTCCCTCTCGATGCCGCGCCCCGAGACCGACGACGAGATCGCCGAGCTCGCCCGGACCCTGGACGAGATGCTGGGCGAGCTCGACGAGGCCCGCAGCGAGACCGAGCAGATGGTGCAGGCCCAGCGCGAGTTCGTCGCGGACGCCTCCCACGAGCTGCGCACGCCGCTGACCAGCATCCTGGCCAACCTGGAGCTGCTCGAGGAGGCGCTGGAGCGCAGTTCGGCCGAGGACGGCGAGGAGCGCGACATGGTGGCCTCGGCGCTGCGCTCCTCGAAGCGCATGCGGAGGCTCGTAGGCGACCTCCTGCTGCTCGCGCGCGCCGACGCGGGGCGCACGACACAGCGAGCGGAGCTCGATCTCGCCGACGTGGTCGAGGCGGCCCTCGCCGAGGTGAAGCCGGTCGCCGGTGAGCACGAGCTCGCGCTGCGGCGGCTGGAGCCCGCGACGGTGATCGGCAACGCGGACGAGCTGCACCGGCTGGTGGTGAACCTGCTCGACAACGGCATCAGGCACACCCCGGCCGGCACCCGCATCGAGCTGGCGCTCAACCGGCACAACGGCACAGCCGTGCTCGAGGTGGCCGATGACGGCCCGGGGCTTCCGCCCGGCATGGAGGAACAGGTCTTCTCGCGCTTCGTCCGGGGAGCCGGGCCCTCCGACGTAGCCGGCGACGGCGGTACGGGGCTCGGCTTGGCGATCGTCCGCGCCGTGGCCCAATCGCACGGCGGCGGCGTGGAAGCCGGGCGCTCGGAGGCCGGCGGCGCGCGCTTCGTCGTCACCCTGCCTGCCACCGAAAGCGACCGTGAGGGCTCTACAAGGGAAGTCTCAGCGAACCTTTAGGGTTCGTTTACACTCGTTCCTTATCGTCCCCCACCGGACGAGACACAAGCCGCCCGTCGGAGTCTCCCCCCATAGACACGCTTCGGCGGGCGCATTGGCCTAACTGAGCCAAGCACGGCCCGCCGGGTTCCCCCTCCCTGACCCGGCGGGCCATTCTTATGCCCGCCTTTGCCCGGCCGCGCGCAACTGTTTACGCTGGCGGCCGTGGAGCGCGTCGAGCCGCTCAGCCCGGACCAGCTTCGTCGCCGTTGCGACCCGGCAAGCCTGGGATTCGAGACCACGGCCGAGGTCGAGCCGCTCGCGGAGACGATCGGGCAGCCGCGCGCCCTGCGCGCGCTGGACTTCGGCTTGGAGATCGAGGCGCCCGGTTACAACGTCTTCGTGACGGGGCCGGTCGGGACCGGCAAGCGCACGACCGTCGAGAACCACCTGCGTGCGCGGGCGGCCGCCCAGCCCGCAGCCGACGACTGGCTCTATCTGTTCAACTTCGACGAGCCCCGCGAGCCACTCGCGGTTCGTTTCCCCGCGGGCGAGGGCGGGCGGTTCGCCCAGCGCTTCGGCGAGGTGATCGCCGAGGCCCGTCGGCGAATCCCGGCCGCGTTCGAGAGCGACCACTACCAGGAGCGCCAGCGCGAGCTGCTCGCGGAGGTCGATCGCAGCCGCGAGGAGGTGATCGGCGAGCTTCGCCAGCGCGCGAACGAGCTGGGGCTCGCCCTCGAGGTGACGCCCGCCGGGCTCGTCACGATCCCGGTGGTGAACGGACAGCCGGTGCGCCGCGACCAGCTCGCCGCCCTGCCGCCCCCGACGCGCGCCCGGATCAATGCCGCGCTCGAGGAGCTCGACGAGGAACTGCCGCCCGCGCTCAAGCGCATCCGCGACATCGAGCGAGAGGGAAGGAAGCGCATCGCCGAGCTTGACCGGGAGGTCGCCCTCTTCGCCCTCGGCGACCTCCTCGACGAGCTCCGCCGCGATTTCTCGCACGTCGAGGCCGCCGGCGCATGGCTCGATCGCGTCCGGGAGGACCTGGTCTCCAACCTGCAGCATCTGCGCGGCGAGCCCGACGGGGCGCCGCCGATGCCCGCGCCGATGGCGGCGGCGGCGCGTCAGGCCCGCGAGGCGTTCTTCGGGCGCTATGAGCTGAACGTCCTGGTCAGCCACGCGGGTGACGCCGGGGCGCCCGTGGTCTTCGAGACCAATCCCACGTACTACAACGTCTTCGGACGCATCGATTACGAGCCCGTCTTCGGCTCGATGAGCACCGATCATCGCCACATCCGGCCCGGGGCGCTGCATCGGGCGAACGGCGGCTTTCTGATGCTCGAGGTGCTTGACGTTCTGCGCCAGCCTTTGGTCTGGGACAAGCTCAAGGAGATCCTGAGAACCCGCAGGCTCACCGTCGAGCCACTCGGCTCCCAGTTCACCGCCTTGCCGATCACCGCGCTCGAGCCCGAGCCGATCGACCTCGACGTGAAGGTCGTGCTGATCGGCCCGCCCCTGGTCTTCCAGCAGCTGTTCTTGATCGACGAGGACGTCCGCGAGCTCTTCAAGGTGCGCGCCGACTTCGACACACAGATGCCCTGGGAGCCGGACCGCCACCGACATTACGGCGCCTTCATCGCCAACCGGGTGCGAGAGCACGGGCTGCTCCCGTTCGGCAGCGACGCGGTCGCGCGGCTGATCGAGCACGGAGCGCGCCTCGCCGACGACCAGACCAAGCTCTCGACGCGCTTCGGCGAGATCGACGACGTGATCTGCGAGGCGAGCCACTGGGCGGCGAAGGAGGCGCGCGAGATCGTCAACGCCGCCGACGTGGATCGCGCGATCGACGAGCGGATATACCGCTCGAACCTGGTCGAGGAGCGCATCCGCGAGTTGATCGCGGACGGCACGTTGATGATCGACGTCACCGGCTCGGAACCGGGTCAGGTGAACGGCCTCTCCGTGCTGGGCCTCGGCGATTATGAGTTCGGCCGCCCGACCCGCATCACGGCGACGACCGCGCTGGGCGACGGCGACGTGGTCGCGATCGACCGCGAGGTCGAGATGAGCGGGCCGATCCACGACAAGGGCTTTCTGATCCTCGCCGGCTACCTGGCGCAGCGCTTCGGGACCCAGCGCCAGCTTTCGCTGCGCGCGACGCTCGTCTTCGAGCAGAGCTACGAGGGCATCGAGGGCGACTCCGCCTCGTGCGCCGAGCTCATCGCCCTGCTCACCAGCCTCGCCGGCGTCCCCGTGCGCCAGGGCGTGGCGATCACCGGCTCGGTCAACCAGCGCGGAGCCGTTCAGGCGATCGGCGGTGTGAACGAGAAGGTCGAGGGCTTCTTCGCCGTGTGCCGGCACGCCGGGCTGACCGGCGAACAGGGCGTCGTGATCCCGAAGGCGAACGCGCGCAACCTGATGCTCCGCGATGAGGTCGTCCAGGCCGTCCGGGACGGAAGCTTCTCGATCTGGGCCGTCGAGCACGTCGACGATGCACTCGCGATCCTCACGGGCCGGGAGCCCGGCGAGCCCGGACCCGACGGGGCCTATCCGAGCGGGACGATCTACGACGCCGTCGTCAAGCGACTGGACGAGCTCAGTGAGCAGCGCCAACGGATCGCCGCCGCGTCCACGCCGGGGCACCAGCCGGAAACGCAGCAGCCCGGTTGACGAGCGGGATCAGACCTCGACGACGACCGGCAGGACCATCGGCCGCCGGCGCAGGCGCTCGTAGATGAGCTCGGCCACGGCGTCGTGTACGTCCTGCTGGATCAGGGCGCTCTCGCGCACGCCGTCCTCGGCCGCGTCGGCGACCACGTCACTCACGAGCTCGCGGAGATCCTCGACGAGCTCGGCGGCCGCTTCGCCCTCGATGAACGGCACGCCGCGGAACATCACCTCGGGCGGCGCGACGGCCTCGCCGTCGTCGGAGGAGATCGTGGCCACCACGATCAGCACCCCGTCGGACGAGAGCGTGCGCCGGTCGCGCAAGGCGACGTCGTTGGGGTCGCCGATGTCCACGCCGTCCACGAAGATCATCCCCGCGTGCGTGTCCTCGCCGAAGCGGGCGCCGTTCTCGTCGATGATGAGCGGCAGGCCGTTGCGGCCGCGGAAGATGTTCTCCGGAGCGATGCCGACCGCCTCGGCGAGCTCCGCGTGCAGGCGGATGCGCTTGTGATCGCCGTGAAACGGCATCACGTAACGCGGCCGCGTCAGGTTGAGCATCAGTTTGAGCTCCTCGCGCGAGCCGTGGCCGGAAACGTGGATCGGCGCGTCCGCGGGCGTCACGACGCGCGCGCCCAGCTCGTAGATCCGGTCGATCGTCTCGTTGACGGCGCGCTCGTTACCGGGGATCGCGGTTGCCGAGAAGATCACCGTGTCCCCCGAGTGCAGCTCGATGTCACGGTGGTCGTTGAAGGCCATGCGGCGCAGCGCCGACAGCGGCTCGCCCTGGCTGCCCGTGGAGATCGCGATCACCTTGTGGTCGGGGTAATCCTCGATCTCCTTGGGATGGATGATCATGCCCTCGGGCGCCCGGGCAATCCCAAGGTTCGTCGCGATGTTGAAGTTCTTGCGCATCGAGCGCCCGACCAGGGCGATCTTGCGGTCGAGCCCGACCGCGGCGTCGATGACCTGCTGCACGCGATGGACGTTGGACGCGAAGCAGGTGACGATGATGCGCCCCTCGCAGCGCGCGAACTCAGCGGCGAGCGCCGGCCCGACCGTGGCCTCGGAAGGCACGACGCCGGGGCGATCGGCGTTCGTCGAGTCGCCGCAGAGGCACAGCACGCCCTCCGAGCCGAGCTCGGCGAGGCGCGCGATGTCCGCCGGCCGGCCGTCGATCGGCGTCTGGTCGAAGCGGTAGTCGCCAGTGACCAGGATCGCGCCGAGCGGCGTGTGCAGAGCGACGGCGCGGGCGTCGGGGATCGAGTGCGCCACGTGAATGGTCTCGATCTCGAACGGCCCGGCGGTGAACCGCTCGCCCGGCTCGACCACGTTGAGATCGGCGTCGCGGATACGGCGCTCTTCGAGCTTGGAGCGCACGAGGCCGATCGTCAGCGCCCCGCCGTAGATGGGCGGGCGCACGTTCAGCTCGCGCAACACGAACGGCAGCGCACCCACGTGGTCCTCGTGGCCGTGGGTGAGCACGATCGCCTCGATGTCGTCCGCGCGCTCACGCAGCGACGTGAAATCGGGCAGCACGAGGTCGATGCCCAGCATCTCCGAGGTCGGGAACATGAGGCCGGTGTCGACGAGCACGATGCGCCCGTCGAGCTCAAAAGCGCTCATGTTCTTCCCGATTTCGCCGAGCCCCCCGAACGGGAGGATGGTCACGCTTGAACTCACGCTGTCCCCGTAGCCAGAATCCCGCGGGCCGCCAGCGCCGCCTGGACCCGCGCCCGCTCCTCATCCGTCGCCGGCACCATCGGCAGGCGCAGGCGGCCGTCGGCGAGCACGCCCGTGAGCTCCAGGGCGGCCTTCACGGGGATCGGATTCGTCGTCACGCCGAGCGCGGCGTACACGTCGCGCAGCTCGGCGTCGAGCCCTCGCGCGCGGTCCCAGTCTCCCGCCAGCGCGGCTTCATAGACAGCGCGCATCTCGTCGCCGATCACGTGGGAGGCGACGAGGATGCCGCCCTTGCCGCCGAGCTCGAGGCTGCGCAGGAAGGAATCGTCGTTGCCGGCGAGCAGGTCGAGGCCGTCGATCGGCTGCAGCTCCTCGTTGTTCGCCTGCTTGACAGCGACCACGTTCGGGATCTCGGCCGCCAGCTCCGCGAGGAAGGCCGGCGAAAGGTTCACCACGGTTCGCGAAGGGATGTTGTAGAGCACGACGGGCAGCTCGCCCGCGGCCTCGGCGGCCGCCGCGAAGTGCGCCCGCAGGCCGCGCTCGTTCGGCCTGTTGTAGTACGGCGTCACGACCAAGACGCCGTGCGCGCCGGCCTTACGGGCGCGCTCGGTGAGCTCGACGGTGTGCGCGGTGTCGTTCGAACCGCTGCCGAACAGGATCGTCGCGTCGTCGCCCACCTCGGCCAGGACGGCGTCCAACAGCGCCAGCTTCTCGTCGTCGGAGAGCGTGGGCGACTCACCCGTCGTCCCGGCCACCACGACGCCGTGCGAGCCGTGCGCGACGAGGTGACGCGCCAAGGCCCGGGCCGCGGGCACGTCCACGGAGCCGTCGGCGGCGAACGGCGTCGCCATCGCCGTGATCACACCGGAGATCTCGCGCATCGGCCGATTATCCCCCATCGTCCGCTCGCTTAGAGGACGTTCTCGAGGCCAACGGTGAACGGGTCGGGAAGATCGGCCACCCGCCGGACGGCGAGCAGGACCCCCGGCATGAACGAGCGGCGGTCGATCGAGTCGTGGCGGATGGTGAGCGTCTGCCCCTCCCCGCCGAGGATCACTTCCTGGTGTGCGACCAGGCCCGGGAGACGGACCGAGTGGATCGGTTCGTGCAGGTTCCCGCCGGCCTCGCGGATGAGCTCGGCCGTCAGCTTCGCGGTGCCGGACGGGGCATCGAGTTTGCGATCGTGGTGCAGCTCGACGATCTCCACCTCCGGCATGTGCTTGGCGGCCTCGGCGGCGAAGCGCATCATGAGCACGGCGCCGATCGCAAAGTTCGGCGCGACGAGCACGTTGGCGCCGCCGCCCGCGGCGGCCTCGCGCAGCGGCTCGAGGTCGAAACCGGTCGTGCCGACGACCGCGTGGACCCCGGCCTCGAGGCAGGCTCGGACGTTGTCTGGAGCAGCGTCGGGCGTCGTAAAATCGACGACCACGTCGGCCTCGCCGAGCAGCTCGCCCAGCGCGGTGCCGAGCGCGGGGTCGGCCCGGCCGGCCAACTCCATGTCCTCGGCACCTTCGACCGCCTCGCAGGTCGTCGCGCCCATGCGCCCGTTCGCTCCGGATACGACTACGCGGATCACAAGCGCACCTCAGGGTCCAGCATCAGCCGGCGACGAGGGCCTCGGAAACGGCCCCGGTCGCGGCCCGGAAACGGTCTTCGTCGCGCCCGATGCACGCAGCGGAGAAGCGCTGCGGGTCATACAACTCGCGCGCGAGCTCGACGACGTCCTCGGCGGTAACCGCCTCGATGCGCTCGAGCATCTCGTCGAGCGACAGGACGGGCAGGCCGAACAGCACGGCGCGAGCGATACGGGACATACGCGCGGCGCTCGACTCGAGGCTCAGCACCATCCGTCCCTTCACGTGCTCCTTGGCGCGGTCTAGCTCATCGCCGGCGATCCCCTCATCGCGCAGCGAGGCGAGCTCGCGGCCGATGATCTCGCACGCCTCGGTGACGTTGTCCTCGCGTGTGCCGACGTACATGGCGACGGTCCCGCCGTCGAGGTACTGCTCGGCGTACGAGCCCACGGAGTACGCCAGGCCGCGCTTCTCGCGAACCTCGCGGAAGAGGCGCGAGGAGACCGACCCGCCGAACGCCGAGTCGAGCACCGAGAGCGCGAAGCGCCGGTCGTCGCCGCGGGCGATGCCCGGAGCGCCGAAACAGATGTGGTATTGCTCGGTGTCCTTGCTGTGGAAGCGCAGCCGGGGCGTCGGGTCGGGGGTCGCGTCCCCCACGCCCGGATCGCCGCCCGCGGCGGGGCTCAGGAGCCGCTCCGCGAGGTCGCGGATGTGCGCGTGATCAACGTGGCCCGCGGCCGCGACGACGAGGTTGCGCCCCGCGTAGCGCTCGCGGTGATACGCCTGGATCTCGGGAACGGGAATCGAGGCGATCACCTCGGCGTTGCCGATCACGCGGCGGCCGAGCGGATGATCGCCCCAGATCGCCTCGGCGAGGAAGTCGTGGACGCGATCGGACGGCTCGTCCTCGTACATCGCGATCTCCTCGAGCACGACCTGGCGCTCGGAATCGACCTCCGGGAAGGTCGGCCCGAGCACCATCTCGGCCATCAGATCGAAGGCCCGGTCGGTGTGCTCGTCGAGGAACCGTGCGTGGACGTGCGTGGACTCCTTGCTGGTCGCGGCGTTGGCCGCAGCGCCCATCCCGTCGAAGAGCTCGGAGATCTCGATCGCCGAGTAGCGCTTCGTCCCCTTGAAGAGCAGGTGCTCCAGGAAGTGCGAAACGCCTTCCTGCCCGGGGCCCTCGTCGCGCGAGCCGGTGCGAACCCAGATCCCGAGGGCGACCGAGCGCACCGAGGGCACGGCCTCGGTGATCACTCGGACGCCGCTATCGAGCTCCGTTAGTTCGACGTTCTCGGGCAGTTCCACGGTGCCTACCGGCGCCGGCCGCCCCGCCCGCGCTCGCGGTCACGCCCGCGGCGGCCACCGCCGTCGAGCCGCTCGCGCTCGCGTCCGCCGCGGCCGTTGCCGCCGCGGCCGCCACCGCCGCCGCCCATCGTCGGGTCGCCGGTGCCGAGCTTCGAGAGCTCCTGGGGCGACTTGCCCTGGATGGACGGGTCGTCCGAGAGGCGCAGGCCGATCCGGCCGCGCTCGCGATCGACCTCGACGACCGTGACGTCGATCTCGTCGCCCGAGCTGAGGACGTCCTCGACCGCGTTCACGCGCTCGCCCGGCTTCACGTTCGAGATGTGAAGCAGGCCGTCGGTGCCCTTGGTGAGCTCGACGAACGCGCCGAAGGTGGTGGTCTTCACGACCTTGCCGGTGAAGCGGTCGCCGACCTCGGCCTCCTTCGTCATCGACTCGATGCGCGCGATGCAGGCCTCGACCTGCTTGCCCGTGGGCGCGTAGACCCGGACGGTGCCGTCGTCGTCGATGTCGATCTCGGCCTCGAACTCCTCCTGCATGCCGCGGATCGTCTCGCCGCCCTTGCCGATGACCGCGCCGATCTTCTCGGGATCGATCTTGATCGACTCGATGCGCGGCGCGTACGGCGACATCTGCTCGCGCGGCCCGTCGATCGCCTCGGCCATCTTGTCGAGGATGAAGAGACGGCCGCGGCGCGCCTGCTCGAGCGCGTCGCGCAGGATGTCGAACGTGACGCCGGTGATCTTGATGTCCATCTGCAGGGCGGTGATGCCCTCAGCGGAGCCGGCGACCTTGAAGTCCATGTCGCCGAGGTGGTCCTCGACGCCGGCGATGTCGGTGAGGACGATGTAGTCGTCGCCCTCCTTGATCAGGCCCATCGCGACGCCGGCGACCGGATCGGAGACCGGCACGCCAGCCGCCTGCAGCGCCATCGAGGACGCACACACGGAGCCCATCGACGACGAGCCGTTCGACTCGAGCGTCTCCGAGACCACGCGGATCACGTACGGGAAGTCCTCCTCGGCCGGGATCGTCGGCTCAAGCGCCCGCTCGGCGAGCGCGCCGTGCCCGATGTCGCGGCGCTTCGGGCCGCGCATGAACCCGGCCTCACCCACCGAGTAGGGCGGGAAGTTGTAGTGATGGAAGAAGCGCTTCGACTCCTGCAGGCTCAGGTTGTCGATCTTCATGTCCATCCGCGTCGTGCCGAGCGCAACGCTCGAGAGGATCTGCGTCTCGCCGCGGGTGAACAGCGCGGAACCGTGCACGCGCGGGGCGACGTCGACCTCGGTCTCGATCGGCCGGATCTCGTCCTGGGCGCGCCCGTCGGGACGCTTCTTCTCGACAGCGATCCGCCGCCGGATGATGTCCTTCTCGAGCTTCGCAAACGCCCGCGCGACCTCGGTGCGGCGCTCGACGGCACCCTCCTCCTCGCTCTCGGGGGCGAGCGCGTCGAGGACCTCCTCCTTGACCGCGTCGATCGCATCCTGGCGCTCGAGCTTCTGCTGGACCTGGGTCGCCTCGTCGAGCTTCGCGCCGAACTGCGCGCGGATCTGCTCGACCAGGGACTCGTCCACCTGCGGGACCTCGATCTCGCGCTTCGGCTTGCCGGCCTTCTGGGCCAGCTCGCGCATCGCGCCGGCGATCTTGCGGATCTCGCCGTGAGCGATATCCAGCGCGTCGAGCACCTCGGCCTCGCTCACGAAGCGGGCTCCGCACTCGACCATCAGGATCGCCTCCTCGGTGCCGGAGACGATCAGGTCCATCTCGAGGTCCTCGAAGTCTTCCTCGCCGGGGTTGACCACGAAATCGCCGTGCAGCTTGCCGATCCGCACCGCGCCGACGTGCTGGTCGAGCGGGATGTCGGAGACGGCGATCGCGGCGGAAGCGCCGTTCATGGCGAGGATGTCGTACGGATGGTCGTGGTCGGCCGACAGCGTCGTCGCGACGAGCTGCGTCTCGTAGTGCCAGCCCTTCGGGAAGAGGGGCCGGATCGGCCGGTCGATCATCCGGGCGGTCAGCGTCGCCTTCTCGCCGGCGCGCGCCTCGCGCCGGAAGAACGAGCCGGGGATCTTGCCCACGGCGTAGTGGCGCTCCTCGACATCTACCGTCAGCGGCAGAAAGTCAACGTCGCGGAGGTTGCCGACGGTCGCGGTCGAGAGGACCATCGTGTCGCCGGAGCGCACCACCACGGCGCCGCTGGCCTGACGAGCCAGCTTGCCGGTCTCAAACGAGATCTCCTTGCCACCGATCTCGACCGAGACACGGCTCACATCGAACATGCTCATGTATTCCCTTGTTTCCTTCCGGTCGCCCGTTGGCGACCCACTTAGCTTCGATCTTTGGATCGCATGGGAGCTTACTTGACGCAGACACCGCCGAAAACTGGTCCGCTACCCGCGTCCGCTGCTTCCGGGTTCGGGCGCGTCACCGGGCGGCAGGCCGTAAGCGCGAGACCCGCGACCTCGTCGCTAGCCCCAACGGGCTGCGACCGTGGCGCTGCTGGCGGGAGCGACTACCGCCGCAGCCCGAGGTCCGCGACGACCTGGCGGTAACGGTCCAGGTCGGAGCGCTCGAGGTACCGCAGGAGCCGGCGGCGGCGGCCGACCAGCATCAGCAGGCCGCGGCGCGAATGGTGGTCCTTGCGGTGGGTCCGCAGGTGCTCGGTGAGATCGTTGATGCGCTCGGTGAGCAGCGCGATCTGCACCTCGGCGGAGCCTGTGTCGCCCTCGGAACGTCCGTACTTGGCGATCAGCTCCTGCTTCTTTTCTGCGGTCAGACTCATATCGGCCGGGACAGGTTAGCGAGGTTGTCCGGCGACATCAGGACCCCGCGGCGGTCGGCCCGCGGAACTCGGCGCAGAGCCGCCGCGCCTGGTCCACGTCGCGGTGCATCTGCGCGATCAGATCGTCGACGGAGGGGAAGCGCTTCTCCCCGCGCAGGCGCGCGATGAAGGCGATCCGCAGGGTGCGCCCGTAGAGGTCGCCCTCGAAATCGATGAGATGCGGCTCGACCAGCAGCCCTCGCCCGGTCTCGAACATCGGCCGAACGCCCACGTGGATCGCGGCCGGGTGCTCGTTGGCGAAGCCCGCGTACACGCCGTGCCCCGGGACGACCAGGCGATCGTCGGGGACGATGTTCGCCGTGGGAAAGCCGAGCTCGCGGCCGCGCTTGTCGCCTTCGACCACCTCGCCCTCGAGCAGGAACGGAGCCGCCAGGCAGCGCATCGCCGCCTCCACCTCCCCGGCTTGCACGAGGGCGCGGATGCGCGTCGAGGAGACCGTCTCGCCGTCCACCTCCACGAGCGGCACGACGCGGGTCTCGAACTCGCTGCGCGCCGCGAGCATCGCCGGATCGCCCTTGGCCTTCGCGCCGAAGCGGAAGTTCTCCCCGACGGAGACGTGCTCGGCGCCCAGCCGCTCCAGGAGGATCTCCTCGATGAAGCGCTCCGCGGAGAGCTTGGAGAACTCCCGGTTGAACGGGATGACGACGAGCTCACGGACGCCGAGGCCGTCGATCACGTCACGCTTCGCCGTGAACGGCATGATCAGCTTGGGCGCCGCGTCGGGGGCGAGCACCGTGAGCGGGTGCGGATCGAAGGTGAGCACCGTGTCGGCGCCCTCGATCACGCGGCGATGCCCGACGTGCACGCCGTCGAAGGTGCCGATGGCCACCCGCCGCGGGCGCGGCTTGGCGTCGTAGAGGTCCGTCACCTGGATCGGCATCGCGGGAACTCAATCAGACGAGGGCAGGCGAGCGAGAGCTTCTTCTAGCGGAATGGGTTCCGGTCCTGCCTCCTCCACGGTGAACGGCCCGATCGCGGTGCGGCGCAGCTCCAGGCAGTAGGCGTCGCCCAGGTCGGTCACGAGGCTGCGCACGTAGGTGCCCGATGAGCACTCGATCTCGAGCTCCACCTCGTCGCCGTCGCGGCGCAGCTCCTCGAAGCGGTAGACGGTGACCTCGCGCTCGGGCAACTCGAATTCCTCGCCGCGGCGCGCCCGCCGGTAGGCGCGCACGCCACCGACCTTCACGGCGGAGTACGCCGGGGGCCGCTGGCGGATGCGCCCGGTGGGCAGCTCGAGGCGATCGGGGACGCGCCCGGTGACCGTGATCTCGCCGTCGCGATCGCCCGTGGTGGAGACCGCGCCGAGGCGCACAAGCGTGCGGTAGGTCTTGGGCAGTCCCATGAAGCGCGCCTGCTCGCGCGTGGCGGGCCGGCCGACGAGGACGATCAGCAGCCCGGTTGCGAACGGGTCGAGCGTGCCGGCGTGCCCGACGCGTTTGACGCCGAGCTCGCGCCGCACGCGCGCGACGATGTCGTGGGATGTGGGTCCCGTCGGCTTGTCGGCGAGGACGACCGCGCCCTCGCTGGCGAGGTCGCGCGTGGGTTCAGCCAAGCTGGGCGGCGACTCGTTCCCGGAGGAACTCGACGAGCTCGGGGTACGGAAGGTCGGTGCCGAAGCCGGCGGCGCGCCGGTGCCCGCCGCCGCCGTGCTCGCGGGCGATCGCCGAGACGTCCACTGCGCCGTCGCTCGAGCGCAGGCTCACCTTGCGCGCCCAGCGGCCTCCGTCGGGCTTGTCGCGCACGATCGCCGCGACCCGCACGCCCTCGAGCGCGCGCACGTGATCGATGATCCCCTCGGTGAGGTGCTCGGTGGAGCCCGTGTCCTCGTAGTCGGCCTGGGAGATATAGGTGAGGGCGAGCGCGCCGTCGTCGTAGCGCTCGAGCTTCTCCAGGGAGCGCGCGAGGAGCTTCATCTTCTCCATCGGCACGCGCTCGTAGAGGCGGCGGTAGATCTCGTCGACGCTCACGCCCGCCTCGATCAGCTCGGCGGCCATGATGTGCGCGGTCGCGTCGGTGTTCTCGTACATGAACTTGCCCGTGTCGGTGATCAGGCCGACGTAGAGCGCCGCGGCCATCTCGGGGGTGATCTTCGCGCCGAGCTCCTTGGCGAGCCGCCAGATGATCTCCGCCGTGCACGATGCCTCGACGTCCACCAGGTTGACCGCGCCGAAGTGCGTGTTGTCGTGGTGGTGGTCGACGTTGATGATCCGGGCCCCGTCGCGATGCAGGAACGGCTCGGGCATGCGGTCCTTGTTCCCGCAGTCGAGGAAGATCAGGGTCCTGTCGACGACGTCGGCCGGCTCCTCGTGGAAGACGTCGGTGAGCGGCAGGAAGCGGTACTCGACCGGGAGCGGGAACTCCTTGGCCGGCAGGAACATCACGGAGTCCTTGCCGAGCTGCTGGAGCAGGTGGTGGGTAGCGAGCAGGGATCCGAGCGCGTCTCCGTCGGGGCCCTCGTGCGTCGTCAGCAGAAACCGGTGCCCCGAGCGGATCTCGTTCGCCACCGCGTCGAGGGAGCTCGCCTGGGTGGGTGTCTGGATCGGCGCCGGCATCAGTCCTCCAGGAGATCGGTGAGGCGCTGCGCGCGCTCCAGGCTTTCGTCGTAGACGAACTTCAAAGTCGGGGTGCGCTTGAGGCGCAGCTCGCGGTTGATCGCGGCCTGCAGCACACCGTGGGCCGAGCTGAGCGCGGCCAGCGTCGACTCGCGCGCCTCCTCGTCGCCGAGCACGCTGACGAAGACCCGCGCAGAACGCAGGTCGGGGCTTGTCTCTACGGCGGTCACGGTCACGAATCCGATGCGAGGGTCGTCGAGCTCGTTCGAGATTGCGTCCCCGACGACTTCGCGCATGACCTCGTTGACGCGCCTCATGCGCTCAGTGGCCATGGCAAAGCCAGCATACCGACGGGCCCGGAGCACCCGCGAAGCTGCCGGCAGGCGATTAACCAGGCGCTACCCGCGGATGTCCTCGAGGCTCAGGAGATCGCGCTCGAAGGCGCAGCCCTCAGGAATCCGCCCCATCACGAAGCGCTCGAGATCGTCGGCACGCTCGCCCACCTCGGGACCGCCGACGAGCGCGCACACGAGCGTCGAGCGCTGCCATGTGTCATGCCCGTCCGTCTCCGTGACCGCGGCGCCGAAGCGGTTGCGCAGCTGCGCCTTCAGCGAGTGCAGCAGCTTGCGTTTCCCCTTGAGATCGTGCGAGTCGGCGAGATACAAGCGGATCTCGACCACACAGACGAACGCACGCACGGCTCCAACCATACGCGGGGCGGACGGGGACGAGGCGGCGCGCGAGGCGCGGGGGTTCGGCGGTGCGCTGCGCTTGGTGGCGGCGAGCGCCCGAGCGGCGTGGTGGCGCGGCGCGTCGGGGAAGGGCGGCGAAGGAGGGGATCGCATTGGAGGAATCGCGAACTCGC
>CBFGWL010000051.1:0-21890 GCA_965652565.1 uncultured bacterium
ACGACCCCATCGTCGAAACCACGCACTCGTGAACCGCGCTCCCGCGAGTTCGCGCCTACGACGATGCCGTCGTCTTAACTGCGATCTCGCGCGGCCGGGGCCTCGCGAGTTCGCGGTTACGCCGATGCCGCCCCCTCCTTCGCCGCCCATCCCCGACGCCGGCGTCGCCGCACACCCCCCGGCCACGCCGCCGCGGACGCAGCGCGCCGCCCCCGCCGGCGCAACCACACACACCGCTGCCACGCCGCCACCAACCCACGCGCCGCCCCCGCACATCCCCGCCCCCAGCCCAATCTGATGCGACGGTCACTAGGCTCCTCGCTCGATGCCGCCGATCGCAAGACCGTTTCCGCGTTTCATCGCCGACGCCTCCCAGGAGGGGCCGCCCACGGGGCGCTTCAAGGAGCGCCTGGACGAGAAGTTCGCCGAGGCGTGCGCGAAGCTCGCCGACGAGGCGGGCTCGCCGCTCGCGCCCGATTCGATCCGCTGGTTCCCCGAGCGGGCCTGGGGTGGGCGCGTCTGGGTGCCGGCGACGGGGTCCTCGCAGGAGGCCGTGGTGCCGGGCGACGCGCCGACCGGCAGCGAGCCGGTGACGCTCGAATACTTCGGCTGGGTCTCCTACGCCCCAGGCGAGGACGGCGAACCCGTCGACCTGCGGGCGAGCGCCGACTTCACAGACATCACCGCGGCCGACAACCCCGACTGGAAGGTCGACCTCTCCGACGACGTGATCGGCCCATGGCGCTCGGAGGCCGGCCGCGGCGGCGACGTGACGTTGATCTGGGGCCTGCCGATGGTGCGCGGCGCCGTCGCCGCGACCGCCGAGCTCGACGGCGAGGTGGTCGACCAGGCGCCCGTGCGCGACGGCCGCTTCACGCTCGTCGCCGTCGACGCGGTGCACGGCTTCGGCGACGACATCTACGTCGAGATCAAGCTCTGGGACCGGCGCCTGCGCCAGATCGCGTCCGAGAGCCTCTACGCGCTGGAAGACGAAGAGGACGAGGACGAGGCGGCCTGAGGCCGCCCGCGTGCCGCTAGGCGGGGGCGCGCTCGCCCGCTGCCACCCGCAGGAACCGGGTGCAGAGCTCGCGCCCGAGCTCGTTCCACGCTCCCATGCGCTCGCGGATGTCGGCCTCGAGGCGCGCCGGGTCGAGGCCGCTCTCGCGGAAGTCCGCATCCTCGCGCGACTTCGCCACCCACTCGAGGGCGTCCGCTTCGGTGACCTCGGCGTGGAACTGAATTCCCCACGCCGGCGCCTCGGCGACCCGGTAGGCCTGCACGCAGACCGCGCTGCGCGCGAGCGCCACCGCGCCCGGGGGCAGCTTCACCTGGTAGCGGTGCCACTCGAACGCGTCGAACTCGGGGGCGAGCGGGCCCACGAGGGGGTCGCCCGCCGCCTCTGGGAGCACCTCGACGCGGTGCCAGGCGAACTCGGGCCGCGGCGCCTTGGGCGCCCCGCCCCCGAGCGCGTCGGCGATCAGCTGCGCCCCGAGGCACACGCCGAGCAGCGGCACCTCGCGCTCGACGAGAGCGCGGACGAGCTCCTTCTCCGCGCGCATCCACTCGTGCTGCTCCTCCTCGTGGGCGTTCATCGAGCCGCCGAACGTGAAGACGGCGTCGAAGCCGAGCGGCTCGCCCGACGGCTCGGGGTCCTCGGCGATGTGCCACCGCTCGAGCTCGGCGCCGAAGCGCTCGATCGCGTCGGCAAAGACGCCCGCCGCGGCGTCGCGTTGGTGGATGATCGCGAGGACGCGCATGGCGCAAGTGTGCCATCGCGCCGGGCGCCCGACACGCGGGCGGTGATCGCGATACGAGTTGCGCGCACGGACGACGAGGAAAGGAGCATTCGTGACGCGCATCGGTTTCATCGGGCTTGGGGTGATGGGCCGGCCCATGGCGGAGAACCTGCTGCGGGCGGGCCACGAGCTGACCGTCCACAGCCGCTCGCCCGGTCCCGTCGACGCGCTCGTCGAGCAGGGGGCGGCCCGGGGCGCAAACGCTGCTGATGTCGCCGCCGCCGCCGATGTCGTGATCACGATGCTGCCCGACTCGAGCGACGTCGCCGCCGTCGGCTCGGAGGTGATCGAGGCCGCATCCCCGGGGGCGCTGCTGATCGACATGAGCACGATCTCGCCGGCCGTCGCGCGCGAGCTCGCGGGCGCAGCGCGAGCGCGCTCGCTGGGAATGCTCGACGCTCCCGTCAGCGGCGGCGACATCGGCGCACGGGACGGCACCCTCTCGATCATGGTGGGCGGGGAGCCCGACGACTTCGAGCGGGCCCGCCCGATCTTCGAGGTGCTGGGCTCGACGATCACCCACCTCGGCCCCGCCGGCTCCGGCCAGATCGCGAAGGCGTGCAACCAGGTGCTCGTGGCAGTCACCATCGAGGCGATCAGCGAGGCGCTTGTGCTCGGCTCGAAGGCGGGCGTCGACCCCGCCGCGCTCCTCGACGTGCTCTCGGGCGGGATCGGCGCCAACAAGCTCATGGAGGTCCGCCGCCGCAACTTCATCGAGCACGAGTTCACGCCCGGCTTCCGCACCCACCTGCACGCCAAGGACCTGCGGATCGCGCTCGACGAGGCGCGCGAGGCGGGTGTCGCGCTCCCTGCCACCGCGCTCGTCTCGCAGTTCCTCAACGCCCTGATCGCCGCCGGCCGGGGCGACGAGGATCACTCGTCCCTGCTCACCGTTCTCGAACGCCTCGCGGGCGCTGACGACGGCTGACGAGGAGGGATCCCTCAGCGCGCGGTGCCCGCAGGTAAGAACCGCTCGCCCGGCGTCGCTAACGGGGTATGACGATCTCTCAACCTGCCTCCGCCGACGTCCTTGATCTCCACACGGAAGACGACGCCGAGCCGCCCGGGCACGCCGCGCTTCATGCTGCGCCGCCGCCGCTCGATCGCGCCCGCGCCGAGGCCGCCGCGCGCGAGCTGCTCGCCGCGCTCGGCGTGGACGTCGAGGCCGAATCGATCCGGGCCACCCCGCGGCGGATGGTCGACGTCTACGAGGAGCTGCTGAGCCCGGCGTCGTTCAACCCGACGACGTTCCCCAACGACGGGGGCTACGACGAGCTCGTGGTCGCCCGTTCGATCCCGTTTCACTCGCTCTGCGAGCACCACCTGTTGCCGTTCGTGGGCGTCGCGCACGTCGGCTATCTGCCCGGCGAGCGCATCGTCGGCCTCTCCAAGCTCGCGCGCGTGGTCGACTACTTCGCGCGCGGCGTGCAGGTGCAGGAGCGCCTGACCACGCAGATCGCGGATTGGCTCGATCGGGCCCTGCAGCCGCGGGGCGTGGGCGTGGTGCTCGAGGCCGAGCACATGTGCATGTCGCTGCGGGGCGTCCGGAAGACCGGATCCGCCACGCTCACATCCGCCCTCCTCGGCGCGTTGCGCGACGACGAGCGCACCCGGCAGGAGTTCCTGGCGCTTTGCGGAGGGACGCGCTGATGGCCGCGCCGTTCGTGATCGTGGGAGGCGGCCTGGCCGGCGCGAAGGGCGCCGAGGCGCTGCGCGAGGAGGGCTACGACGGCCCGATCGTGCTGATCGGCGCGGAGGACGAGCTCCCCTACGAGCGCCCGCCGCTCTCGAAGGAGTACCTGCGCGGCGAGGCCGACCGCGAGGACCCGCGCGTCCACGGCGCGGGCTGGTACGACGACCACGACGTCGAGCTGCGGCTGGGAACCCGGGTCGAGGACATCGATCTGGCCGCGCGGGAGCTGGTCCTCGCCGGTGGCGAGCGCCTCGCCTGGGGGCGCCTGCTCCTGGCGACGGGCGCGGAGCCGCGCCGCCTTCCGCTCCCGGGCGGCGAGCTGGCGGGCGTGCACTACCTGCGCGACCTGCAGGACTCGGACGCCCTGCGCGAGGCGATCAAGGGTGGCGGACGCGTGGCCGTGATCGGGGCGGGCTGGATCGGCTCCGAGGTGGCCGCGTCGGCGCGCCAGCTTGGGGCCGAGGTGACCGTGCTCGAGGCGGCGTCGCTGCCGCTCGAGCGCGTCCTGGGAAGCCGCGCCTCCGAGTTCTTCGCGGACGTGCATCGCTCCCACGGCGTCGATCTGCGCCTCGGCGTCGGCGTCGAGCGCTTCGTCGGCGACGGCGCCGTGCAGGCGGTCGAGCTCGCCGACGGCGAGCGCGTGGAGTGCGACCTGGTCGTGGTGGGAGTGGGCGTCGCGCCTCGCACGGAACTCGCCGAGCGGGCCGGGCTTGCGATCGACAACGGGATCGCGGTGGGCGCCAACCTCGAGACGAGTGCGCCGGGGGTGTTCGCGGCGGGCGATGTCGCCAACGCTGAGCACCCCTTCTACGGGCACCCGCTGCGCGTCGAGCACTGGGCCAACGCCCTGCACCAGCCCGAGACCGCCGCGCGGTCGATGCTGGGCAAGCCGGCGAGCTACGACCGCCTGCCGTTCTTCTTCTCCGATCAGTACGACGTCGGCATGGAGTACGCGGGATTCGCGGCGAGCTTCGACGAGGTCGTGCTGCGCGGCGATCCGGGGGAAGGCGAGTTCATCGCGTTCTGGCTGGCCGACGGGCGGGTGCTCGCCGGGATGAACGTGAACATCTGGGACGTCAACGATTCGATCCAAGCCCTGATCCGCTCGCGACGGGTCGTCTCGCGCGACGCGCTGCGCGACCCGGAGACGCCGTTGGGGGAGCTGGCCGAGGAGTCATGAGGGCGTGGCGCCCCAAGCAGAGGCCGCCGGTCGGCGCCGCGCCGGGATCCTGCGCGCACCGGCGCTCGCGAACCAGGTCTATGCTCGCCCCGTGGGCGACGCCTCCCCGCATCCACCGGCGTCCGCCGCGGCCGAACAGCCGACCGCGCAGTGGTGGGTGCGCAACCTTCGTCCCGGCGGCCCCGAGCGTGATGACGCGCTCGCCCGGCTCCACGGCCTCATGGTCCGTGCCAGTCGCTTCGAGCTGGGCCGCCGCCAGGGCGCGCTGGCGCACGTGCGCGGGGAGGAGCTCGAGGACATCGCCATGCAGGCCGCCGACGACGCGATGATGGCCGTGCTCGCCAAGCTCGACGACTTCCGCGGCGAGAGCCGGTTCACGACATGGGCCTACAAGTTCGCGATCGTCGAGGCCGGCGTGAAGCTGCGCCGGCGCGCGTGGCAGGACCGCGAGGTCCTCGTCACGCCCGAGGCCTGGGACTCGCTCGGACAGCGAGCGGCCTCCGCGCCCGGCGAGGGCGAGGAACTGCATCGCCTGAAGGCCGCGATCGACTCGGCGCTCACTTCGCACCAGCGGGAGGTGTTCGTCGCCCTGGCGCTCAACGAGGTACCGATCGACGTGCTCGCCGAGCGCCTGAACACGACGCGCGGCGCGCTCTACAAGGCCCTGCACGACGCCCGCCGGAAGCTGCGGCGGGTCCTGGCCGCCGAGGCCGGGGGGACCGAGGTCCCGTCGTGAGCGAAGCGCCCCGACCCGCCGAGGCGCTCGCGCGCCTGCTCGGGCCCGAGGGCCCGGAGGTGAGCTGCGAGGAGTGCTTCGAGCTGCTCGACCGCTACGTGGAGCTCGAGCTCGGCGGCCAGCCGGCGGACGATCGCATTCCCGGGATGGCCGCGCACCTGGAGGGATGCCCGGCCTGCCGCGAGGAGCACGAGAGCCTGCGGGCGCTCCTGCTCGAGGACGCCCGCTGAGCCCCGCGCCGCGACTTCGTCATTTCGACGGTTGATCCCACTGAATCCCGAAGTCGCGGCGGATGGTGTCGCGAGTTCGTGATCTCGACGGTTGATCCCACGAAATGCCGAATTCGCGCGTGGCCGTCGCGGCCGATGGCTACGGTCAGAAGCCGTCCGCTGGAGGCGACCGAACCGAGGGGATGCGACGACTGCGACCGAGAACGCGAGGATGGCTGGTGCCGCTGTGTGTGCTGACGGCGCTCGCAGTTGCGCTCGCGGGCTGCGACGAGGGCAGCGAGTCCGGCGAGCGCGACCGCGCCGCGCCCTCGGCCGCCAAGCCGGATCGCCCCGCGAAGGAGCGCCGCTCGCGGGCGCGCGAGCGCAAGCGGGACCGCAAGCCGAAGCCGGATCGCCCCGCGTCCGGGCGCGCGCCCGGGATCCCCGGTGACGCCACGCGCACGACCGTCGTCGAGGTGACCGACGGGGACACGGTGAAGCTCGCGGACATCGGCGCCGCGCGGATCATCGGCGTGGACACGCCCGAGGTCTACGGCGGGGCCGAGTGCTACGGGGCGGAGGCGTCGGACTTCGCCAAATCGCTGCTGAGTCCCGGCGACACCGTCTACTACCGCCACGGCGTCGAGGAAACCGACCGCTATGGGCGCGACCTCATCTACCTGTGGCTGAGCGGCGGGACCTTCTTCAACGCCGCGCTCGTCAAGGAGGGCTACGCGGTCACCCTCACGATCCCGCCGAACGTCGAGTTCGCCGACCTCTTTAGGCGCCTGGCCGCCAAGGCGCGCGCGGCGGGCCGGGGGCTGTGGGCGAGCGATACGTGCGGCGGCGACCCCGACGCGCCCGCGGGAGGCGCCCCGCCGCGCAACGAGGCGTCGCCCGCCGGCAACCGCGGCGGGGGAGGCCGCGGGGGAGGGGCCGGATGCGAGCCCGGTTACAGCCCGTGCGTGCCGACGTACCCGCCTGACTTGGACTGCGCCGACATCGGCCGCACCGTCAAGGTCACCGGCGCGGACCCGCATCGCCTCGACGGCGACGGCGACGGGCTCGGCTGCGAGTAGGCCGCGCGAACGGCCCCGTCGCGGGCGTCGTTTAGCCTGCGCGCGTGGGCGCGAGTTCGAAGGCCACAGGCGCGGTGCGGATCACCCTGAGCGCGCAGGCGCGCGCCGGGCGCGGCCCCGAGGACGTGGTCGAGATCGCCAGCGAGCTCGGCGTGCTCGGCTGGGTCCGCGAGGGTGAGCAGGGCGCGCTCTCGATCCACGCGGAGGGCGCCGATGGCGCAGTCGCGGCGCTCGAGGAGCGGCTCGGTGTGGGCGGCGATCCGGCGGGCGCGGTCGAGCCGGTCAAGGTCGAGGGCCACGAGCAGTTCGCGATCCGCGGCGTGCCCGCGGGCCCTTTTCGCGTGCTGCGCCGGGCTGGGCGCAGCGGGTTCGAGCTGCAGCTCCAGGTGGACGGCGAGCCCCGGGCCTGGACGCTGCCGAAGGGCCCGTCGATGGATCCCGCCGACAAGCGCATGGCGTTCGAAGCGAAGCCGAGCAAGCCGGAACCGGGCGAGTTCGAGCTCTGGGACTCCGGCGCCTACGAGCAGGGCGGGCGCGTGCCGTGGCCCGAGGCGATCGAGCGTGGCCACGCCGTGTTCGTGCTGCACGGGGAGCGCCTCAGCGGCGGCTTCGCGCTCCAGCGCACGAGCGCGAAGCCACCGAAGTGGCTTTTGATCAAGCGCCGCGACGAGCGCGCGCGGCCCGGCTCAGACGTGATCGCGGAGTCCGAATGAGCGCCCCAGGCCAGCACTCGGCCGCGGACTTCGTGGAGCGCTTTGCGTCGTACTGGGCGGCGCCGACGCCGGAGCGGCTCGCGGAGGTCTTGGCGGACGACGTCCGCCTGGTCGCCCCGCTGGCGCCCACGACGCACACGATCGCCGAAGGGCAGCGGGTCTTCGCCGAACTGCTCGCCGCCATTCCCGACCTGACGGCGCGGGTGCACAGCTGGGGCGCGACTGACGACGGGGTCCTCATCGAGTTCACGCTCTCCGGTACGGCCGGCGGCAAGCCGATCTCCTGGCGCGCCGTGGACCGTTTCGTCCTCCGGGCCGACGGCCTGGCCAGCGAGCGCGTCTCGTACTTCGACTCCATGCCGCTCGCGCTCACCCTCGCCCGTCGCCCGTCCACCTGGCGACGGTTGCTGCGGATGCGCAAGCGCTGAAGGGCTCAGCGGTTGGCGATGCCGTCGAGGTGGAGCACGTTCGACTCGTCGTTGTGCGCGCCGCCGCTCCCGACGTGCTTGTCGCCGATCACCGGGCCCTTCTTGATCACGTGAACGATCGCCATCGCGTGGCCGCGGCCCAGGTCGTAGTCCTCCTTGAGCCACTCAACGATCGTCCCGGCCTTGGTATCCGGGCTGTCGAAGCCCTTCGCCTTGGCCTCGTCGATCAGCTCGCGGGGCGTCTTGCCGGTCTTTTTCTCGATGTTGTCGAGGTAGGCCTGAAAGGACATGATCGCTTCCTCCTCGAGGAACTAGACTAGACGGTCTAGTCTAGTAATAGCGAAATCGCGGCAGGCGTCGCCGGCCGCCTAAGCTCGCCGCGAAAGGGACCCCAATGGCCGCTCGGAACTCGAAGCGCACAGGACGCTCAAGCGCCCGCGCGCAGCGCTCGCTCGCCAAGCGCGAGGCGATCCTCGACGCCGCGACGGATCTGTTCCTGCGCGGCGGCTATCTCGGCACCAGCGTCGACGAGATCGCCGCTCGGGCGAAGGTGGCCAAGCAGACCGTCTACGAGCACTTCGGCGGCAAGGAGGCCCTCTTCAACGAGATCGTGCTGCGGACGATCGATCAGGTGGGCGAGCCGTTCTTCGAGCTGAGCGCGGAGGTGGACGACGTGGATGACGTCGAGTCCTCGCTGCGCGACCTGGCGCGGCGGCTGGTCCGCGTCGTCCGCGAGCCCCGGCTGATCGAGCTGCGCCGCCTGGTGATCGGCGAAGTGGGGCGCTTCCCGAAGCTGGGCCGCGTCTTCGTGCAGCGCGGGCCCGGCCGGACGATCGAGGCCCTCACGGCGATGTTCGAGCAGCTGCGCGAGCGTGGTTTGCTCGCCGTGAACGACGCCGGCCTCGCGGCCCAGCAGTTCAACTGGCTCGTCCTCTCGATCCCGATCAACCGCGCGATGTTCGAACCGCGGGTCCGGTTCTCCGAGGACGAGCTCGACCGCTGGGCCGACGAGGCCGTGCGCGTGTTTCGAGCGGCGTACCTGTCCGGCGGCTAATCGCCGCGGTGCGACACCACGTTCACCGTCGTGCCGCTCGGGGCGCGCAGCATGAAGCGCCGCACGCCCCATTCCTCATCGCGAAGGGGGTAGACGATCTCGAGCCCCGCCTCGGTCGCGTCCGCATGGACGGCGTCGACATCGTCGACCTCGACCGAGATGCCAGGGGCCGCTGCGTCGTCGCTCACGATGTTCACCTGCGCCCGCGGGTTGTCAGGCGAGGCGACGGTGACGATCCAGCCCAGGTCCATCACGACCCTGAAGCCGAGGCGCTCGAAGAACTCGCGCGTCTCGGCAACGCTGTCCGTCTTGATGTTCGGTACGGCCCGCTCGATGGCCATGGCTAACCGCTACAGACCCAACCGACGCGGCGCGGATGCTTGGCGCCCGTCCGGCGCTTGGCGACCCTGCGGGCGCGCTTGATCGCGGTCTGCTTCTTGCGGGCGATGCCCCAGAAGTAGCGGCCGCGGGCGTGCACGACCGCGGCGCAGCCGTTGCGGACCCAGACCACGACCTTGCAGCGGCCCGTGCACTCACGCTTCGCGCGGCGCTTGGCCTTCTTCTTCGTCGGGTAGCCCCAGCTTCCGCCCGCTGCCCCGGTCTTGGGGTTGACGGCGATCGCGCCGTAGGCGGCTTCGGCCGTCGAAGGCGCCGCGGCGGTCGTACCGGCGAAAGCGGTGAGGGCGAGCGCGAGAACCAGTGGAATCGCGCGCGGGATTCGCATAGACAGATGTCCTCCTGTCACGAGTCGTGGAAGCTTGCGCTTCCGGACCACCCCCCGACCGCCGCGGCACGTTAACAACCTGCCGGCGCGATGAGTAACCAGCCGCGTAGAATCGGCCGCGGTCCGGTGCGGCTCCCGAAGGAGGTCGGGGAATAAACGCCCAGCGCACGATTCGGGGCAGGGGTTGAGCGCCGTGGAAGCCCCGTTCGGCGGGGATGAGGTGCGGCTGCTCGAGCGCGAGCCGGAGCTTGCCAGGCTCGAGGGCGCTTTGGAGAGGGTTGTAGCGGGCGAGGGACGCCGCGTCCTCATTGAGGGGCCCGCGGGCATCGGCAAGTCGGCGTTGCTCGCTGCCGCGTGTCGCCGCGGCTCGCAACTCGGCATGCAGCTGCTCACGGCGGAGGCCTCGGAGCTCTCGGCAAACGTCGCCCTGGGCGTGACCCGCGACCTCGTCGGCCCCGCGTCCTGGGAGGGCATCGGGGCCGCCTCGGCGCGCGGGGAACCCCAGGCGGTGGCGGCGCGCGTAGCGCAGGGCATCATCGAGCGGGCCAGCGTCGCGCCGGTGCTGGTCGCCGTGGACGATGTCCATTGGAGCGACCCGGGCTCGCTGCGCGCGATGGTCGAGCTCCGGCGGCATCTCTCCCGCGCGCCCGTCGCGCTCGTACTCGCCGCGCGGCCAGTGCCCGCGGCCGAGCGCGGCCCGCTGCTCACGACGCTGCTCGACGATCGCAGCGCCGTCCTGCTCAAGCCGCCGGCCTTGACGCTTGCCGCGATCGGCGAGCTGCTCGACGCCGACCTCGAGTGGTCCCCGGGTCCCGAGCTCGTCGCGGCGGTCGGCGAGGCAACCGGCGGCAACGCTTACCTGGTCCGCGCGATGGCGGACGCCCTGCACCAGGCCGGGCCGTCGGTCAACGGCCAGCCCAACGCCTGGGTCGAGCGGGTTGGCGCCGCCGCCGTTGCGCCGTCGGTCGAGCGGCGCCTCGCGGAGCTGGACGGAGCCGGACGCCGCCTGATCGAGACGGTCGCGACCGTTGGCGACGTGGGTGGCCTCCTCGAGCTCGCGCAGATCGCGGGGATCGATCCCGCCGAAGCCGCCGACGCCGCCAAACGCGCGGTGGGTGCCGACCTCCTGCGCGCTGACGAGCCAACCCGTACCGCCCATCCCCTGGTCCGCGCCGCGATCACAGCGAGCATCCCGGCTGAGCTTCGCGAACGGCTCCTGCGGACCGCGGCCGAGCTCCTCGTCGAGCGGGGGCAGATCGAGGACGCCGCGGCGCATCTGCTCGAGCTGCCGCCGCGTCACGATCCCAAGGTGGCCGAATCCCTGGCCGACGCCGCGACGCTGGCGATGGGCAGGGGCTCGCCCGAGGTGGCCGCGAGGCTGCTGCGCCGGGCGCTCGCGGAGCCTCCCGGTGCAGAGCGCACGGCCGAGATGCGCGCGGCCCTCGGAACAGCGCTGCTCGCGACCGGGGACCCGGAAGCGATCACCGTCCTGCGCGCGGCCCTCGGCGAGGACCCCGACCGGGCGGAGACCGCCGTCGCGCTGGCGCTCGCGCTCGTGTTTTCGTTGCGCGTGGAGGAGGCGTGCGCCACGCTCGAGTCCACGGCGGACCGCCTCGCGGCCAGTGCGCCGGCGTTCGCCGAAGAGCTGCGCGCAAAGGCGATCCACTACGCGGCCCAGGATCCCGAGCTGCGCAGGCGGCGGCGCGCCGAGCTCGAGCGGGATACCGAGCGGCGCACGAGCGAGCTGGCCCACCGGATCCGGCTCGCTGAGCGCTCGTCGGAGTCGCTCGGCAGCTCCGCGCCAGCTGCGGAAACGCAGGCGCTCGCGGAGCGCGCGGTGGCCGGCGGGACGCTGCTCTCGGGCGAGCTGGGTGCCTTTCTCGCCGCCACGTTGATCCTCGCCTACACGGGGCGGACCGATCTCGCGGCGACCCTGGCCCAGGACGCGATCGCCGCGACCCGCGAGCGCGGGGAGCTGGCGATGCTGCGGTTCGCGCTGGGGGTCCAGGGAGAGGTGCATTGGCACGCCGGCGATCTGGTCGCGACCGAGACGTCCCTGCGGGCCGCGCTCGAGCTGGTGCCGGAGCGCGAGCTGGGCCCGCCGTTCATCGTCAGGCCGCTCGTCGAGACGCTGCTCGAGCGCGGCGAGATCGCGGCGGCGGAGGCCGAGCTGCGCCGAGCTGGGATGGCGGGCGAGGTTCCCGACGTCCTCACGCGTGGGGCGGTGCTCTACGCGCGTGGGCGTCTGCGCGCGGCGGCCGGCGCGTTCCGGGAGGCGGTCGACAGCCTCCTGCTCGCCGGGGAGAGCCTGCGGCGCTTCGGCGTGGATACCCCCGCCGCGGTGCCGTGGCGCGGCGCTGCCGCTCTCACGCTGCTTGAACTCGGGGAACGCGCCGAGGCGCTGAAGCTCGCCGAAGCGCAGGTCGAGCTCGCTGAACGGATCGGCGCGCCCGAGGTGCTCGGCCCCGCGGTACGCGTCCACGGGCTCACGGTTGGAGGCGCGCCGGGGCTCGCCCAGCTCGAGCGCGCGGTCGAGCTGCTCGCGGGCTCACGCGCGCGCCTCGAGCACGCGCGAGCGCTCGTGGACTGCGGCGCCGCCCTGGCCGCCGCAGGGGAGGCCGAGCGCGCTCGGGCGCTCCTGCGCGACGGCGCGGGACTCGCGTCCCATCTCGGCGCGACGGTGCTGGCCGAGCGCGCGACGGCGGAGCTCGTGGCCGCGGGCGGACGTCCCCGGCGGGCGGAGGCGCGGGGAGCCGGCGCGCTCACGCCGGCCGAACGCCGGGTGGCGAGCCTCGCCGCGCAGGGGATGTCGAACCGTCAGATCGCGGAGACCTTCGTGCTCGCGACGAAGACGATCGAGTCGCACCTTGCCGGCGCCTACCGCAAGCTCGGCATCAGCGGGAGGGCTGAGCTTGCCAACGCCCTGTCGGCCGTCGAGGACCCGGTCCCTCAGGGCCCGAACGGATAGAAGTAGAAGCTCACGAGTTGCTTGCCGGCGTCGGTGATCCAGAGCCCGTTCGCCGCGTCGACGTCCACGTCCGTTGGCGTGGCGAACTCGCTCGGCTCGGGGACCGCCTCGCAGGTGGAGCCGCCGATCGCCCCCAGGATGGAGAGCGACGGCGAGAGCTTGTAGACCACGTTGCAGTGCTCGGACGCCGCGTAGATGTAGTCGCCCGTCGGGTCGACCGCCAGGCCGCGTAGGCCGGCAAGGGTTCCATCGTCGGCGCTCGCGAACCGCTCCACCTCGCCCGTGGCCAGGTCGAACGCCGTGATCGCCCCACCGAGCTCGTCCTCGTTGGTGCTCAGATCATCCGCCACGTAGACCCGTCCGTGCTCGCGGTCGATCGCGATGCCGCTCGCGTCGAAGATCACCCCGGGCCCCAGCGTCAGGTCCGTTGCGGGCTTGTCGCCGAAGGTCGTCCAGATGTTCGCCTCCGGATCGCCCTTGCGATAGAGCGTCGGCACGGCCGTGCTGTCCGCGAGCCCGTTGTACTCGCGCGAGCTGTTGGCGAAGCCGTGTGCGATCACGATGCTGAATGGGGTCGCGAAGTCGAGCGGGCCGTGGCCGATGTTCGACTCGTCGGTCCCGAGGGCGAAGATGGGCGGCGGGAAGCAGGCGCAGAATCCGCCGTACTGACCCGCGGGCGCGCCCGTCGTGTCGTCCGTCGCGTTCGTGGTCCCGTTGAAGGTCAGGTAGGCGCCGACGGTCTGGTTGATGTCCGCGGTCGAATCCTTCGAGTAGTAGTTGACGACCACGGGGCTCCCCGCTTGATCGCCGCTGCCCAGCGAGCCGGGCAGCACCGCGAGGCCGGTTGCGGCCACGGTCATCGTCGGGTTCCCGGGGAAGGCGCCGTCGTCGGGGATGAACGAGCCGGGGTTCCGAATCGGCGTCGTCGCGCGCGGGTTGCCCTCGAACCGGATCACCTCATCGTCGCGGTTCGCCGGGGCGCGTCCGATGACGTAGGCGTCCACCGGAGCCGCCTTCCCGTCGTTGTCGAACAGCGGCTGGTTGTGGTCCACGGCGATCGCGATCGGCTCGGTGTCCGCCAACTCCGCCGCGCCGCCCCAGCGCCGCACGAGCACCGGCAGCTGGCCGCCGACCGGCACCGCGCGCAGGGCATCGGGGAGCGGCTGGTCGCCGTCCAGGCGGGCGTCGCCGTTCGTATCCGCTCGCATCGGGTCGGTGAGGCGCGTGAACTCCGGGCCCTGGCCGGTGGGGCATGGGCCGTAGCGTTCGTTGCCGGTGCCCGGGCCGTCGGGCGAGTCGTCCCCGTCGGCGTCGCACGAGGTCGGGCTCGACTTGACGTGGTACTCGCTGTGGTCGTCGCGCGCGAACGGCACGGTCCAGCCGATCTTGGCCTCGAAGTAGTCGGACGACTCGAAGTACGGGGACTCCGGGTTGTCCTGGAGGTCCGCCCACGCCGCCCGGCATCCCTGCGGCCAGCTCTCCGGCGCCGGGTCGGTGGGCTCGCTGGGCTGGTCGGGGAGCGTCGAGCAGCGCGCGTCGTCGCCATCCGTGTCGGCGCTCTGCGGGTTCGTGCCGAGCGCGCTTTCCACGGCGTCGGGCAGCCCGTCCAGGTCGGCGTCGCGCGCGTACAGCAGGCTCACGACGTCGCCGGGCTGGAGCACGATGTCCTGCCAGGGCGTCTCCTCGGACTCGATCCCGGTGCCGTTGCCGATGATGCTCCAGGCGCCGTCGCCCGGCTCGGATGAGTTGGCGACCATCTCGTTCGTCTCGGGATTGAGCAGCGCCTGGAGGCGGGACCTCTCGCCGGGCTCGTCGCTGAACTGAGGCGAGAGATCCGCCAGGCCTTCGCTCAGTACTTCGCCGAGCGTGACCCCAACGGGATGGCCGTCTTGCTTGAACGGGGTGACGGCCTCCACGTCGATGCTGTGAAGCGTGCCGTCGCCGTAGTTGATCTCGATCGATGCGGTGCGGTCGCGCACCTTGGTCGCGACGTCAGCTTGGAAGTCGACCTGCTGGCCGGCGACGTTCGTGCCGGTCATGGTGATCGCGCCGAGCTCGTAGGAGATCGACGTCGGGTTCGCGAGGAAATCCATGATCACGCGCGAGTTGATCTGCTGCCCGAACGCGACGTCGGTCTGCGCCCCCGGCGCCAGCTCCACCGGCCCGAAGCCGGGCTGGGTCGCGGGGCAGTCCTGCAGGGATACGTCGCCCTCGATCGGCTGCAGGGCGGCGAGCAGGCGCGAGTCGCCGCTGCCGTCCCCGCTCGGCGTCCACGCGAGCACCTGGAGGTTCCCGACCGACACCGAGACCGGGCCGCTGTTGCGCAGGCGCAGCACGACCTGCATGCAGCCCGTCGGCTTCAGCGTGACCTTGCGCTCGGCGGACCGGGAGGCGATCTCGCCGTGCTCCTGGCTCATCTCGCGGCTGTTCGAGAACTCGGTGCGCGAGCCGGTGGTGGTCGAGTGGGAGCTCGAGACCTTCATCTTTTCCTCCACCTCGCAGCCCTCGAAGCCGCACTTGCCCCCGACCTCGGCCTCGACCCCGTACTTCTCGGTCGCCTCGCGGCTCGTCTCCGACGATTGCTCTGAGCCCGTCGTCACGCCGGTTGTCGACGAGCGCTCCTGCTCTGTGCCGGTCGTTTCCTCCACCTCGTAGTCGAGGTCCAGCTGCGGGCGCGAGAGCCCGGGGACGGCGATCAGCTCGACGTTCGGCAGATCCGCGATCCGCGGGTTCGTGTTCTCCTCGACGATCTCGTGGTAGTCGCTCACGCTGTCGCCGTCCGAGTCCGCGAGGCGCGGGTTCGAGCGCTGCTCGCGAACCTCGTTGTTGTCGAAGAGCCGCGGCTCGCGAGCGCCGCCTCCAGGCGGCAGCGAATCGTTGTCGCTGTCGGCGTGATTCGCGCGTGTATGGAAGCGGTGGATCTCGTCGGCGTCGGATAGCCCGTCGCCGTCGGTGTCCTCCACGCGGGGATCGGAGTTCAGGCGGTACTCATCGCCGTCGAGGACGCCGTCTCCGTCGGTGTCTGGGTTCTGCGGATCGGAGTCGACCTCGCGCCTGACCGCCGGCGAGTCGTCGCTGAGCTCCTGGGGCGAGGTGACGCCGAACGACCACCCCGCGATCTCGGTGCAGTCCGGGACCCCGTCCGAGTCCGAGTCCTGAGTCTCGGGCAGCGGACAGCCGGGAACGGCGAACCTGGCGACCGCTCTGTTTTGCCGGTTGCGGCGCACCCGCACGATGCAATGACCCTGGCCCTGGCAGACGCCTCCCCAGCGGACGAGTTCCATGTCCGGGGCTGGCTTGGCCTTCAAGCGCACGCGGGTCCCCGGCTTGAAGCGGGCTTGGCACTTGCCGGGACAGCGGAGGTTGCCCTTGTTGCCGCGCACCTTGCCCGGCCCGACGACCTTGATCCGCAGCGTGACCTTCTTGCGGGCCTTGCGCTGGCGCTGCTTCGCGCGCCGCCCCTTGCGGGCTGCATTCGGCTTACGCGCAGCCTGCGCCTTGCGACTGGTGAGCGCACGCGCCGGCTGCGCGTAGGACGGTTCCGGCGCGCTCAACGCCAGAAGCTGGTCCGTGCGCGCCACCGCGGGCTCGTCGGGCGGTGGCGTGGCCTCGGCGCAGTCACGGCGGCTCAGACGGCTGGCCGGCAACAGGGTCCTGCACATATGGGCCTCGCGCAGCTCGTCGCGATCGACGCGCGCGAACGCGAGGTTCGCGTCGGCGAGATTCGCTCCCGCGAGCCGCGACCCGCGCAGATCCGCCCCGGTCAGGGTCGTTCCGCGCAGGTCCGCGCCGCGCAGGTCCGCGCCCGCGAAGGACGCACTGTGCAGGAATGCCCCGTTGAAGTTGGCCGCGCGGAGGTCGGCACCGCGGAAGTCGGCCTCCCCCAGGTCGCCAACCGCGAAGTCGGCCTCCGCGCAGCGCGCGAGCGCTTCCGGCTCGCAACCCCAACCCGCCGCATCGGGTTCAGCCTCTACACCGACCGCCGCTACGGCCATGCCAACCACGCTCGCGCAGATGGTGGTGGCGATAGCCAGACGTCGCCCCCAGCTCCGTCCCAGATCACTCATGCGGCGACGGTATGCGTGCTCGCCGCGCGCGTCGACCCTGGAAAACCCGGAGGTTTCCCCGGAATCTAGGGACGGGGTATGGCGCGGGGTCGGCGCCTTCCACGCGCCTCGGCCGCGGTGGTCGCCGCCGAATCCGAGCCATACACTGCGAGTCCGGCCCCGATAGCTCAGCTGGATAGAGCGACTCCCTCCTAAGGAGTAGGCCGCAGGTTCGAATCCTGCTCGGGGCGTTCGTGGGCAAGGTCTACGACGAGATCACCGAGCACCAGCGCGAGTGGATCGCGCGCCAGGCGATGTTCTTCGTCGCCACCGCGCCGCTGGCCGGCGACGGGCACGTGAACCTCTCCCCGAAGGGCCCGATCGGCTCGCTCGCCGTGCTCGGCCCGCGTGAGATTGCGTACCTGGACGTGTACGGCAGCGGAGCCGAGACGATCGCGCACCTACGTGAGAATGGGCGCATCTGCGTGATGCTCTGCTCCTTCGAGGGCGCGCCGCGCATCCTGCGCCTGCACGGCCGCGGTGAGCCGGTCACCCGCGAGGACCCGCGCTTCGAGGAGTTGCTCTCGCGGGCGGATTTCGAGGATCCCTCCGTGCCCGAGGCCCGGCGCGCGATCATTCACGTGGAGCTCACGCGCATCTCCGACTCGTGTGGCTACGGCGTGCCGCTCATGAAGTTCGAGGGCCTGCGCGAGCACCACGCCCTCTCCGTCGCCAAGCGCGTGCGGACCGTGGGCGTCGAGCGCTACCACGAGGAGCAGCTCGACGTGGCCGGGCGAAGCATCGACGACCTGCCCGCGCTCGCCGACTGAGGGTTACGGCCCCCTCAGTCGCCTGTCTCAGCCGCTGCTTTACTGACCCGCGTGAGCCGCACGCAGTACTACGTCGCCGCCTCGCTCGACGGCTACATCGCGGACCCCGACGACGGGCTCGATTGGCTCACCGGCTATGAGGGCAGCTACGACGGAGCCGACGCGGCGACCGACGCGCTGGCGGCGGGCGGTTCCTACGAGTCCTTCTACGAGCAGGTGGGCGCGCTCGTCAGCGGCTCGGCGACGTACGAGTGGATCCTCGACCACCTCGACGGGGTCGGCGAGGAGCTCGGCACGGGGGCGTCTTGGCCCTATGCGGGCAAGCCGTATTGGGTGCTGAGCTCCCGTGACCTGCCGGTCCCGGATGTGGAGGGGATCGACGTCCGGGTCGTCGACGCCTCGGCCGCGGAAGTCCACGCCGATCTGCGGCGCGCTGCCGGCGATCGCAACATCTGGATCGTCGGTGGCGGCGGCGTCGCGTCGCAGTTCGCTGAGGCCGGCCTGCTCGACGAGCTCCACCTGACGGTCGTCCCCGTCGTGCTCGGCGCGGGCAAGCCGCTGTTCGAGCGGCCGCTGCCGGCCATGCAGCTCACGAAGGTCACGCCGATGCGCAGCGGCATGGTCGAACTGCGCTACGAGCTTCGGCGCTAGCCGGCCCGGGCCTACCGCCGCGTGTAGCGGCGCAGCGGCGGCTCGCGGTCGGCCGCCGGCGCGATCCCCGGACGCAGAACCAACGCGTTCAGCAGGTCCTCGACCGCGTGGTTGAGATCTGCCGGCGCGCCCTCCTGCAGGCAGCCGCGACGCGCGACGCGCACTGGGTCGGCCGGGCCCGGGTGCTCGAGCGCGTCCATCGCGAGCTGGAAGGCGGTGGGGTCGAAGAAGCCCGTGAGCAGGTGCTCGGAGACCGCCAGCGGGCACACGTCCTGGATCGCGACGTTCGTGATCTTCCCCTTGCCGCGGTGCAGGGAGGAGCTGCCGCGGTCGTCGGAGTTGGGGACGACCGTCTGGTCGAAGTGCGTGTAGATGTTGGTGTAGGAGATGCCGCGGAACGTCTCCGTGCGGCTGTTGAGCGCGCGCATGAACCGGGACCCGGCGGTCTGCTGCCAGCCGGCCGGGATGCAGGTGTCCCCGCAGTAGCCGGTCGTGCCGTGGTTCGAGGGCGCCAGGCCGACCAGATCGTCGACCTTGCGACGGGTGTCGGGCCAGAAGCGCAGCGCCCAGCGCGGCACCATGCCGCCCTGGCTCGCGCCGATGATCGCGATGCGCTCGCGGCCGGCACGCCGGAACATGGCCCTGATCGCGTGGACCACGTACTCGGCGTTCACCTGGATGTCGCCCGTCGCGCGCTGTGGCATCTGCACCGTGCAGTGCGGCACGCCGCGGCGTTTCAACGCGGGGATGTAGAAGTGAGACCAGTTCTCGCGTGCCGTGACGTTGGTGCCGTGCACGAGCAGCACGGGCCGCACGCGCGCGCCGGCCAGGCCCTGGCACGTGAGCGACGCGCGCAGCTTCGCCTTGGACACGCTGAGCTTCGGCCCGGGACGGTCGAGCGGCGCGAAGGTCGCTCCCGCCTCGGCGGGCAGCGCGAGGGCGAACACCGCGAGCATGCCCAGGAGAGCGCGCACCGCGCTGAACCCTCGCATGCCGTCCGCGCTCGCGCGCCACTCCATCCACGCCCAGCGCGTACGCTGCGCGCACCGATGAAGCCCGGGCGATTCACCGGCACCCTGGCAGCGCTCGCCGCGCTCACCCTGGCCGCCTGCGGTGGCGGCGACGACGGCGCCGAGCCCGAGCCTGAGCCGCGCCCCGTCGAGGTCGCCCACAAGCTGCCGAAGCTGAAGCGCGGCTGGGAACCCCACCTCAACCGGCGCGCCGGCATCGCCGTCGGTGAGCCACCGGGATGGACGACGCGCGACCGCGGCACCACCACCGTCCTGCGCTCGCCGGACAAGCTGATCGCGATCACGATCACCGCGGATCGCACCGACGACGCGCTCGACATCCCGCTCGAACAGTTCGCGGCGCGCACGTTCGCCGCGCTGCCCGGTTTCGAGGGCGAGCTGCAGCCGTCGGAGCCGCGCCGGTTCAAGGCGCGCTACCCGGCGGCGCAGGTGCAGGGCCGGGGCACCGCAGCAGACACCGGCGTGCGCCAGCGCCTCCGGGTCGTCGTCATGCGCCGCAAGGGCATCGTCACCGTCGTCGCGGTGATCGCCGAGAACGCGCGGCGTGCCGACAAGGTCTTCAGCCGCAACGCGGTGGAAGCGGTGCAGACCATCCGCACGCGGCCCGTGGGGGCCGTCGCGGCCCGCTGAAGAAAGTCCTGGCGCGCGCGGGGCGCAGACAGTAGGCTCGCGCTCCTGTCGAAGAGGGCCGGTGGTCCGAAGTACCCCAGGGAGGGGTTTATGCGAAAGCGTTGGTATGGGATGCCTGCGGCCGCTGGGGCGCTGGCCGGGCTGGGGCTACTGGCCGCCGGTAGCGCGGCTGCCGTCGAGGAGACCGTGGTCTTTCAGCACACCTACTCGGATCCGGGAGAGATCCGGTTCGATGTCCCTGCGGGCGTGCGCGCGATCGACGTAGTCGCCATCGGCGGCAACGGGGGTAGCGTCACGAACAACTCGGGGATCACTGCCAACGGCGGCCGCGGCGCCCAGGTGAGCGGCCGGATCTCGGTGGCGCCCGGGAGCCCTCTTTGGCTCCGGGTCGGGGGTAACGGCGCCACGTCGAATTTCGAGGCTAGTCAGGGCGGTTTCAATGGCGGCGGCGACGGGCTGGTCGGCACGGACTTTCCCCTCTACTACAACCCCGGTGCCGGGGGCGGCGGGGCATCGGATATCCGCACGGCGCCCGGCGAAGCCGGGCTCTCGCCGGACCCGCGGCTGATCGTCGCCGCGGGAGGCGGCGGCGCCGGCAGACCGCTGAACGGCACGACGTCGACCGGCGGCGGTCACGGCGGGCCCGGGTTCTCCGGCTCCGGAGCCGCAGGCGGCGGCGGCACCGCCGGCAGCCCGGGCAATGCCGCGCAGGGTGGAGGCGCGAGCTCCTCCGCCGGCGGGCCGGGCGGAGCCAGCGGGCCCAGCGGGGGCGCCCCGGGCAGCGCGGGCACGCTCGGACAGGGCGGCGACGGCGGGGCTCCCCCGTGGAACAACCCGTCGGGCGGTGGCGGTGGCGGTGGCGGCGGTCGCTACGGCGGCGGCGGCGGGCACAGCGGCGGCGGCACCTCCAACTTCGGCGGCGGGGGCGGCGGCGGTGGCGGGTCCTCGCTGGTCCCGCCCGGCGGCACGATCTCGCTCGCTCCGCCCGGCTCCCAGCCCCAGATCCAGATCAGCTACACGATCCCGGACACCGGGATCACCTCGGGGCCGCCCAAGCCGCCGGTCTTGACCACCACCTCGACGGTGGACTTCTCCTTCGAGGCCAGCGAGGACGGCTCCACATTCGAGTGTCGCATCGACTCCGCCGACGAGGCGGACTTCGTCCCGTGCGAGCCGACCTTCACGACGCCCGAGCTGGCGGACGGGTCGCACCGGTTGGAGGTCCGCGCCGTGAACGCCATGGGCAACTTCGACCCGAGCCCGGCCTCGCGGACCTTCACGGTGGACACGACGCCGCCGCGGTGCGGGGGCAAGGCGGCGACCATCGTCGGCACGAGCGGCAACGACCGGCTGCGGGGCACGAGCGGGCCCGACACGATCGTCGGGCTCGGCGGCAACGACACGATCAGCGGCCTGGGCGGCAAGGACGTGATCTGCGGCGGTCGCGGCAAGGACCGGCTTCGCGGAGGCGGCGGCAACGACAAGCTCCTCGGCGGACCCGGCAAGGACACCTTGAACGGCGGCCCCGGGAAGGACCGCTGCGTGGGCGGCCCCGGGAAGGACCGCGGCCGCGGCTGCGAGCGCGGGCGCCTCTGAGCGCTCGCGCCTAACCTCGGTCCGGGCGCTCGGGGTAGATGTCGTCGATGGTGGTGAGCGCCGTAAACGGCGCGTCCGCCGCCGCGGCGATGGCCTCGCCCCCGCCCGCGAGGCGGTCGACCACGCAGAGGGTCGCCGCGATCTCGAAGCCCTCGTCGCGGATCCGCTCGATCGCGCTGACCGTGGAGCCGCCCGTCGTGACCGTGTCCTCGACGACGAGCACGCGGTCGCCGGGCTCGGCCGCACCCTCCACCCAGCGCTGCAGGCCGTGCGCCTTGCGCTCCTTGCGCACGAAGAAGCCGACGAGGTCCTCGCCTGCGGGGACCGCGATCGCGGCGCAGGCGAGCGGGATCGCCGCCATCACCGGGCCGCCGACGGCAGTCGCGCCGTGCTGGTGCGCGGTCGCCGCGATCAGCTCGCCCGCGGCGCGAAAGCCCGTGGGGCGCATCAGGGCCCGGCGCGCGTCCACGTAGTACTCCGCTTCGGCGCCGCTCGAGAGCGTCACCTTGCCGATGACGAGCGCGTG
>CBFGWL010000052.1:0-21615 GCA_965652565.1 uncultured bacterium
CGCGGGGGCGGGCGGACGGCGGGGGCGGGTGACGGGATCGCAGGTTCGTCTCTCCTTCGCGATCGAACCCTTGATCTCGCTCCCTTGTGTGACGAGATCGCGGGTTCGCGGGAGGGTCCGCACCGAACCTGTGATCTCGTTGCGCTGCGTGACGTAATCGCGGGTTCGCGCGGCCCGCTCGCGCGAAGTCGCGATTACGACGACCCCGTCGTCTCAATCGCGATCTCGTGGACGGGCCGTCGGTGAGTTCGCGATTACGACCACCCCATCGTCGAAATCGCGCACTCGTGAACCGCGCTCCCGCGAGTTCGCGATGACGACGATCCCGTCGTCTTAACTGCGATCTCGCGTGGCCGGGCGCGTGAGGCGCCCGGGAAACCTAGGCGCCGTGCGCCTTTGCGATTCCAAGCGGCCCGGTCGGATTTCTTGTTTATAGGATGCGAGCCGCATTGCCCAGGCACGACGTTTTGGTCATAGGAGCAGGGCTCGCGGGACAGCGCGCAGCGCTCGCCGCCGCCGAGCAGGGTGTCACGGTGGGGATCATCTCGAAGGTCCATCCGGTGCGCTCGCACTCGAACGCGGCACAGGGCGGCATCAACGCCGCGCTGAACCCGGGCGACACTTGGGAGTCGCACGCCTTTGACACCGTCAAGGGCTCCGACTACCTCGGCGATCAGGACGCCATCGAGGTGATGTGCCGCGAGGCGCCCGAGGAGATCATCCACCTCGAGCACCTCGGCGTCCCCTTCCACCGCAACGAGGAGGGCAAGCTCGGCACCCGCGCCTTCGGCGGCGCCTCCCAGGCCCGCACCTTCTACGTCGCCGACATCACCGGCCAGGCGATCATGCACGTGCTCTACGAGCAGCTCATGAAGTACTCGGATCTCGTCGACCGCTACGAGGAGTACTTCACGACCGCCCTCGCCATCGACGACGACGGCAACTGCGTCGGCGCCGTCACCCGCAACGTCCGCGACGGCTCGATGGAGCTCTTCGAGGCGAAGAACGTGATCCTCGCGACCGGCGGCAACGGGCAGATCTGGAAGCCCACCACGAACGCGCTGATCTGCACGGGCGACGGCATCGCGATGGCCTACCGCGCCGGCGCCCCGCTGATGGACATGGAGATGATCCAGTACCACCCGACCACCCTGGCCGGGAAGGGCTTCCTCATCACCGAGGGCGCGCGCGGCGAGGGCGCGCACCTGCTGAACGCCAAGGGCGAGCGCTTCATGGAGAAGTACGCGCCCAACAAGATGGAGCTTGCCTCGCGCGACGTCGTCTCCCGCGCCGAGCAGACCGAGATCAACGAGGGCCGCGGCTTCCCCGACGGGACCGTCGCGCTCGACATCACGGTCGTGCCGAAGAAGCGCGTGCACGAGGCGCTGCGCGAGATCGTGCTCGTCGGCCGCGACTTCGCCGGCGTCGACATCACGCGCGAGCCGATCCGGATCAAGCCGGGCAACCACTACACGATGGGCGGCGTCAAGACCGACGTGAACGGCGCCACCTCGATCCCCGGCCTCTACGCCGCCGGCGAGGTCGCCTGCGTCTCCGTCCACGGCGGCAACCGGCTCGGCGCCAACTCGCTGCTCGACACGCTCATCTTCGGCCGCCGCTCCGGCGCGCACGCCGCCAGCCGCGCGAAGCGCATCGACTGGAGCCGGCCCTCAAAGGCGGTCCTCGCCGACGAGGAGGCGAAGATCGACGCGATCATGCGCCGGGAGCGCGGTGCCGGTCGCCGGATCTCCGAGATCAAGCACGAGCTCGGCACGACGATGGACAAGTACGTCGCCGTCTTCCGCGACGAGGAGGGCATCACCAAGGCCCTCGAGACCGTCCGCCGGCTCAAGGAGGAGGCGAAGACCGCCTACATCGACGACCGCGGCACCGTTTTCAACCAGGACGTGCTGGGGGCGATCGAGCTCGGCTTCATGCTCGATTCCGCCGAGTGCACGTGCGTCGCGGCGCTGCACCGCAAGGAGAGCCGCGGGGCCCAGTTCCGCACGGACTACCCGGAGCGCAACGACGAGGAGTGGTTGAAGCACATCGACCTCACGCTCGACGGCGACGAGCCCAAGATCTCATACTCCGAGGTGACGATCACACAGTGGCAGCCGGCCGAGCGGACCTACTGACCACCTAAACGGAAAGGCAGGAGCCAATGGCGGAGTACACGCTGCGAGTTAGGCGCCAGAAGCCGGAGGCCGACGACCGCGGACCCGCCGGCCCCTACTGGGAGGATTTCGACGTCGAGCTCGACCCGACGCTCTCGGTGCTCGACGGTCTCCTGCAGGCGAAGGACCGCCAGGACGGCTCGCTCGGCGTCCGCTGCTCCTGCCGCGCGGCGATCTGTGGCTCCTGCGGCGTGAAGATCAACGGCCAGTCCACCCTGGCCTGCCTCACGCAGATCGGCGAGGCCCACGAGCGCGCGAACCGGCTGGCCGACGAGACCGACGCCGCCGATGGCGAGAAGCCGATCGTGATCGAGCCGATGGGCAACATGCCGGTGATCAAGGACCTGGTCACCGACATGGAGTCGACGCACTGGGAGAAGATCCGGCGCGTCACCCCGTGGCTCCTCGACGACGGCGACCCGCCCGAGCGCGAGCGCGTCGTGCCGCCCGAGTCGATGGTCGACATCACGCAGACCATCGCCTGCATCCAGTGCGGCGCCTGCGTCTCCTCCTGCCTCTCGATGGAGGCCGACCCCGACTTCATCGGTCCCGCCGCGCTCGCCAAGGCCTACCGCTTCGTCGGCGACCCACGTGACGTCGAGACCGAGGCGCGGCTCCACGACCTCGCGCAGGACCCGCACGGCATCTACGACTGCACGCACTGCTTCCAGTGCGTCGACGCCTGCCCAAAGGGCGTCGCGCCGATGGACCAGATCATGCGCCTGCGCCGCCTCGCGGGCCACGACCACGACATCGACGACCGCAACAACGGGCGCCGTCACGAGACCGCGTTCGTGAACATCATCGAGAAGAAGGGCACCCTGGACGAGTCGCTGCTCCTCCAGGAGTCCTACGCGCAGGGGATCAAGGGCAAGCTCATGCCCAAGAAGGACGCCATCAAGGGCCTGCTCAGCTCGCTGCCGACCGCAATCCGCGGCATCCGCACGGGCAAGATGCGCTCGCTGCCCAAGCTGATCCCCGGCATCCACCCCAAGCTTCCGGGCGATGCGCAGGATCACGTCAAGCGCATCTACAAGCACGCCGAGGAGCACCGCGAGGAGCTCAACCTCTACATCACCGGCGAGGAGGACTCCGAGCCCGCCGAGGGCGGCGCCGAGGAGACGAGCGAGCGCGTTGCCGATCAGGCCCAGCCGGAGGCCTCGGGCCCGCCCGACGACGCGATGGGCGGCGCGGCGACGCCGACCGAGGCGTCGGCGGTCGGCGGCGGGCGCCAGCACACCACGCAGCTCACGGAGGGCGGCAGCGAGACCGCCGGCGCCAGCGCCGAGCCCGACGACACTGACGAGAACGCCGAGGAACGGAGGGACTCCTGATGGCCCAGAATCTCAAGCTGGCCTACTGGCCGGGCTGCGTCTCGCGCGGCTTCACCCCCGAGCTCCACGGCTCGATGGACCTGGTCGCCAAGCGCCTCGGCATCGAGCTTCTCATGCTCGACCGCGCCAACTGCTGCGGCGCGGGCGTGATCGCCGAGCACAACCAGGAGCTCGCGGACACGCTGAACGCGCGCACGTTCGCGCTCGCCCAGCAGACCGGCCTGGCGATGATGAACATCTGCTCGACCTGCCAGGGCGCGCAGTCGGAGTGTCAGCAGCGCCTCGACGCGGACTCGGCCTACCGCGCGCACATCAACGAGATCCTCGCCGACGAGGGCCTCACCTACAAGAAGGACAAGGACGGGTTCTCCAACAAGAACTTCCTGTGGGTGCTCGTTGAGGACTACGGGCTCGACCGCCTGCGCGAGCAGGTCAGGCGCCCGCTCACCGGCCTGCGCGTGGGCCCGTTCTACGGTTGCTACATCGTGCGCCCGAAGCACCGTCTGGGCTACGAGGATCACCCCGAGCGCGACCTCTACATGGAGAAGCTGATTGAGGCGCTCGGCGCCACGATCGTCGAGTACGACGGCGCGCGCAAGTGCTGCGGGTTCCCGATCGTGACGATGAACCGCGAGACCTCGCTGCGCCAGGCGGGCACGCACATCGGCGACGCGATCGACGCCGGGGCGGACGCGCTCGTCACCCCGTGCCCGCTGTGCCACCTGAACCTGGACATGCAGCAGCCGGAGGCGGCCAAGATCGTCGGCCGCGACCTGGGCCTCCCGGTCCTGCATCTCCCCCAGCTCGTCGGCCTGGCGCTCGGCTTCGAGCCCAAGGAGCTCGGCATGCCGAAGCACATCGCCTCGACGGAGGCCGTCGAGCAGCGCCTCGCGGTCCCGGCGTAGGCCGACGCACACGCGTTGGACACGAAGGCCCGGGCGCAGCGCCCGGGCCTTTCGCTTGCTTGGGGCGGCTCCAGGAGCCGCGCGCGCAGCTCAGTCGATCGCGTGGTTGCCCCGGAACAGGTTGTCCGGGTCCACCTTCGCCTTGATCTCGCGCAGGCGCGCGTACGCCTCGGGCTCGAACATCGTGGAGGTGTCCGTCTCGACCTCTGTGAAGTTGAGGTACGGACGTCCGCCCGAGACCGGCGCGAGGCCTCCGGCGAGCGCCGCGAGGGTCTCGCCGATCGTCACCGTCTCTTGCGGCCCCGTCGGCATGCCGGCGCCGTAGGTGAGGTAGGCGCCGTCGAGCGAGCCGAGCGCGCCGGTGCCCCGACGCGCGAGCGCGCCGCCGAGGTGGCGGAACTCGAACGTGAGCAGCGGGGAGTTCGTACCCGCGCCGATCGTCGCGTCCACGGCGCCGATCACCTCGTCCGGCAGCTCGGTGAGCATGTCGCCCGCGCCCTGCACCGGTACCGGCTCCGGCGGATCCATGTGCAGCGCCAGGAGCGCATCGGGACCCACAGCCGCGAACGTATCCATGCCCGGACGCAGACCGCGCAGCGGTGCGATGAGCCTCGCGCCCTCCAGCTCGTCGCCGAGGAACGCCGCCTCGATCACCGTGAACGAGTTGCCGCGCAGCGGCTCGGGGATCATCTCGAGCGGCGGGAACTGGATGACACGGGCGATCGAGGTCATCTCGTCCGGGATGTTCTCGGTCCACGAGCGCCACGTGCGCAGCACCTCGGCCGCTCCCTCGAGCGGGAAGAACAGCGCGCCGGCGTAGATCTGCGGCTCGTCGTAGAGCTCGATCTCGATCGCCGTGACGACGCCGAAGCTGCCGCCGCCGCCGCGCAGCGCCCAGAACAGGTCGGGCTCCTCGGACGCCGTGGCGCGTACCTGGCGACCGTCGGCGGTCACGAGCTCGATCGCGCGCACGCTCTCGGCGCTCAGGCCCCGCTTGCGGGCCAGCCAGCTCACGCCACCGCCCAGCGAGTAGCCCACGACTCCCACGTCGTGCGAGGAGCCGGCCAGCGCCGCGAGACCGTGCTCGGCGGCGAGGGGAACGACGTCGCCCCATTGCGCGCCGGCCTCGGCCCGCGCGATGCGCGCCTCTGGATCGACGGTGACGCCGCGCATCCGCGAGGTCTTCACGAGCAGCGCGCCGGACAGGTCGCCGTACGGGATCGGATTGTGGCCCGTGCCCTGCGCGACCACGCGGAGCCCCTCCGCGCGCGCCCAGCGCACGGCGGCGGATACGTCATCGGCGCCCTCCGGGAGGACGACGGCCGTGAGCCGCTGATCCACGGCCAGGTTCCAGGCGCCGCGCGCCTCGTCCCAGCCCGCGTCGCCGGGGCCGAGCGCGTCGCCGGCGATCGCTTCGCGCAGTGTCTCAATCGGGGCGGTTGAGGTGGTGGTCATCTTCATCTCGATCTCCTCTTGGGGTGGGTTTCGTTCGTCGCTCTACGCGTCGGCACCAGCGCCGCCGCTCGGGTCCTGGGCACGCCCCTCGGTGCCCAGTGCGCGGGCCAGCAGGTCGTCGTGATCGGGAGCCGGGCGAATCCGCCACAGAAAGCGCGCGGTGGATGCGCCCTGATCTACATCGATGCGGTGGCGCGTGCCGGGGGGAAGCGTCACCGCCTCCCCGGCGCGCAAGACCCTGGGTACCCCCTCGATCTGCACCGCCAGGCGCCCCTCGAGAACCTCGAAGCGCAGTTCGTGCGTGGCGAAGCAGCGCTCCGGGCTGGGCCCCGTCGCCGGGGTCCACACGACCTCGACCTCGGCGAACTCACCGCCCGTCTGGGCGGCCGTGCTGAGGACCACGGCCGACTGGCCGGTGATCGAATCCACGAGCGTGTAGCCGGCGCTGGCCCCGGCATCGTCGATGGACTTCGTGCCCACAGGGTTCTCCTTCTCGGTCGGGGAGCTCATGACGGTGCCGCGATCTTCCGATCGCCGCCATCCCCCGACATCGAGGAAGACCCCAAACCCCCACCCCTAACTTTCGGGGTGGACGTTTTCGCGACTAACCCGTGGGTCGGCGCGCCGTATTCTTGCGACGTGCCTCAACTCAATACGGGTGGGCTTTTCGAGCGCGGTGATGAGCTCGCGAGTATCGCTGCCGCGCTTGAACAGGCCGCCGCTGAGGACGGCGCGGTGATCGTCATCGAAGGACCGCCCGGCATCGGCAAGACCGCCCTGCTAGAGGCCGCGCGCGGCGAGGCGCTCGACCGCGGCTTTCGCCTCATGACCGCTCGCGCCGGCGAGCACGAGCGCGAGTTCTCCTGGGGCATCGTGCGCCAGCTCTTCGACCCGGTGCTCCAGTCGGCCAGCGAGGATGAGCTCGCGGCGCTCTGGAAGGGTCCCGCCGAGTCGGCGCGGCCGCTCTTTCAGGCCACCGGCCTCGGCCCCGAGCACGACAGCTCGTTCGCCGTCTCCCACGGCCTGCTCTGGCTCGCCGCGAACATCGCCGAGGAGCGCCCGGTGCTGCTCGTCGTCGACGATCTCCACTGGTGCGACGGTTCCTCGCTGTCGTTCCTCGACTACTGCGCGCGCCGCCTCGACGGCCTGCCGCTCGCGGTCCTCGGCACGCTGCGCCCGCGGGAGCCACGCGCCGACCAAGCACTGCTGGACTCGTTCTGCGCGAACCCGTCGGCGGTGCTCGTGCGGCCCCAGCCGCTCAGCGAGGCTGGCTCGGCCGCGCTGCTCGCGGCGCGTCTGGAGGAACAGCCCGCGCCCGAGATCGCCGCGGCCTCGCACGAGGCCACCGGCGGCAACCCGCTGCTGCTGAGCGAGCTTGCGCGCACACTGCGCTCGCGCGGCCCGCAGGACGACGCGGCCGAGGTCGTCGCGAGCGGCGGGCGGGCGGTTCAGCGCACGGTGGCGATCCGCATGCGCCAGGCGAGCGCGGACGCGCGGCGGCTCGTCGAGGCCGCTGCCGTGCTGGGCGACGACTGGCCGCTCGCGACCGCGGTCGCGATCGCGGGCCTGGACACCGAAGCAGCCGACGCTGCCGCCCGCCAACTCGTCGGCATCGACGTCTTGAGGCCGGGCACCTCGGTGCACTTCGTCCACCCCGTGGTGCGCGCCGCGATCTACGAAGACATCGGCCCGCTCGAGCGCTCGCGACTGCACGCCCGGGCAGCCGAGCTGCTCGGCGAGGCGGGCGCCCCGCTCGAGCGCGTCGCGAGCCACCTGGTCTACGTCGATCCGGCCGGTGATACGAACGTGTTCGCGACGCTGCGCGACGCCTCGCGCAGCGCGCTCGCGAGCGGTGACATGGGCGCCGCGGTCACGCTCCTGCGCCGCGCGCTCGCCGAGCCGCCGCCGGCCGACGAGCGGACCGGCGTGCTGGCCGCGCTGGGCCTGGCGGCGGCGCTGCGCGACGGGCCCGCCGCGATCAAGTACCTGACCGAGGCGCTGGAAGGCGCCCAGGACCCCCGGGTGCGCGCCGCGGTCGCCGAGCTGCTCGTACGGGCCCTGCAGTTCATGGAGGAAGGCAAACGCGCCGTCGGCGTGGGCACCCGGGTGTTGCGCGAGCTTGAGCCCGAGCACGACGTCGAGCGCCGCCGCTTGGAGATGGCGCTGGTCGAGCTCGAGATCATCCACAACACGGGCCTGGATTGGATCGGCGATCGCGTGGACGCGGCGGCGGCCATCGAGCCGCACGACTACGCGTCGTGCGCGCTGATCTCGCTGGCGCTCGGCGTGAAGATGCGGGCGCTCGAGAGCACCGCCGAGGAGACGGTCGCCGAGGTCAGCCGCTCACTCACCGGCGGGCGGCTCCTCAACGAGGCCCAGGGCACGATCGCGCAGGTCATCCCAGCGATCGCGCTCTCCGTCTGCGATCGCCCCGGGCAGGGAGTGGTGATCTGCGATGAAGCGCTGCGGGCATCCGAGCGCGCAGGATCGGTGCTCGGCTACGTGGGCAACCGGATCTTCCGTGCCTGGTGCAACGAGCGCGCCGGCAACGTGGAGGACGTTGCGGCCGACGCGGAGGAGACCTTCCGCGCCGGGATCGCGTACGGCACCCCGCCCGGCATGACCTGGTCGAGCGCGCTTTGGGCGGAGGCGCTCATGGACATGGGCGAGCTCGAGCAGGCCGAGCAGCGCCTGCTGGCGGTTGGGCCGCTCGCGCAGGTGCCCGACCGCTGGCACTGGCTCACCACGAAGCTCGCCTGGTCGCGGCTCTTGCGAATGCGCGGCGACGCCGAGCGCGCGCTCGAGCTCGCCCGCGACGTCGGCGCGGCGTACGAGGAGCTCGGCGGGCTCAACCCGCTCTACATCCGCTGGCGATTTCGCGCGAGCGAGGCGCTCGTCATGCTCCCCGACCGCGGCGAGGAGGCGCGGGCGTTCGCGGCCGAGACCGTCGAGCTCGCGCGCCGCTGGGGCGCCGCGTCCGGGATCGGGACGGCGCTGCGCCTACAGGCGCTCGCCGAGCCCGACGACGCTGAGGAGCTGCTCGCCCAGTCGCTCGCGGCGCTCGAGAGCTCGGAGGCGCGGCTGGAGCGCGCCCGCTCGCTCGTCGAGCTGGGCGCCGCACAGCGCCGCGCGAACCGCAAGGGCGCCTCCCGCGAGCCGCTGCGCCTGGGTATGGACCTCGCCGAGTCGTGCGGCGCGCACGCGCTCGTCGAGAAGGCGCGTACGGAGCTGCGTGCCTCGGGGATGCGGGTGCGGCGCACTGCCGTGAGCGGCCCCGGCTCGCTCACCCCCAGCGAGCGCCGCACGGCCCAGCTCGCCGCCCAGGGCCTCTCCAACCGCGAGATCGCCCAGCAGCTCTTCGTGACGGTCAAGACCGTCGAGGTGCACCTCTCGAACACGTACCGCAAGCTCGACATCCGCGGCCGCCCGCAGCTCGCCAGCGCCTTGGGCGTCGGCGGATGAGGCGCCCGCGAGCGTACGTTCGCCCGGTTGCTAACCTGCGCGCCGAGTTCCACGCGTTAAGAGTCGTCATGAGTGAAGTCGCCGAACATCCCAAGCCCTCGCCTGAGATCGAGCAGCTCGTGCTCTTTGGCAGGCTCGACGAGGCCGTAGCGCTCTACGCGAAGCAGGCGGAGGTCGACGAGGCCACCGCGCGCTCCGTGATCCAGGCGCTCGCCGAGAGCTGACCACACCTACACGTGCCCGAACCGCGCCGGCCGCTGCCGAACGCATAGCCTGCCCACCCCATGGCAGTCGCCGTCGCCACGTTCCTGATCGCGCTCGCCTTCATCGCGAGCGAGAAGATCCACCGCACCAAGATCGCGCTGATCGGCGCGGCGATCGTCGTGCTCTTCGTGGGCGACGCCTACGACCAAGAGCACGCGATCGAGGCGATCGACTTCAACACGATCGGCCTGCTCGCCGGGATGATGATCCTGGTCTACATCACCCAGCAGACGGGGATCTACGACTACATCGCAGTGCGCGCCGGGCAACTCTCGCGCGGGCGACCCCTCCTCGTCGTCCTCTACATGGCGGGCACGACGGCGCTGCTCTCGGCCTTCCTGGACAACCTCACGACGATCCTGCTCGTCGTCCCGGTCACATTCCTGCTGGCCGATGCGCTGGACATCGACCCGATCCCGCTGATCATCATCGAGGTGATCGCCTCGAACATCGGCGGTACCGCGACCTTGATCGGCGACCCGCCGAACATCATCATCGCCGGCGCGACCGACCTGACCTTCAACGCGTTCATCGTCAACCTCGCGCCCGCGGTGGTCGTCACGCTCGCCGTGGTGGTCGGCGGCCTCTACCTCTTCTATCGCTCGCGCCTGCAGATCGACGATCGCAATCGCGACGCCGTGATGGAGCTCGACGCGCGCGCGTCCATTCGCGACTGGACCGAGCTGCGCCGCAGCGTCCCCGTGCTCGTGCTCACGATCCTCGCCTTCTTCGCCCACCAGGCGCTACACATCGAGCCGGCGACCGTCGCGCTCACCGGCGCCGCGATCGCGCTGCTCATCACCACCCTCGACCTCGAGGACGTGCTCGCGGGGATCGAGTGGCCCACGCTCTTCTTCTTCGTCGCGCTCTTCGTGATCGTGGGCGCCCTCGAGGAGACCGGCGCGATCGACGAGGTCGCGCAGGCCGCGCAGGATCTCACCGGCGGCGATCGCACCGCGGAGCTGCTCGGCATCGTCTGGATCGCCGGCATCGGGTCGGGGGTCGTCGACAACATCCCGTTCACCACCGCGATGATCCCGGTGGTGGAGTCGCTGCAGGGCCCGGAGGGCGACGACGCCTACTGGTGGGCGCTTGCGCTCGGCGCGTGCTTCGGCGGCAACGCCACGATCATCGCCGCGGCCGCCAACGTCGCCGCCGCCGGCCTCGCCGAGCGCGCCGGCAGGCCGATCGGCTTCATGCGGTTCCTCGCCATCGGCCTCCCGGTCACCCTGGTGAGCCTCGTCCTCGCCACGGCGTATGTTGCGTTGCGGTACGTCGCTTAGGAGGAGTCGATGCCAACTTCGATCGTCGACAGCATCAGCCGCGAGGTCAAGCCGCTGCACGCGAGCGATCCCGTGGGCAGCGCGGTCGCCCGGGTGCTGGAGTCGGGGCTGCCGGCGCTACCCGCGGTCGAGGAGGACGGCAAGTTCGCGGGCATCTTCGGCGAGCGTGAGTTCCTGGCCGCCCTCTTCCCCGGCTGGGTCGGCACGATGAGCTCGGCGGCGATGATCAAGCGCTCGATCGACGAACAGATCGAGCGTCGCGAAGAATGCCGCGATGAGCCGATCGAGAAGTACCTGACCCGCGATCACGTGCTCGTGGACGACGACTACGCCGACACCCAGCTCGCGGAGATCTTCCTGCACCACCGCGTGCTGATCGTCCCGATCGCCACCGAGGGCCGGGTGCACGCGGTCGTCACCCGCGCCGAGTTCTTCCGGGTGCTCGCGGAGCGCTTCGCGAACGCGGCCGAGGATCTGGGCGACTAGCCCGCAGGTGGAGCGCCACCCGCCGCAGCGGGTGGCGTGATCCCCTTCGCGTCCCTACTCGGCGTCCTCGGGAGCCGCGGCGTCCTGCTCGAACTGCTCGGGCGGCACGATCGCCTCGAATCCGCCCTCGTCGTTCGTGAGCGTGACCTCGACGATCACCGGATCGCCGTTGGGCGCCGTGAGATCGCACTCGAACTGACGGCCCTCCTCGACCTCGATGTCGTCCGGGCACTCCACGGTGACCTGCTCCGGATCGACCTGCGCCTGCTCGGACATCTGGTCGCGGATCTTCGTGGCGAGATCGTCGGCATCGATCGTCTCCGTGCCGCACGCGGCGAGCATCAGCGCGGCGAGCGCGCCGGCAGCGAGGGCCAGGGGGCGGCGGTAGGTGCGTGACATTCGTGTTCCTTTCCTCGGGAGTGGCCGCCATGCTGACCGGCGCAGGGGGCGGCTACATCGAGGACTACCCGAATCCCCTACCCCAAACTTCCGGGCGGGATCAGGCGAACGAGCCGGCCGGCGCGGGGACGCGCATCAGGTCGCGCTCGGCGAGCAGCTCCGCGAGCTGCACGGCGTTGGTCGCCGCGCCCTTACGCAGGTTGTCGCCGACGACCCAGAGGTTGAGGCAGCGCTCGTGCGAGGGGTCACGGCGCACGCGCCCGACGACCACCTCGTCGCGCCCGGCGACGTCGGCGGCGAGCGGGTAGATGCCCTCACCGGGCGAGTCCGCGACGACGACGCCCGGGGCCTTCGCGAGGATCTCGCGGCACTCCTCCGGGGAGAGCGGCTCGCGCGTCTGGATGTTGATCGACTCCGAGTGACCGGCGATCACCGGTACGCGGGCGCAGGTCGCCGAGATGCGCAGCGAGTCCTCGCTCTCGCCGAGGATCTTGCGGGTCTCGGCCATGACCTTGCGCTCCTCGGTCGTGTAGTCATCGCCGTCCTTGAAGGTCTCGACCTGCGGCAGGACGTTGAACGCGATCCGGTGCGGGTAGACCTTGGGCTCGGCGGGCTGCTCGTCGTTGAGGAGCGCCCGCGACTGGTCGAGCAGCTCCTGGATCGCCTTCTGCCCGGTGCCGGAGACGGCCTGGTAGGTCGAGACGACGATGCGCTCGATGCCCGCGGCGCGGTGGATCGGCGCGAGGGCGACGATCATCTCCATCGTCGTGCAGTTGGGGTTGGCGACGATGCCGCGATGCGCGGCGATCGCGTCGGGGTTCACCTCGGCGACGACGAGCGGCACGTCCTCGTGCATGCGCCAATAGCTCGTGTTGTCAACGACCACCGCGCCCGCTTCGACGATGCGCGGCGCCCACTGCGAGCTGACCGAGCCGCCCGCCGAGGACAGCACCACATCGAGACCGGCGATCGACTCGTCGGAGATCGCCTTGACCTCGACCTCTTCACCCGCGAAGGGCAGGCGCCTGCCCGCAGAGCGCTCGGAGGCGAGCGGGACGAGCTCGGCGATCGGGAAGCCGCGCTCCTCCAGGACGGTGAGGATGGTCGATCCGACGGCCCCGGTCGCGCCGAGGACGCCCACGCGGTACCCGGCGCTCATGAGCAAGCCGCCTCAACAACGGCGGGATTCGGCTTCGCTCCGCTCCGCCTCATGAACGCACCGTCGGGCGGTGGACGCCCGTGGGATCCTCGCGCTTGACGGCGTCGGCGCCGAGCTCGAACGCCTCGTGCAACGCCTTCACGGCGTCGGGGACGCGCCCGGAGTCGATCACGCAGGAAATCTTGATCGGCGACGTCGAGATCATCTCGATGTTGATGCCGAGTTCGCCGAGCGTCTCGAAGACCTTGGCGGCGACGCCCGGGTGGGTCTTCATACCGGCGCCGACGACGGACACCTTGCCGATGTTCTCGTCGGCGGTCACCTCGTCGCCCACGTTCAGACCGTCGATCACGGCGGTCGCCGTGCGCAGCTCGTCGCGCGAAACCGTGAACGACATATCGGCCTTGCGATCGTCGGCCATCGGCTCGTTCTGGATGATCATGTCGACGTTCACGTTCGCCTCGGCGAGGGCGCCGAAGATGCGGCCGGCGACGCCGGGCTCGTCGGCGACGCCGGTGATCGTCACCCGGGCCTCGTTCGAGGTGTGGGTGACCGCTGTGACCATCGGTTGCTCCATGGATTCGTCCTCCGCGACGACGAGGGTACCGGGGGCATCATCGAACGAGCTGCGGCAATGGATCCGTACGCCGTGGTTGCGCGCGTACTCGACCGAGCGGTGCTGCAACACGCCCGCGCCCGACGCCGACATCTCGAGCATCTCCTCGAAGTAGACGCGGTCGAGCTTGCGGGCCGTCGGGCAGATCCGGGGGTCGGCCGAGAAGACGCCGGCGACGTCCGTGTAGATCTCGCACACACTCGCGCCGAGCGCGGCCGCGAGCGCGACCGCCGTGGTGTCGGAGCCGCCGCGGCCCAGCGTGGTCACGTCGCGGCTGTCGCCGGAGACGCCCTGGAAGCCGGCGACGAGGACGATCCGGTCCTCCTCGAGTGCCGTGCGGATGCGGTCGGCGCGGACCTCGAGGATGCGCGCCTTGGTGTGCACGGAGTCGGTGACGATGCCGGCCTGGGAGCCGGTGAGCGAAACGGCGGCGTAGCCCATGTCGTGGATCGCCATCGCGCAGAGCGCGCAGGAGATGCGCTCCCCGACCGACAGCAGCATGTCCATCTCGCGCTCGTACGGGGCGTCGGAGATCTCGTACGCCATGCGCACGAGCTCGTCCGTAGTCTTGCCGCGCGCCGAGAGCACGGCGACGACGCGCTTCCCGCTCTCCCGGGCGGCGACGATGCGCCGCGCCGCCCGCTTGAGATCCTCGGGCCCCGCGACGGACGTCCCGCCGAACTTCATCACGACCAGCTCGTTAGGCACGGCCGCCGAGGATAGATAGTCCCCGCGACTTCGCGCGGTCCGGCCCCTTCCCGGCCCCGCGTACGAACCGCTCACGCGGCATTTCGACTGGTATTTTGCGCGCGTGCGCGCCAGGCGCAACGTGATCGCCACCCCGCGGGCGACGATGAGGGACAGTTGATGCTGGACCGGCTCGCCCGGTTGGTAAGCGCGCACCCCAAGCGCGTGCTCAACCTCGGCGTCGCGGCGTTCGTCGTCGCTGGAGTGCTGGGCGCCGGCGTCGCGGACCGGCTCGCCCCCTACGGCGCGGACGACCCCGACACCGAGAGCGTGATCGCCAACGAGCGCCTCGAGGAGGCGGGCTATCAGGAGATGGGCGTGCTCGTGCTGGTCGAGGACGTCGACGTGCGTACGCCCGCTGGCGCGCGCGCCGTCGAGGAGGTTGCCGCCGAGGTCCGCGACGTCGATGGCGTGGGCGAGGTCGTCGGCTACGCGCAGACCCGCGACGAGGCGTTCGTCGCGCGCACGGGCGACGCCACGTACCTGGGGATATTCACCGAGGGCGCGGGCGACGAGGGCGAGGACACCGCGAAACGAGTCGCCGAGGCGCTCGAAGGGCGCGAGAACGTGCTCGTCGGCGGCTCCTCCCTTGCCCAGGCGCAGGTAGGCGAGAAGGTCGAATCGGACCTGCGACGCGCGGAGATCTTCGCCTTCCCGATCCTGTTCCTGCTCTCGCTGCTCTTCTTCCGCAGCCTCGTCGCCGCGTTGCTGCCGCTCATGGTCGGCGGGCTGGCGATCGTGGGCTCGTTCTTCCTCTTGCGCGTCGCGGACGAGTTCAGCGACGTCTCGATCTTCGCCCTCAACCTGATCACAGGCCTCGGTCTCGGCCTCGCCATCGACTACAGCCTGTTCATCGTCTCGCGCTACCGCGAGGAGCTCGCACGCGTCGGACCGGGGCCGGAGGCGCTACGGCGCACGATGACCACCGCGGGCCGCACGGTCCTGTTCTCGTCGATCACGGTCGCGGGCGCCGTCGCCTCCCTGATGGTCTTCCCGCAGCGCTTCCTCTACTCAATGGGCATCGGCGGCTTGGGGGTGGCCCTGCTCTCCGCCGCGATCGCGCTGATCATCCTGCCCGCCGTGCTGGCGTTGCTGGGCCCGCGCGTCAACGCGCTAGCGCCACGGGTGCTCCAGCGGCGCGCCGAGCGCGACGCACGGCCCCTGGAGGAGGGCTTTTGGTACCGGCTCTCGCGGTTCGTGATGCGCCGCCCGGGCCGAGTCGCGATCGCGAGCGCCTCGCTGCTGATCGTCCTGGGCATCCCGTTCCTGAGCATCAACTTCACGTCCGTTGACGCCCAGGTCCTCCCCACCTCCGCGAGCGCCCGTCAGGTCGACGATCGCATCCGCGCCGACTTCCCGCCCTATCGCGACACACCCGTCGAGCTCTTCGTGGAGGGCGATCGCGCTGCCGCCCAGCGGGTCGTGGAGCGGGCAGCGGCGCTGGAGGGAGTCGCGGAGGCTCAGCCGCCCATACGGCTTCAGGATGGCAACCACGCCGTGCGGCTCATCGCCGACGCCCCGCCGCTCAGCGATCGCGCCCAGGATCTAGTCCGGGAGCTGCGGGCCCCCGATGACGAGGTGCTCGTCACCGGCTTCACTGCCGGCTACATCGACCTCAAGGAGAGCCTCGGCGACCACCTGCCGCTCGTGTTCGCCCTGATCGCCGCCGTGACGCTGATCGTCCTGTTCGCGATGACGGGCTCGGTGATCCTGCCGCTCAAGCAACTGGTTATGAACCTGCTCGCGCTGAGCGCGGTGTTCGGGATCCTGGTCTTCATCTTCCAGGACGGCCGCTTGGAGGGCCTGCTCGGCTACACCAGCCAGGGCGGCTTGGAGGCAACCCAGCCATTGCTGCTCTTCGCCGTCGCGTTCGGGCTCGCGACCGACTACGGCGTGTTCCTGCTCTCGCGGATCAAGGAGGCCCGCGACGGCGGGATGGACAACACGGAGGCGGTGGCGACCGGGCTGGAGCGCACAGGGCGGATCGTCACCGCGGCGGCGCTGCTCTTCGCGGTCGCGATCGGCGCCTTCGTGACGTCGGAGATCATCTTCATCAAGGAGCTCGGCGTGGGCACAGCGCTCGCGGTGCTGATCGACGCGACGATCGTGCGCGCGCTGCTCGTCCCGTCGCTGATGGCGATGCTGGGGAAGTGGAACTGGTGGGCGCCCGCGCCGCTCAAGAGGCTCCACGCGCGGCTGGGTTGGAGCGAGGCGTAGGTCGCCAGTCGCCGGTTTCGGCCGACTGAGGTTGCTGGACCTCCAGCGCGCACGTTCAGCACCCGTAGGCGAAGGGCGACGACGGGGACCGGACGAGCGGCTTCGGGCCGCCGGCCGGCTGGCGACTGGGCGGCTAGCCGCTCACGGCTCGCCGGCCCGCGAACGCGCGGCCGAGCGTGACCTCGTCGGCGTGCTCGAGGTCGGCGCCCACGGGCAGCCCGCTGGCGAGCCGCGTGACGGTCGTCTTGTCGCGCAGGAGCTCCGCGATGTGGATCGCGGTGGCCTCGCCGGTGGTCGTCGGGTTGGTGGCGAGCACCACCTCACCGACGTCGTTTGCCTCGACGCGCCGGACGAGCTCGTCGATCCGCAGGTCCTCGGGGTCGATCCCGTCGATCGGTGAGAGCGCGCCGCCGAGCACGTGATAGAGGCCGCGGTACTCGTGCGTGCGTTCGATCGGGATCACGTCCTGGGGCTCCTCCACGACGCAGATCACGCTGCGGTCGCGGCGCTCGTCCTCGCAGATCCGGCAGCGCGGCCCCTCGGCGAGGTTGAAGCACTCCTCGCACAGCCCGACGTTCGCCTTCACGTCGCGTACCGCGTCCGCGAGCGCGAGCGCGTCCTCTTCCGAGGAGCGCAGGATGTGGAAAGCGAGCCGCTGGGCGGTCCGCTGGCCGATGCCGGGGAGCTTGGCGAGCTCCGCGATCAGACGCTGGACTGGCTGCGCGTACAAGCGCCCTGCTACATCCCCGGGAGGCCGAGGCCGCCCAGACCGCCGCCACCGAGGCCGCCGGCGACGCCGCCGAGCTTCTGCGACGCGAGATCCTGCGCAGCGCGCAGGCCCTCGTTCACGGCTGCGACGACCATGTCCTGGAGCAGTTCCGGGTCCTCCGGGTCGATCGCCTCCGGATCGATGGTGAGCTCGAGCAGGCGCAGATCGCCGCTCATCTTCACCTTCACCATCCCACCGCCGGCGCTCGCGTCGACGACTTCGTCCTTGAGCTTCTCCTGGGCCTCGGCCATGTCGGCCTGGACCTGCTGGAGCTGCTTCATCATCGAGTTCAGGTCGAACCCGCCGGGCCCGCCTCGGGGTCTACTCACGCTTCCTCCTCGTCTTGCTGAGAGTCTTCGTCGAGGATCTCCTCCGCGTCGAACTCCGCCTTGAGCCGCGCGATGAGCTCCTCCTCGTCCATTGCGCCCGCCTCATCCGAGTCCGGGCCGGGCGCGTCCTCGCCGTCGAGGATCGCGCATACGGGCTTGAGCTTGGCGCCGACGATCGCGCGCACCGCCGCCACGATGCGCTCGCGCCCGTCGGGGGTCTCGGCCTTGCGCTTGTTGAAGGCCGCGCTCGGTGGAAAGCCGATCTCGATCACGCCCTGCTCCGCGTCGATCCCGATCGGTCGCCCGGCAGAGAGCGCGTGCGCGAGCAGCTCGGAGCCGCCCTCGCGCACCTGATCGAGGATCGCCGGCCACAGGCCCACCAAGCCGTCGAGGTCGGGCACCTCGGCCACCGCGGTCGCCGCGCTCGGCTCACTGCCCTCCTCCGTGGCGGCGGGGGCGTCCGCGCTGCCGCCCGGGGGCTCGCTGCGCTCATCCGCCGCCGCGGGCGTGGGCTGCGGCGAAGCCGGCGACTTGGGGGCGGCGGCGGGCTGCGGGGCGGTGGAAGCGGGCTGCGGGCTGGCGGCCGCGGCCGGGCTGGGCCCCGGTGAAGGGTGGGCGTCGGCGGATGGCTGGGTCCGCGGCGCGGGCGCGGGGGGATCCGGCGGCGTCTTCGGAGCCGGCGGTGCCTGCGGGGTCGACGGTCCTTCCGCGGCCGGCGACTGCGAGGCCGGTGCCTCGGCGGAGGGTCTGGGCGGCTCGGGCGACGCCTGCGCCTGTGGGCGGGCGGGCGGCTGGTCCGCCGGAGCGGGCTCGGTCTGTGGGGCGGCGCTCGACGGCTGCGAGGCCTCGCCGGCCGTGCCGCCGTTGCCGGCGGCGGGCAGGGCGCCGCCGCCGGCCAGCGCCGCCTCGATCCGCTCGAGCCGCTGCGCGAAGGCTTCGCGCGAGGGGTCGAGCTGCGGCCGCGCGGCACGCAGGAGGGCGAGCTCGAGCGTCATGCGCGGCTCGTCGCCCTCGCGGATCGCGCTCAGGGCCGCGGCGATCGCGTCGATCGCGCGGCCGAGGCCCAGGTCGGTGAACGAATCGGCCTGCGAGCGCATGCGCTCCGGGTCGGCGGCGGCTAGGCCTCGCTCCCCGACGTCCTCGCCGGCGGCACGGATGACGAGCAGCTGGCGCAGGTGCGCGAGCAGATCGCGGCCGAACTGCGCGGCGTCGCGGCCCGAACGCGCCAGGCGCTCGCTGACCTCGAGCGTGGCGCGCCCGTCGCCGCGCGCGATCGCGTCGGCGGCGGCGAGCAGGAGCTCGGAGTCGGCGACGCCGAGCACGGTCAGCACGTCGTCGGTCTCGATGCGCTTGCCGCCGTAGGAGACGAGCTGATCGAGCGTGCCGAGCGCGTCGCGGAAGCTGCCGGAGGCGCCGCGCGCGAGCGCGGCGATCGCGCCGTCGGCGATTTCGATCGACTCGGCTTGCGCGACGCGGCGCACGACTTCGGCGATCTGCTCGGGGGTCGGCCGCTGGAAGTCGAAACGCTGGCAGCGGTCGACGATCGTCGGCATGACTTTGTGGGCCTCGGTCGTGGCGAGCACGAAGACCGTGTTGGGGGGCGGCTCCTCGAGCGTCTTGAGGAACGCGTTCCAGGCCTCGCGCGTGAGCATGTGGGCCTCGTCGAGGATGTACACCTTCCACTTGCCGCCCGCCGGGGCGAAGCCGACGCGCTCGCGCAGCTCGCGGATGTCGTCTACGGAGCGGTTCGAGGCGGCGTCCATCTCGATCACGTCCATGGACGTGCCGGCCGCGATCGAGCGGCAGGACTCGCACTCCCCGCAGGGGTGCAGGGTCGGGCCTTTCACGCAGTTGAGCGAGCGCGCGAGGATCTTGGCGAGCGACGTCTTCCCGGTGCCGCGCGAGCCGACGAACAGGTAGGCGTGGTGCACGCGATCGCGCTCGATCGCGTTCGAGAGCGTGCGAACGACATGTTCCTGGCCAACGACCTGGTCGAACGCCTGAGGCCGGTGCCGGCGGTACAGGGACTGCGCGGGCGCCACGGTGGGCGAGTCTACCGGCGCGACCAGGACGCTCCGGACGCTCGCGCGAGCACTGTTCGCGCCCGCTCGGCACAGGGCGCAGCCCGCCCGTCAGCGTCCCCCCGAACGCTGACGGGACGAGCGCGCTGATGTCACAACCGCCGTGACGAGCGCTATCGCGAGCGCGTCCCCCGGCGCGCTCCACGTACGCGGGCACGGCGGATCGTGATCACGACATCTGGACGCTAGTCCCCGCCTGTTGCAGAACTGTTGCGTTGCGGGCAGGCGCCTAGAAAGCGGGGCCGTAGAGGAAGTTCCCGGCCACCTCGGGATCATTCGACAGAAAGAACTCCTTGACCAGCTGCACGACGTCATCCTCACTCAGAAAGCCGTCGCCGTCGCCGTCGAGGCGCTCGAAGTTGGCACGCGCGTCGAAGCGCAGGCGCCAGGCGCCGACCCAGCGCTCGTACTCGTCGGCGTCGAGGCGCCCATCGCCGTTCGAGTCCATGACGGCGAACGTGCGCGCGGCCGACTCCTTCAACCGGCGCAGCTCGGCGCCGCCGCCCTCCTGCGCGTCGTGCGTGATCGCGGCGAGCACGGCGCCCCAGAAGCGCAGCCACTGCTCGAGCGATGCCGACCGCTCCTCCGCGGCGGGCTGCACGCCTGCCCACCACCCCTTGATGTCGGCCTCGGTGGCTGCGGCGAGCTGCGGGTCGCGCGCCGCGAGCGTCGCGAGACGCTCGGCGTGCTGGTGAAAGCTGTCCGCCTCCAACCGTCCGTCGCCGTCGGCATCGAGCGCGCGGAAGAGGTACTCGAGCTTGCGGCGCTGCAGCGGGCCCAGCTCGAACGGCGGCGGCACGGCGCGCGGTGGGGGCTCGCGCACCGCCTCTGCCTCGCTGACGATCTGCGCGTGCAGCGCGCGCAGCTCCGCTCCCGGGGTGATGCCGAGCTGGTCGCGCAGGCGCTCGCGCGTGCGCTCGTAGACCTCGAGCGCCGCGGTCGGGGTCCCCGCGCGGACCAGCGCCGTCATCGTGAGCAGGGCGAGTCGCTGGCGCAGCGGGTGCTCAGCGGCGGCGCGGGTGAGCACCGGGAGGATCTCGTCGAGGCGCTCAGAGGCGAGGGCCGCCTCGGCGCGGTCTTCGATCACGCCGAGGCGTTCCTCGTCGAGCAATCGGGCCTCGAGCGCCGGAGCGCCGCTCTCGCGCGCATCGGCAAGGGCCCGATCGCCGCGCCACCAGGCGAGCGCCGCGCCGAACGCCGCCTGCGCGGCGGCGAAATCGCCCGCGCGCAGAAGGTCTCGCCCGGCAGCGGCGTGGGCGCGAAAGCGCTCGCAGTCGACCTCGACGGTGCCCGCCAGCGCGTAGCCGGCGTCGACGCGGATCAGCGCGTCCGGGGCGCCCGCGTCGCTGAAAGCGCGGCGCAGCCGAGAGACCTGGGCGTGCAGGCTGCGGCGCGCACTCGGCGGTGGCTCCTCGCCCCACAGGTCCTCGACCAGCTGCTCCGCCCCCACGGGGGCGCCGCGCGCGAGCGCGAGCGAAGCGACGAGCCGGCGCTGCTGGGATCCGTTGAGAGCGACCGGCTCGCCGGCGTGGACGATCACCGGCCCGAGGAGCCCGACGCGGAGCATCATCGCGGCCGAGTCTAAATCTCAGGACGGGTGCACGGGAGCGGTTTGCGGCCGCCCTGCGCGTGCCGCGCCGCGAAAACGTACGATCGCCCCGTGAACGACGAGAGCCTCGAGACGCGCGTCGCGGAGCTCGAGCGAAAGGTCGCCGAGCTCTACCGGCGGATCGGCGAGAACGAGCCCGGCTTCGACCGCGACGCAGCGGCCGCGGACCCGCGCATCCTCGAAGCCCTGCGCGCGGGGAAGGAGATCCAGGCGATCAAGCTCTACCGCGAGCTCACGGACGCGGGACTGGCCGAGGCGAAGCGCGCGATCGAGGAGCTGGCGCGGTTTCACAAGCCGCTGGGGTGAGCGGGCGCCGGGCGGCG
>CBFGWL010000053.1:0-21449 GCA_965652565.1 uncultured bacterium
CTTCGCGATACTGCCCGCATGGAGCGCATTGCGAGCGAGGTCAAGTACGAGGGGTACATCGCGACCGTCCGCGTCGACCGCTTCCGCTACGAGGACGGCTCGGAGTCCGACCGCGAGATCGTCGCCCATCCCGGGGCAGTCGGCATCGTCCCCTACGACGACGAGGCCGTGTACCTGGTCCGCCAGCCGCGCGAGGCCGTCGGCGAGCGCGCCCTGCTCGAGGTGCCCGCGGGCAAGCTCGATGAGGAGGGGGAGAGCCCGCTCGAGTGCGCGCAACGTGAGCTCGTCGAGGAGATCGGCCGCACGGCGAGCGAGTGGGAGGAGGCCAAACGCTTCTACGCCACGCCCGGCTTCGCCGAGGAGGAGGTGACCCTCTTCTTCGCAACCGGCCTGCAGGAGGTGGACGACCACGAGCCGATCGCCGAGGAGCGCATCGAGGTCGTCGCCTGGCCGCTCGCCGAGCTCGACGCGGCCATCGAGGAGTGCGCGGACTCAAAGTCGATCATCGGCCTCTTGCTCCTGCGCGAGCGGTTGCGCTCGCGCTGAGCCGCGCCGCCGACCGGCGGCAGCGGACTTGCACGGGCAGGGAGCGCCCGGTGGGCGCGGAACCTGCCCCACATGGCGGTAGCCGTAAAACCGACGTCCGAGCGCAAGGTCGAGGCGCGCTTCGAAGCCCTCGTCCTCGACTTCCTCGCCTACCTCGAGTTCGAGCGCGGACTCGCGCGCAACACCCTCGACGCTTACCGCACGGACCTTCTGCAGTTCGGGGCCTTCCTGGCGGAGCGCGGGATCGGCGCCACCGACGTAAAACGAGCGGACGTCTCGGATTTCCTCGCGGATCTGGCGACGGGCTCGACCGACGCCGAGGGCAACGAGCGCCTGCCGTGCTCGCCCGCGACGATCAGCCGCAAGACGGCGTGCCTGCGCTCGTTCTACCGTCACCTGCGCCGCGAGGAGCTCATCGACGTGGACCCCACCGCCACGGTCGACGCGCCTGCGAAGAGCCGCAAGCTGCCGCAGGTGCTGAGCTACGCCGAGGTCACGAAGCTGCTGGAGAGCGCGAGTGGCGGGGACCCGATCGACCTGCGCGACCGTGCACTGCTCGAGCTGATGTACGGGTGCGGGCTGCGCGCCTCGGAGGCGGTCGGCTTGGAGCTGACCGACGTCGATCTGCGGCGCTCGTTCGTGCGACCCCACGGGAAGGGCTCGAAGGAGCGCATCGTGCCGCTCGGCAGCGCCGCGGCTGCCGCGGTCAACCGCTACCTGCGCAGCGGCCGCCCCGAGCTCGTCGGCCAGCGGCCCGAGCGCAAGCTCTTCGTGAATTTCCGCGGCGGGCCGCTCACGCGGCAGGGCCTGTACAAGATCATCCAGCGCCACGCCAAGGCGGCGGGGCTCGAGGGGAAGATGAGCCCGCACACGCTGCGGCACACCTTCGCCACCCACCTGCTCTCCGGCGGCTGCGACCTGCGCTCGGTGCAGGAGATGCTCGGGCACGCCGACGTCTCCACCACCCAGCTCTACACGCACCTCTCCACGGAGCGGATCCGCGACGTCTACTTCAAGGCGCACCCGCGGGCGACGTAGGCAAGGCGCCGGTCGCCGGTCGCCAGTTCCTAGGCATCGTGCGAAGCGGTGGGGACCGGAGCGGGGACGGTGACCGGATCGACCTTGACCGCTCTTCGAGTGTCCGCGCGCATGGATCCTTTACAACCGGCGACTGGCGACTGGTAGCTGGCGACTGGTCCTAGAGTTCGGGCCGTGCCTGAGCTTCCCGAGGTCGAGACCATCCGTTCGCAGCTTGAGCCCGAGATCCTCGGGCGGCGCATCGTCGCCGCGCGCGTACACGACGAGCGCTGGGCGCGCCCGGCGACGCCGAAGTCGGTGGAACGCGCAGTTGCGGGCAGGCGGATCGAGCACGTCGGGCGCCGGGGCAAGTACCTGGTCCTCGCGCTCGAGGGCGACCGCCACCTGGTCATGCACCTGCGCATGACCGGCAACCTGCTGTTGCGCCCCGCCGACGCCGACCCAGCGCACGAGGACGAGGCACTCGATCTCATGGAGGCGCGCAAGTTCGGCGGCCCGCGGCTGTACCCGTCGCACCCCGAGGCGAGGCACCTGCGCGCGGAGTTCGAGCTCGACGACGGCTCGGAGCTCTGGTTCACCGACGCGCGGCGCTTCGGACACGGCGCGGTCCTGCGCGCGGACGAGCTCGACGCGTACCTCGGGGCGCGGCTGGGTATCGAGCCGCTCTCCGGAGAGCTGACCCCGCCGGTGCTCCTGGATCTGGCGCGCGGGCGCACGGCGCCGCTCAAGTCGTTTCTGCTCAACCAGAAGTGGATCGCGGGGATCGGGAACATCTATGCCGACGAGGCGCTGCACCGCGCCGAGCTGCACCCGCTCTCGCCGGCGGGGTCGATGCGGATCGAGCACGCGGAGGCGCTCGTGGAGGGGATCGTCGACGCGCTGGAGACCGGGCTCGCGAAGGGCGGCTCCTCGATAGACGACTACCGCGACGCGCGCGGCGAGAAGGGCGCGATGCAGGACGAGTTCCTCGTCCACACGCGCGAGGGCGAGGACTGCCCGCGCTGCGGCGGGACGATCAAGCGGATCGTCGTGACGGGCCGCTCGACCTACTTCTGCCCGGACTGCCAGGTGCGCCTGCGGCGCCGGCGCAAGCGCCGTGCGGCAAAGCGAGCGGCGGCCTGACACGGCAGCGCGGGTGTAGGCACGCGAATCAATAGGGTCGCGGGCATGAACCTGTCCGACCCGCTTCCCCCTCCGCCCGGCTTCCGGATCGGCCACTGGACCCACCCCCGGGGTGCTACGGGGTGCACCGTCGTGATCGCCCCGGAGGGCTCGCTCGCCGGGGTCGACGTCGCCGGCGGCGCGCCCGGCACCCGCGAGACGGACGTGGTCTCGCCGCTCGCTGGGACCGACAGCGTCACCGCCGTGATGCTTGCCGGCGGGAGCGCGTACGGGCTGGCGGCCGCCGACGGCGCGATGCGCTGGCTGGAGCGTCAGGGCCAGGGGCACGCCACGCCCGCGGGCGTCGTACCGATCGTGCCGACCGCGATCGTCTACGACCTCGCCGAGGGCGACCCCGGCGTGCGGCCGGACGCCGACGCCGGGGCGGCCGCCTGCGAGGCGGCGCGCGCGGGCGTCCCAGAGCGCGGGCGCGTTGGCGCGGGCGCCGGGACGGCGGCGGGCAAGGGGCTCGGGCGCGAGCGCTCCACGCCGACCGGCGTGGGCTATGCGGCCCGCCGTGGGAGCTTCGGCTTCACGGTCGCGGCGCTCGCGGTGGCGAACCCGTTCGGGGACGTCCTCGCCGAGGACGGCTCGGTGCTCGCCGGTGTCCGGGCGGCTGACGGCGAGCCGGCCCGGCGCACCGCCGAGCTGATCGCGCAGCTGCATCGCGAACCGGAGACGGTGCACTCCGGGGAGGGCAACACCACGCTCGTCTGCCTGATGACCGACGCCCCTCTCGACAAGGCGGAATGCGCCAGGGTTGCGCGCGCCGGGAGCGCCGGCGTGGGGCGGGCGATCGACCCGGCTTTCACCGACGTCGACGGCGACGTCGTCTTCTGCGTCGCCTCGGGGACCGAGCGCCCCGCTGGGCGGTTTCCGATGCTCCAGGCGCAGACGCTCGCCGTCACGGTCGTCGCCGAGGCGATCCGCGACGCCGCGCGCAGCGCGCGGGGCGGTCGTTAGGCGTCGGTCTGCGCCCGCTGCTGTTGGTGGATCGCGTCCGGGACGGGCGCGAAGATTCAGGGGTTCATGGCGGGCTCGTTCAAGACCCAAGCGGTGGTGCTGCGCTCGATTCGCTTCGGCGAGGCGGATCGGGTGCTGCATCTCTACACGGCCGCGCGCGGGCGTGTGAGCGCGATCGCCAAGGGCTCGCGCCGGCCCCGCTCGCGCTTCGGCGGTCGCCTCGAGCCGTTCTTCCGGCTCGATCTCGTGCTCTACGAGGGGCGCGGCGAGCTCGCTACGGTCACGGCGGCCGACACGCTCGACGGCTATCCGCACCTGCGCTCCGACGGCACGGCGCTCAGCGCTGCCGCGCGCGCCTGCGACGCCGTGCTGCGCCTGCTCGACTCGACGGAGCCCAACCCCGCCGCCTACAACCTGCTGTGCCGCTACCTGGCTCTGCTCGAGGAGCGGGCGGCCGCCGGGGCGATCGACAAGAGCCGGCTGCTCGCCGCGGCCCTCGCCTTCCGGCTCAAGCTGGCGCTGGCGGCCGGCTTCGTGCCGGAGCTCGCGAGCTGCGCACGCTGCGGGGAGGCCGAGGGCCTGGTGGCCTTCTCCGGGGCGGCAGGCGGCGTGGTCTGCGGCGCGTGCCAAGGCGACGGCTTCGAGCTCGCGGAGGAGGCGCAGCGGTTCATGGTCGATGCGCTCGGGAGCCCGCTGGCCGAGGCGCCCACTGCGGGCGAGCGCGCTCTGCGCCAGGCCGAGCGCGCCGTCACCGCCACCCTCGAGCACCACGCCCACGTGCACCTGCGGGCCGCCGCGTAGCACCTCCGCGCGTCCGTCCGCCACGATTGAGGGGTGAGCGAGCGCGAGGAGCACGGCGGCGAGGAGCCGCGCATAGATCTGCTCGAGGCACTCGGGGGCCGGCGCGGGGTGGCGGACTCCGGGCTGCCGGCGCTCGCGTTCGTGATCGTCTACACGGCGAACGGGCAGGATCTCAACTCGGCCGCCTGGACGGCCGTGGGCCTCGCGGCGGTGCTCGCCGCGGTGCGGATCTGGCGGCGCGAGACGCTGCAGTTCGCGATCTCGGGCTTCCTCGGGGTGGCGATCGCGGCCTTTATCGCCACGCGGTCCGGCCGCGCCGAGGACTTCTTCTTGCCGGGGATCCTGCTGAACGCCGGGTACGCGACCGCGTACCTCATCTCGATCGCCGTGCGCTGGCCGCTGCTCGGGGTGATCGTCGGTCCGATTACCGGCGAGGGGATGAAATGGCGCAAGGACCCGAAGCGGCTCGCCCTCTACTCGAAGGCGAGCTGGATCTGGGTCGGCGTGTTCGCCCTGCGCCTCTCCGTGCAGCTGCCCCTGTATCTGGCGGGCGCAGTGGTCGCGCTCGGCATCGCGCGCACGGCGCTCGGGCTGCCCATCTTCGCCCTGGCCGCGTGGCTTTCGTATCTCCTGCTGCGCCAGAGTGACCAAAAGCTCGAGGAGGGCGCGACGGCGTGACGCGTAATCTCAACGACATGGGCGTTGCGGAGTCGCTGGAGGAGCGCACGCGGCGCTGGGAGGAGGAGTACCTGTGGGAGCGTGCGACGCGGTCCTATCCCGCGCAGCGCCGCCGGCCGGAGCCCGACAGCGACATGCGCACGCCGTTTCAGCGCGACCGCGACCGCATCGTGCACTCCAAGGCCTTCCGGCGGCTGAAGCACAAGACGCAGGTCTTCATCGCCCCGCAGGGCGACCACTACCGCACGCGACTCACGCACACGCTCGAGACCTGCGGGATCGCGCGGACCGTCGCGCGGGTCCTCGCCCTGAACGAGGATCTGACGGAGGCGATCGGGCTCGGCCACGACCTGGGGCACCCGCCCTTCGGGCATATCGGCGAGGAGGCGCTCGACCAGATCCTGCGCGAGCACGGACGCCGCTACCGGCACAACGAGCAGTCGGTGCGGATCGTGGACGCGCTCGAGCGCGACGGCCGGGGCCTCAACCTCACCGAGCCCGTGCGCGATGGGATCCTCAACCACACCGGCCCCGACAAGCCAGCGACGCTCGAGGGACGGATCGTGCGGTTGGTCGACCGCGTCGCCTACATCAACCACGACATCGACGACGCGATCCGCGCCGGCATCCTCACCGAGCGCGACCTGCCGCAGGAGGAGATCGAACTGCTCGGCCCGACCGGCTCGGCACGGATCGACACGCTCGTGCGCGACATCGTGGCGACCTCGCGGGCCGAGGGCGATATCGCCCAGAGCGAGCAGGTCGGCATGGCGATGCTGCGCCTGCGCAAGTTCATGTTCGACCATGTGTATCTGGGGCCCGAGGCGCGCAGCGAGCACGAGCGGGTGCATCGGACGCTGCGCACGCTCTTCGACCACTACGTCGAGCATCCCGACGAGGTCCCGGAGGGCGCCGGCCGCGGCGATGCGGTGCAGCGCGCGACCGACTACATCGCCGGCATGACCGACCGCTTCTGCATCGCGACCTTCCGGCGGCTGGCGCTGCCGGAGCAGTCCCGCCTCTGAGGCCGCCGGGCGGGGCGCGATTCCCACTAGCTTTCAGGAATGGCGCGCTTTTCGCAGACCTCGCTCGAACGCGTCAAGGACGCGGCGAACATCGTCGAGCTGATCTCGCAGTACACCGACCTGCGCCGCTCGGGAGCGCGCTTCACGGGCCTCTGCCCCTTCCACGACGAGCGCACGCCGTCGTTCTCCGTCGATCCGGTGGCGGGCCTCTACTACTGCTTCGGCTGCGGGGCGGGAGGCGACGTGATCAAGTTCGTCGAGGAGAAGGACGGACTCTCCTTCTCGGAGGCGGTCGAGTCGCTCGCCGAGCGCTTCGGCGTCGAGCTGGAGCGCGAGGAGGAGGACCCGCGGATCGAGGAGGCCCGGCGGCGCCGCACGCGGCTTGGTGAGCTGCTCGATCGCACCGCGACCTTCTACGCCACGTACCTGTGGGAGTCGGAAGAGGCGCGCAAGGCGCGCGATTACCTGCTGGGGCGGGGGCTGGCGGAGGACGTGCTGCGCGCCTTCGGGGTCGGCTACGCGCCGAGCGCGTGGGACACGATCCTGGTGCGAGCGCAGCGCGCGGGCTACAGCGTGCAGGAGATCGCGGCGGCCGGGCTCGCGAAGAAGGGCAAGCAGGGCGGCTACTACGACCACTTCCGCGCGCGCATCACCTTCCCGATCCGCGACGCGCGCGGGCGCATGCAGGGCTTCGGGGCGCGCACGCTCAACCCGGACAATCCCGCGAAGTACGTGAACTCGCCGGAGAACGAGCTCTTCCACAAGAGCCGGATCCTCTACGCGATCGACAAGGCGCGGCCCGCGATCGCCAAACAGGGGAGGGCAGTGGTCGTCGAGGGATACACGGACGTCGTCGCGGCGCACCAGGCGGGCTACGGGGAGACCGTCGCCGTCATGGGCACCGCGATCACGCCGGAGCAGGTCGGGCTGCTCGCCGCCCACACCGACGAGGTGATCTTGGCCCTCGACGCCGACCGGGCCGGCCGCGAGGCGATGCTCCGCGCGCAGCGGGTTGCCACCGGCAAGCGCGTCCGTCTGCGCGTTGCGCGTATGCCCGCGGGCGAGGACCCGGCGGATCTGCTGGCCGGAGAGCGCGCGGGGTCCGCGGCTGCCGAGCGCTTCGGCGCGGCGCTCGCGGATGCGGTCGATCTGCCCGCCTTCCACGTGCGCACGCTGCTCGAGGAAGCCAACCTCGAGACGCCGGCGGGCCGCGATCGCGCCCTGGACGAGGTCGTCACTGTGCTCGCCGCGATGCCGGACTCGATCACGCGCGGTGAGCTGGTGCGCGAGGTGGCCGACACGCTCGACGCGGACCCGGCGCTCGTCTCGCGCCGCCTGGCCGCCGCGGGACGCGGGGGAGGGGCGGCCCCGCGTGCCTCAAGCGGCGCGAGCGACGGCGGGGCAGGGGGCGAGACGTCTGAGGGGCGCCCCCGGCAGCCGGCGGCGCTGAGCGCGCAGGAGCGCCGCGAGCAGGCGTTGCTGGGAATGTGCATCGCGGCTCCCGCTTTCGGGCGCGAGTACCTGGAGCGCCTGCGGCCCGAGCACCTCTCGTCGGATCTCGCCCGCCGGGCGCGCGACTGGCTTCTGCTTCACCTCGAGGACCCGCTCGGCGAGCTGGGCCGCGAGGACGGGGAGCTCCTCGAGTTGATCACCCGTCTGGTCATGATCGCCGAGCGCGAGCCGGCCACCCCCGAGGTGATGGAGGAGACGTACCTGCGGCTTGAGCTCGCAGCGCTCGAGCGAGAGATCGAGGCGCACTCCGAACAGGTCCCGGTGGAGCTCCACCGCAAGCGCAAGGAGCTCGTCGATCGCCTGGCGCACGGCTTCGGCGCCCGCCGGCCGCGCGGTGCGCGCACCTAGCTTCGCGCGGGGTCGGTGTCGAGGCGATTCGTTCGGGTGGTGTCGTAGACTCGAAGCCCCACGCAGCCGATAATTTCGGCGGCGGGCAAACACGATCCGGGGTAGCTCAATCGGCAGAGCATTCGGCTGTTAACCGAAGGGTTGTGGGTTCGAGTCCCACCCCCGGAGCTCAGCAGGCGGCGGCGCGGATCGCGCCGCCGTCTCGCGTTCAGCCCTCGTATGCGAAAAGCGGCGACCACGGCTGAACCCCGGCCCGCTCCCGAGCCACCCCACCCACGTTCAGCCCTCGTGTTCGGAACTCGACGACGAGGGCTGAACCACGACCCGCTTCCGGGCCACCCCCGCCGGCGTTCAGCCCTGGTGTTCGGATTTCGACGATGAGGGCTGAACCACGGAGCGCTCTCGAGGCGCCCCAGCCGGTGTTCAGTCCTCGTGTTCGGATTTCGACGACTAGGGCTGAACGTGGTTAGGCGCGTGCGAGGGCGAAGCGCTCGACGAGCTCCGCGCCGCGGGCGGCGCCGTCGTGCGTGCGAGCCCACGCCGCGATCTCGCCGGCGCGCTGGGCGAACGAGGGGTCGCCCAGCATGCGGCGGACGGTGACGCGCAGCGAGCGCTCGCCGAGCAGGCGCCAGGGCAGCGACAGCCCCGTGCCCGACCAGCCGACCCGCGCGGCGTTCTCGGCCATGTCGCCCACGGCCGGCACGCAGAGGACGGGCGCGCCGAGGCCCAGCGCGCGGGCGACCGTGCCGTGCCCGCCGTGGCAGATCACCAGGTCGGCCGCGGCCATCACCTGCGAGTAGCGGACCCAGTCGTAGAGCACGGCGTTCGGGGGCACCTCGATCGGCTCGGCCGGCGCGTGGCCGTTGGTCGTGGCGACGACGCGCACCGGCTCCTCCGCGAGCGCGCGCAGCGCGACCCGGACCAGCCGGGATTCGGGGTCCTGGGCGGTCGAGGGCGCGACGAGGACGAGTGGCTCGTCGCCTCGGGGGATCTCGACGTCCGGGTAGGGGCGCTCGTAGTCCATCGGGCCGGTGATGTGGACGTGCTCAGGCCAGCGCCTCGGGTATTCCAGCTGCGGGTATGTGGCGACGAGCGCGAGCTCGCGGCTCGTGCCCCCGTGCAGGCGCTGCGTCGGCGGTAGGCCCGCCTTCGCCCGCTCGCCGTTGAGCTCGCGCCGGCCCTGTCGCAGGCCGGCGTTCAGCACGGGCGTCGCCGCGGTCCACAGCGCGCGGCCGAGCGGCGTGCGCGGCAGGCGAGCGCCGCCGAACGCGAAGAACGGCAGCCCGGGCTCGTGCTCGGGGAAGACGTGAGGGATGAGCGTCGCCCATGGCGCCCCCGCCGCCTCCGCGGCGAGCGCGGGGGCGAGGGTGAGGATGTCGTTGACGACCGCGTGCGGGCGCAGCTCATCGAGGAGCGGGCGCAGCTCGACGGCGGCGTCGCCCGCCGACGGCCCGTCCGCGGCGCCCGTGTCGAACACGCGGTAGCCCTCGGCCGGGTGGAAGCGCAGGCCCTCCGCCTCGGCGGCCTCCCGCCAGCGCTTCCAGCTCTCGAACTCGACGTGGTGGCCGCGCGCCCGCAGCGCACGAGCCAGCGCGAGCGCCGGGTAGGCGTGCCCGGGGTCGCCGAAGGCCGCGACGAGGATCCTCAGCTCAGCCATCGTGAATGCAACTTCCCATGCCCGCCGCCTGCTCGCGTTGGCGCGTGGACGCGCGGCGAGCTATCCGTGAATGCATGCGAAAGCCGAGGCGATCCGCAGAGCGCCTGCGCCGCGCCGTCGACGCCCTCCCGAGGCACACGAAGGAGGCGATGCTGCGCGGCATCCAGTCGAACCGGATCATCGTGGGCGCATACGTGGATCCACGCTCGGGCGGCGTGTGCCCGATGCTCGCCGCGCACCGCAACGGCGGGCGCACGAGCGTCGCCAGCTTCGCGCGCGCCTGGGACGTCTACACGAACGCGAAACGGCCCCGCCGCGCGACGCGGCGCGAGGTGGCGACCCTGCGCGCGATGCTCGAGGCGTCGCTCGCCGCGGACGCCGAGTGGCCGACGGGCTCGATCGCTCAGCTCGCCGCGGAGATCCGCGCTGAGCGCGAGCGGTTCGCCTGCGCGCACACCGCGGCGCCGGCCGCGGGCGAGTCGAGGCCCGACGCTCGCGCTGACACCGGCGAGCGCTCCCGGGTTCGCGAGCTGCGCGCTCGCGAGGGGTGGGCGTGGCTGCGCCCGACACGCCGATTGGACGAGTTCAAGGACCTGCTCGCCGCTGCGGAGGAGCAGCTTGCCGAGCAGCGTGCCGCGGAGCTGCTCGACGCGCCCGAACGGGCGCGCGCGGCCGGCGACTGACCTCGCGTCGCTCGGCGTCAACTACATCCCGGCGGTGGCGGCTGCGTCGCCGGGGCGCATGAAGGCGATCTCCGGCACGAGGCAGGCCGGCGAGGTACGCAGCAAGAACCGCACGGCCTCGGCGATGTCCTCCGGGCGCATCATGTCGTCGGCGCTGATGTGCTCCTTGACGAAGTCGGTCATCGCCGTGTCGACGAAACCGGGGCACAGGGCGGTCGCTTGGATGCCCTGTCCGTCCACCTCGCGCTGGGTGGCCTGCGTGAACCCGATGACGCCCGCCTTGGTCGCCGAGTAGACCGAAAGCCAGGGCTGGCCGGCCTTCCCGGAGATCGAGGCCATGTTCACGATGAGCGCCTTGCGGTGCTCGGCGCCGGCCTCGCGCAGCATCGGGATCGCCTCGCGCGTAGCGAGTACGGTCGCGCGCAGGTTCACGGCGAGCTGCAGATCGAGGCGCTTGGTGGGGATGGAGTCGAGGGCGGCCCCATAGCCGAACCCGGCGTTGTTCACGAGCACGTCGAGTCGCCCGAACCGCTCGCGGTGCTGCTCGAAGGCGCGCACGATCTCATCCTCCTCGGCGACCTGCGCGGCGACGGCGAGGGTGTCGATGCCCGCGCCCCGCAGCTCCTCCGCCGCCTGTTCGAGCTTCTCGGGGCGGCGGGCCACGATCGTCACGCCGTAGCCCTCCTCGCCCAGCATCCGGGCGATCGCGAAACCGATTCCGCTTGACCCGCCGGTTACCAGCGCTGCTCGTTCAGCCAACCCAAGCTCCTCTCTCAACCGTCTTTAGATTCGCGCGCGCCCCGCGCACGCTGCGCGGGGCACCCTATCTGCGCGCAGCGACTGTCGTGTCGAACGCGCGTTTTCCTTGTCTTTACCGGTGGTTTCTACGATCAGGGCTCGTGGGATACGAGTTCGACAGGCGGGTGCGCACCGGCGCCGCGCTCGGCGCAGGCATCCTCGTGCTCGCCCTGGGGGCGTGCGGCGGCGATGCCGACGGCAGCGACGAGCCGGTCCCCGCGCCGGCATCCTCGTCGTTCCCGGACCCAGCCGGCAAGTCCATCGACGACCTGATCTCCGAGGCGGAGTCGGGCTCTGAGATCGTCGCGTCGCCGGCAGGCGCGGTGTTCACGCCCGGCGACACACGCTTCGCGTTCGGCCTCTTCCGCCTCGACCGCTCGCAGCTGACGGACGCCGAGGTCGCGATCTACGCGCAGTCGAAGACCGACAAGGAGGCCCGCGGCCCGTTCCCGGCGCGCACCGAGTCGCTCAAGACCGAGCCCGCCTACGTCGCCAAGACCACCGCCGACGATCCGGATGCTGCGAAGGTCGTCTACGTCTCGAAGGTGCCGTTCAAGTCGGCCGGCGAGTGGCGCCTGCTGGCGATGATCCGCACCGACGACGGGGTGGTCGCGACGCGCATCCCCAGCGTCGTCGTCAAGGAGCGCAAGGGGATCCCCGGCATCGGCGACCCGGCGCCGGTCGTGCACACGCCGACCGCCGACGACGTCGGCAGCCTCGCCGAGATCGACACCCGCCAGCCGCCGAGCACGATGCACGAGGATGATCTCGCCGACGTGCTCGGCAAGCGCCCCGTGGTGCTGCTCTTCGCAACGCCCGCCCTCTGCGTGAGCCGCGTCTGCGGCCCGGTGGTCGACATCGCCGAGCAGGTCAAGGACGACTACGCCGACGAGGGCGTCTCGTTCATCCACATGGAGATCTACGAGGACAACGTCATGGATCCCGAGAACCTGCGCCCGCAGGTGGAGGCCTACGGCCTGTTCACCGAGCCGTGGCTCTTCGTAATGGACGAGCGGGGCATCGTCCGCGAGCGCATCGAGGGCGCGTTCAGCGTGAACGAGCTCGAGCGGGCGGTCGAGCGCGTCACCGCCGGCACCTCTTGATCCGCCCGTCCGGCGGGTTTAGGCTGGCCCGGTAAGCGCCCGAGGGGGGATCCCCCGTGCAAGCTTTCTCGCGAATCGGGCTCGCGGCCACCGCGCTCGCCCTGCTGCTCGCAGGAACGTCGATCGCCGCCGTCATCAACGGCACAAAGGCGAACGAGGTGCTCGCCGGCACGCACAAGAAGGACGTCATCCGCGGCAAGGGCGGCAACGACATCATCGGCGGGAACAAGGGCAACGACCGCCTGTTCGGCGGTCCAGGCCACGACAGGCTGTTCGGGATGCGCGGCAAGGACGTCGTCAAGGGCGGGGCCGGCAACGACACCCTCTGGGAGTACGACATCACCGGTCCGCAATTGATGCGCGCCCTCCGAGCCGGGGCAGTTGCGCCACGGGGCAGCAACATCGAGCTGCCCGGGAGGGACCGGCTCTTCGGCGGGCCGGGCAACGACAATCTGAATGGCTCGGGCGGGAACGATCTCCTGAACGGCGGGCCCGGCGCTGACCTTCTGATCGGCGGGCCTGGTCGTGATCGGATGCTCGGCGGCGGTGGACCCGACCTCCTAATCTCGACCGACGGTCGACGGGACGTGCTCATCTGCGGCGGTGGCTTCGACATCGTCGGCGCCGACCCACTCGACGAGATCGACGACGACTGCGAGGACGTCGAGATCGCGACGCCGCCATAGGCCCACGCCGCCGGACGCGGCCCGCGCGACCCTCAGGCGCTCGCGCCGTCCTGGTTCGCGGTCGCGCGCGCGATCTCCACCGCGTGCTCGCGCTCGAAGCGCACGTGCATGCGCGTGGGCTGCAAGAGCTCGTTGAGTTCGATGGCGAGCCCGACCGGCAGCCGCACGTCGGCTCCGCTCGCGATCCCTTCGGCCTGCCACGAGCCCCAGATGACGACGCAGCGCCCGACCATGCCGATCTCGTCCATCTCCATCCGCACGGTTCCCCACGGCTCCAGCCACTCGCGCAGGAAAGTGCGGGCCTCGTCGCCGACGTACGGGCCGGGCTCGGGCCAGAGGGGATCGGGATGGAGCTCGAAGTCGTCAGCGAGCGAGCCGAAGAACTCATCCCAGTCGCGCGAGTTCCAAGCGGCATTGAGCTCGCGCACGCGCGTGACTCGCGGGTCCTCCATGGCGCGAGCGTACCCCCGCCCGCGCGAGGGCGACAGGGGGGATCCTTAACATCGCCGCGCAGAGGGCCGGTAGCTCAGCGGTCAGAGCAGCGGACTCATAATCCGTCGGTCGTTGGTTCGAATCCAACCCGGCCCATCTCGGCTAGCCGGGAGAGATCACTCCCAGCGTCTGTCGTAGCCCACGTAAAAGGTGAGGTGCTGATGACCCTTTCTCGGGCTCCGACGGATGCAAGAGAAGTACCGGAAGCCGTACCGCTGGCGCTTACGCACGCACTTCCAGGTGGTCCAGTGTCGGTCTCCCCTGTCTCTGCGCCAGATCCTGAATCGCTTCGGGAGGGGTCTACCCCTGCGATGCTCCCCGGCTACGAAGCGAGCTACGGCGCGAGCCTCACGGCAAGGAACCTTGTGGGCCCTGGCATCGACGTATGCGTACCTGGCGAAACGTTGCTCATGTCCGCACTTCTTGAAGCCATGGGCCGAGGCTTCAGCAGGAAGTAGCGCGATGACCAGGCCTAGGAGGGGGATGGGTAGGAATAGCTTCTTCATTGCTGCACCTCGGTCCTATAGGTCGTCCGCTATGGCCTAGTCCTGACAACGAACCGTTCGGGGGGCTACTCGCGCTCGTTATCGGGGACTTCCTTTCCCCGAGGGCGGCATCTCAGCGGCTAGCGTCGGGCCTAGATGGTCTGGAAGGGGCGGGGCACAGAAGCAGGGGTGCGCCCGGGCCTCGGGATTCCCAGATTTGCGTTCAGGTGAACGATCAGCTCAGACGCAAGCTTCGAGGGCGGGGGTCAGCGATTTCCTTCAAGCACTGGACTCGAGCACGACCGCGAGCCGGATCAGGCCGACCGCGCGCAGGAGGAGCGCGATTCGCGATCGGGCCAGCTCTGGGTTGGCCCCGACGAGCTCGGGCAGCGCGGCGAGCAGCTCAGCCGCTCGCGCGAACCCGAGCTCGGGAGCGTCGGCCAGGACGCGGCCTGCCCAACGGACGCCGGCGCGCTCGAACAGATCGGGCTGCTGCTCGGCGATCAGCAGCAGGATCGCGAGCGCGTCCTCCAGATCGACCTCGTTGACCTCGGCTGCCGCCAGGCGGACCAGGCCGAGGTTTCGCCGCTCGATCGCGATCCGCAAGCGCGTGGAGGCTGAGGTCTTGGCGCGCACGAACGTATGTTCGCACTACGACCACGGACGCGCAATGGATGACCCAACGCCGCGGTCGCCGGCCGGGCTGAACGCATCCGCGGCGCGTGTATAGCCTGCGAGTCGGTGCTGATAGGGGCACCCGGAGGAAAGGAGCTCTATGAAGAGCCTTACGGCAATCGCCATGGTTGGCGCGGCTGTTGCCCTGCTCGCTCCCTCGACCGCGATGGCCGCGGACGACCACGGCTTCAAGCAGTGCGGAAGCCAAACGCGGCCCGGTGCCGGGTGGTACGACGCGGAGGCCTACAAGGTCCCCTGTCGGGAGGCGAGAGCGGTCGCCAGGAAGGTGACGCGCAACGCGGGGAAGATCGGCAGTAAGCACCGCTACCGCGTGCGCACGGGACAGGGCCCGCGCTGGAAGACGTGGCGGTGCAAGTGGAAGCGCACCGGGTACGAGCAGACCCGGCACCGGTGCGTTCGCACGAGCCCGCGCAAGGGTCACCAGCACGTTCGGTTCAACCTGGGTTCCTGAGCGGCGCGCCGCGGGCTAGTCGTCCGACTGCGCCCGCCACGCCTCCCGCTTGAGCTCATACTCGCGCGGGAGGTAGAGCTCGAGGTCCTCGGCGACCTCGAGCCAGCGCAGCGCGGCCCGGTAGCCGCCCGCCTTGGCTTCGGCCTCCGCCGTCGCGAGCGCGAGGCCGAGCACGTCCTCGTGCGCCTCATCGGCGCCGGCGCCGGCGCCTGCCCGCGGCTCGAGGTCCTCGAGGGCCTTGGGTCCGCGGCGCGGGTAACCCGCCCGGGCGTGGAGGTAGGGCGCGAGGTAGCGGCCGGCGATCTTCGCGGGCGGCCACCAGAGCGCGTTGCGCGCGACGTCGGCGTGCGTGCCCTCGCTGAGCGCGGTGCGCATGAAGCGCGGGCCCGTGCCCGTGAGCAGGGCTCCGCGTAGGACGGGTCGCAGCGGCTCTGGGTCCACCGGCGCACCGGCGAGCGCGGCGATGGAGCGCGCCGCGACGTCGGCCATCTGCGCGGCGATCCCGCCCTGCTTTACCGGGAACCAGGTCATGTCGCCCGCCGCGTAGACGCGCTCCAGCCCGAACACGGCGCCGAAGCGGTCTACCGCGACGAAGCCGTGCTGATCCTGCGGGATTCCCGGGAGCATGTAGCCGCGCTGGACCGGGAGCGCGATGACGGCGTCGCACGCCAGCGACTCGCCGCCGGAGAGCTCGAGCTCCCCGTCGGCGTACTTGACCGGCGGGGTGGATGTCCGCACGCCGATGTCGGCGGCGGCGAGCATCTCCGCGACCGCGGCGCTCGCCTCGGTGCCGAAGATCTCAAGCGGGCGCGACTCCGGTGTGACCAGCGTGAGCTCGAGGCCCTCGAGGCCGAGCTTGACCGCCTCCTTGCGGGTAAGCAGGGCCAGCTCGTAGACGCCGAGCGGCCAGGCGACGCCCACCGGCACGGCAAACGTTAGGCGGCGGATCTCGCCGCGCCTGACACCGTCGACGACGCCCGCGACGGCGCCCGCGTCGGTCGTGTCGTGGAACGTCACCGCTCCGGGGATCGCATCGACCTGGCGCGTGCCCAGCGCGAGGAGGAGCGCGTCGTAGTCGAGCGTGCGGCCCTCGGCGGTCGTGATTCGCCGGGCGTCCGGGTCGACCGCCGCGAGCGCGTCGCGCACGAAGGTCGCGCCATGCTCGAGCGCGATCTCGAGCAGGTCGAGATCGCGCTCGGCGCCGAGCCCGAATGGCTCGGTGACGGACAGCGGCCGGAAGCGGAACCGGTCGTCGGGCGCGAGCATCGACACCTGCACCCGCGGGCCGGCCAGGTGGCGCAGCGCGAGCAGGCTTTCCACCCCCGCTACGCCACCACCGGCGACGACCACGCGTGTCGGCCGCTCCGGCATCAGTGCGCCATTCCCTCGGTCTCGGCGTTCTTCGTCACCAGGGTTCCTGAGGCGCCCAGGCCGGTGTCGGCGAAGGCGTGGGTGACGAAGGGGTAGGCGCCCTCCTCGTCGAGCGTGAACTCGACGTAGCCGCCCTGCGACGGCGCCAGGTTGATCGTCTGCACGTGCTCAGCCACCCCGTTGTCGGTGACGGCCTTGTCGAACACGGTTCCGATCACGTGGAACGCCGACCAGATGCTCGGCCCCGCGTTCATCACGTACATCCGGATCCGCTCGCCGCGGTTCACCTTGATGGGGTGCTTGTCGTACTGGCCCGCGTACCCGTTGAAGGCGATCACGTCGGGCTCCTTGGCCTCCATCTTCGCCATATCGGCTTCCTTGCCGGGCTCGCCCAGGTAGAACTCCTGCTGGGTCACCCACAGCTCGCGGTCCACCGGCTCGAGGCCCTTGGGCTTCACGACCATCATGCCAACCATCCCCGCGCCGGCGTGGTGCAGGACGGGCGCGGTCGCGCAGTGGTACATGAAGACGCCCGGGTGCTTGGCGGTGAACTTGAAGGTGTGCGTCTCACCCGGAGGGATCGTCGCGAACGCCTTGTTCGGTGCGACCTCCGAGGAGTGGAAGTCGATCGAGTGCGGCATCTTCACGTCCATCTTCTCGTTGGCGCCGTTGACCAGCTTGATCTCGACCTCGTCGCCCTGGTTCACGACCATCGGCTCAGAAACGCCGGTGCCGCGGTTGAACTTCCCGTTCACGGCGAACGACCAGACGCGGGTGGGGGCGAGGTCATCCGAGACCTTCGTGACGTGCTCGTAGACGTCGATCCGGAACTTCTTCACGTCGCCCTCCGGCACGGCCGGCAACGTGGGATCCGGGCGTTGGTAGGCCTCGTAGTCGATGCCCTCGCCGGCCTCGGCGCTGATGTCGACGGCGCCGGCCGGCGCCTCGGCCTCCTGGGCTACCCCGGCGTCCGCCGCCGCGGTCGCGTCGTCGCCTGAGTCGGCGCCGATCACCAGGATCGTGATCGCCGCGACCGCGGCCATCAACACGGCGAACCCCGACATGAGGATCGCGAAGGTGCTCTTCGTGACCTCGGTGTCGATGCGCTCGTCGATGTGATCGTCGAGGTTGGCGAGCGTGATCCGCTCGGGCCCGCTGGGCCCGCCCGGGCCCTTGCCCGCGGGTTGAGCTGCGGGGCGCCGTGGGCGGCGCCTACTGGTTGTGGTGTGGTGGGTTGTGGTGCTCATTGCGGCCCTCCGTTCGAGTAAGTCCTCACTCCCACTATCGGCGCGCCAATGCGGGTTTTGGCCGCGCGCGAGCGTTATGTGGGGCCGATTCGGGAGGGCCCGTGAGAACCTGTGGTTATGAGCCGGACGGCGGCGTGGGGAGAACCGTCAGCCGCCGCCGGCGCAGGAACGCGATCAGTTCCTTCGCGTGCGGCGGGAGGTCGGCCTGCGAGCGGCAGACCACGAGGAAGCGGCGCGGGAAGCGCAGGCCCTCGACCGGACGCCGATAGAGATGGTCACGGTGCTCGTCGAGCGCCAGCGCCGAGAGGAGCAGGGGCGCGTTCAGCTCGAGCGCCTCGCTCTTGGCGGCCACCGTGCTGCCGACCTCGAGCAGCGGCGGCGCGAGCTGGAGGCGCTGTGCGGAGAGCACCGCGTCGACGAGGCGGCGGCTGTGGGCGGTCGGGTCGCGCACGATGAGCGGGGTCGTGAGGAACCGATCGCGGGGCACCTCATCGCGCTGGTACCACGGGTGCGACTGGGGGACCGCGAGCACGATCTCGTCGTCGAGCAGCTCGAGCTCCTCGAGGTGGTCCTCGGGGTCGTCGGGCAGGCGCGCGGCGGCGATGCCCAGGTCGGCCCGTCCCTCGGCGACCGCTTGTCGGATCGAGCGCGAGTTGCCGATGATCGTCTCGATGGGGAAGGGGCGCGCGCCCTCGCGCGTTTGAAAGGCCACCAGCTCCGGCGCGAAGACGAACTCGGCGATCGTGTGGCTGAGCGCGAAGCGCAGTGCCCGCTCGCCGCCCTCGAACAGGCCGAGCATCTCGGTGATCCTGTCGGCCTGATCGAGGAGCTTGCGCGCCTCCGGATACAGGCGCCGCCCAGCGTCGGTGAGCTCCACGCCCGCGGGCGACCGCTCGAGCAGCTCCACACCCGCCACGGCCTCGAGGGCGCGCAAGCGCTTCGATACCGCCGGCTGGCTGATCCCGAGCGCCACGGCAGCACGCCCGATGCTGCCGAGGTCCGCCGCCATGCAGAAGGCGCGGAGCTCGGCGATATCCGGCGGTCTGATCGGGCGCTTCATCGCGCGCGGTCGGACCCGTAGTCGACCTGCTCGCCCGGCATGTGGATCGCACCATAGGCCAAGTTGCCGGACGTTTCCGCGATGCGTTTGATGGGATAGGGGCGTGGTCGCGGTCGGTTGGTTCGTGATTGTGGGACTGCTCGTCGCCGCCGCGCTCAACGTCTGGCATGGGCTGCAGGAGCACCGCAAGGGGTCTCCGGCGTCCTCCGAGGACGGGACGCGCGAGCTGCGCAACCTGCGCCTGCGCGCGGCCGGCGTCGTGCTGGGCGCGATCCTCGCCGTCGCCTTCGTCTTCGTCTACAACGACTTCAAGCGCGACGCCTGTCTCGACCAGGGCCGCGGCTACGAGACGGGGCTCTTCGTCCGCTGCGACTAGCGACCGGCGACGCTAGGCCGCCGAGACCAGGAACGAGAGCAGAAAGCCGAGCGCGGTGAAGTAGGCGATGCTCGGCCGACGATGAGCCTCCTCGTAGGCCTCCGGCATGAGGCTGGCGGCGAGCGAGGCGAGCGCGGCACCCCCGGCGAAGCCGAGCGGCCAGGCCAGGGTGGCTTCGTCGACCCCCTCGAGGGTTCCGTATCCCAGCAGCACGGGGATCGCCAGCAGCACCGCGGTCGCGCTCCAGATTCCCAGGATCGCGCGGGGGGACATGCCCGCTTCGCGCATCTTCTCGGCGCCCACGATCGCCTCGGGCAGGTTGGAGACGAAGATCGCCACCAGGAGGGTCGCGCCGGCGTCCTCCACCAGGCCGACGCCCATGGCGAGGTTCTCCGGGATCCCGTCGACCGTCACGCCCGCGAGCAGCGCGAACCCGAGCCCGCCACCCGCCGCCTTGCGGCGATGCTTGCGGCGGTCGAGCCAGGTGTCGACGATGATGAAGACCGTCGCGCCCGCCAGGAAGGCGAGCCCGGCGCGCCACGCGCCGCCCTGCTCGAAGGCGTCCTCGAAGAGCTCGAACGCGACGGCGGTGATCAGCGCGCCCGAGGCGAACGCGAGGAGCGCAGCCGTGACGCTGCGTGGCGGCGCATGCCATGCGCCGATCCAGCCGCCCAGCGGCAGGGCGACCGAAGCGATTACCGCAAAGAGGAGCGCCTCACCGATGCGCCCACCCTAGCCGCGCGCGCGGCGTCGAGTCGACGTCAGTTGCCGCCCCCGCCGGCGATGTCCTCCGTCACGTACGCGACCAGATCGGCGATCTGCTGGTCGTCGAGCTGACCCTCGAAGGCGGGCATCCCGCCGCCGCCGTTTCGGATCTGCTCTTCGACCGCCTGCGCGTCGCTCGCTCCGTCGAGGGGCGGGCCCGCGCCTCCGGCACCCTCTGGGCCGTGGCAGGTCTCGCAGTTGTCGGCGAAGAGCTGGCTGCCGGCCTGCGCGTCACCGCCGCCACCGGCGGCGCCGTCATCGCCTCCTCCTGCCGCTTCGTCGCCGCTCGTGCCCTCGTCGGCGGGCTCCTCCGCGCCGCCGGCAGGCTCTTCGGTGGCGGCTGGGGTCTCGCCCTCTTCGGGGTCGTCGTCATCGCCGCACGCAGCCAGTCCGCCAACCGCAAAGAGCAGCGCGGCTGCGAACGCCAGCATCGTCAACGCACGCTTGCGGGTGGAAACGACGTCAGTCACGTCCTCGTCCTCCTTTTCCCCGGCCGGTAGCGGCCGCTGGGCGCCTGATGCCAGCCTACCCTGCGAACGCCCGAGGTCAAACCAGCGGGGGTCTAACCTCAACCTATGAGGGAAACCTTCGGGCCTCCACTGCGCGCCGCCGCGATCGTCGCGTTCATCACCGGGCTCATCCTCCTGATCCTGAACCCGCCGTCGCTCAAGGGGGTAGACGAGCTGGTCACGCTCCTCGCCGCCACGCTCGCCATCGTGCTGATCACGGCTTGGGGGGTGGTCGCGCTGACCGGTGAGGAGATGTCGGAGCCCGAGTTCCGCAGGCTCACGGATCGCAGCGAGAAGCTCGCGGCGATGCCGCCCCCGGAGCGCCCGCTGACCGAGTTCGATCAACTCGTGATCGACGCGATCGATGGTCTGCCGCCCGACTTTCAGCGGCTTCTCGAGGACACGCCGGTCGTGATCTCGAATCGAGGGCGCGAGCACTACGCGTACGGCCACTACTTCGGCGACACGTTCGTGCGCGGGAACCACCACAACCGGATCGTGATCTACCAGGACACGCTCGAGCGGGATTTCGGACACGACCCCGAGCTCCTGCGCGCGCAGGTCGAGCGCACCGTGCGCCACGAGGTGGCCCATCACCTCGGCTGGGGCGAGGCGGGCGTCCGGCGCCTCGGGCTCTAGGAGCCGCGCCTAGGTCGCGACGGCGAGCATCGCGACGTCGTCCGGGACGTCGTCCGAGCCGAGCGCGCGGCTCAGCCACGCAAGGCAGTCGCGCGGCGCGCGTGGCGCGTCGGCGAGCGAGCGCTTGAGCCGGTCGAGCCCGGTCCCCAGATCCACCTCGCGGCGCTCGATCAACCCGTCGGTGTAGAGCAGGAGCAGGCTGCCGGGCGGCACCGAGACCTCGTGCTCGACGTAGGCGACGTCCCTGAGGATCCCGATCGGCGGGGTGCCCTCGCCGCCGAGCTCCACCACCGAGCCCTCCGGGGTCCGCAGCAGCGCCGGCGGATGGCCGGCGCGCACGTAGCGCGCGCTTGCGCGCG
>CBFGWL010000054.1:0-21161 GCA_965652565.1 uncultured bacterium
CCGCGGCCGATCGGGATCATGCCGTCCACGGCCTTGAGGCCGGTCTGGACGGGCGTGGTCACCGGCTGGCGGTCGACGACGCCCGGCGCCTTGAACTCGGCGGGGCGGAACTCGGTGGCGTTGATCTCGCCCTTGTCGTCGAGCGGGCGGCCCAGCGGGTCCACCATGCGGCCGAGGAGCTGCTCGCCGACGGGAATCTGAAGGAGGCGGCCGGTGCGCTTGACCGTGTCGCCCTCGACGACCTTCTCCCACTCGCCGAAGAGCACGGCACCCACGTTGTCCTGCTCGAGGTTCAGCGCGAGGCCCGTCACCCCGTGTGGCAGCTCGAGCATCTCCAGGGCCATGCAGTTCTCGAGGCCGTGGATGCGGGCGATCCCGTCCGCGACCTGCAGCACGGTCCCGACCTCGGAGAGCTCGGCCTCGCCGGTGTCGAGCCCCTTGATCCGATCGCGCAGGATGTTGCCGATTTCGTCTGGCCTGATCTCCACTCTTCTTCGCTCCTAAATCAGATTCCCAAGGGGGGAAGTTGCGTCAAGCCGCTTGCGCGACTTCCTTTCTCAATCTCTCCAGCTTCGCCCGCAGGCTCGCGTCGAGGACCTTGTTGCCGACGCGCAGCACCAGGCCGCCGAGAATGCCCTCGTCGACCTCGCTGGCGAGGTCGACTTGTCTGCCGGTGCGGCGCTCGATCTCGGCGCCAACGCGGCTCACCACCGCCTGATCCAAGGGTACTGCGCTGGTGAGGCGCACCTCTAGGCGCTTGTTCTCCTCGGCCCACAGCTCATCGAAGACCGCTCGGATGCGGAAGATCGCCGGCATGCGGTGCTTCTCGGCGAGCAGCTCCAGGAAGTTGACGAGCTCGGGCTCGCCCCCGGAGATCACCCGGCCGATGCCCTCCCGCTTCTCCGCCGAGGAGAAGTACGGGCTGAACAGGAAGACCTGCAGATCCCGGTTCGAGTCCAGCGCGTCGGCGAACTGACCGAGCTGCTCGTGGATCGAATCGAGCTTCCCGGTCTCCTTGGCGACGCCAAAGAGCGCCTCGGCGTATACCCGCGCGATCTCCTCCATTTAGTTCTGCGTGCCTCCGTTGCCGTTCGCGGCGTCCCCTGCGAGCGCCGAGAAGTCCACCTCGGCGAGCGCCTCCTCGATGAGCCGCTGGTGGTCGGCGTCGCTCAGCGTCTTGCGCGTGACCTTCTCGGTGGCGAGCACCGTGAGGTCCGCCACCTCCTTGCGGATCTGCTCGAGCGAGCGCCGGGTCTCGGCCTCGATGTCCTTGCGGGCAGCCGCGACGAGCTCCTCGCGCTTGGCCTTGCCCTCGGCGGTCGCCTCGGCGACGGCGGCCTCGGCCGCCTTGCGGGCGCGGGCGACGATGTCGTCCGCCTGCTCGCGAGCCTCGGTGAGCCGCGCGCGGTACTCGGCGAGCAGCTCGTCAGCCTCCTGGCGCTGGCGCTCCGCGGCCTCGATGTTCTCGCGGATCGCGGCGGCGCGCTTCTCCAGCCACTCCCCGATGCGCGGGAAGGCGACCTTCGAGAGCACCCACATCGTCACGCCGAACGCGAGCAGCGTCCAGAACATGAGCCCGAGCGCGGGCGAGACGAGGAAGCTGCCGCCCTCGTCCTCTTCCGCCCCGGCCTCGTCGGCTGCGAACGCGTCGGGCGCTACGCCCAGCAGCACGAGCAGCGCGAACAGCGCGCCGCCAGCCAGCAGCGCGAAGCGCAGCGCGTTCGGCTTTTCGACTACCAGCCTCACGGCTTAGAGGAAGAACGCGATGAGGCCGAAGATGAACGTGTAGAACGCGACCGCCTCGGTGAGCGCGAAGCCCAGCCAGCGGATCGACTGCAGCTCGCTCGCCATCTCGGGCTGACGCGCCACAGCCTCGATCTCCTTGCCGAAGATGATGCCGATGCCGATGCCCGCGCCGATCGAGCCGAGCCCGGCGCCCACGCCCAGCGCGATCGACTTCAGGCCGTCGTCGGTGACGCCCTCAGCCGCCGCCTGCGCGAGTGGGATCAATGCGTCCATTGGTGAGTAACTCCTTCTTTCCTAGTGTGCATCGGCAGTCGCGCCGCCGATGTAGATCGCTGTCAAGGTCGAGAAGATGAACGCCTGGAGGGTCGCCACCAGGCCGATCTCGAAGACGAAGAACGCGAACGCCATGGGGAACGTGAGCGCCCCGAGCGCCGCCAGGCCGAGCAGGACCGCGAGGCCGCCGGCCATGAACAGGATGAGCAAGTGCCCCGCGAGGATGTTCGCGAAAAGTCGAACGGAGAGCGAGATCGGGCGGACGAAGTGGGAGACCGCCTCGATCAGCCAGATGGCCGCCTTCCCGAAGGGGTTCATCGACTCCAGGCCGGCGGGCAGCCAGCTCGCGAAGTACGGGAAGAAGCCCTTCTTGCGGATGCCTTCCACGTGGTAGGCCACGGTGGAGACGAGCGCGAGGACGACTGGGATCGAGATGTTCGCGGTCGCCGCGTAGATCGCGAGCGTCGGGACCTCGAGACCGAAGATGTCCACCGTGTGCTCGGTGTTCGTGGGCAGGGGCAGGTAGCCGAGCAGGTTGCCGAACCAGATGAAGAAGAACAGGCCCGCGATGTAGGGGAACCAGCGGCGCGCCAGATCCTCGTCGGAGATGTTGCCGCGCGTGATGTTGTTGCGCACGAGGTCGTAGAGGAGCTCGACGGCCATCTGGACCTTGTTCGGCTCCCGCTGCATGCGGTTGGCCAAAAACACCATCGTCGCGATCGTCAGGATGCTGGTCAGCGCCAGGTAGAGGACCGCGCGGGTGATCGAGAAGTCGATGCCGAAGAGGCTGATCTCGATCCAGGGCTCGAGCTTGAACTCGTTCTGCGGCTGGAAGTGCTCGTTGCGGCCCTCGTTGCCGAGGAGCAGCAGCAGGATCACCGTGATCCCGAGGTAGATGCCGACAGCGAGCCAGACCTTGGCCTTGGTGCTCAACGGGAGGCGTCCTTTCCGTCTTCGTCGGAAGACATCAGATGCGAAAGCGCGTTGCCGCCGAACTGCGCGGTGAAGAGCGCGGCGGCGAGGATGGCGGCTGCGAGGCCGTCCTCGCGGTCGGCGAGCAGGCCGACGAGGAGGACGGCGGCTGAGACCAGCCAGACGCGGCCCAGCGTGGAGACCGCGGTGGTGCGGAACGCGGTGCGGCGGTCACCCGCCGCGAGCGCCGCGGTGGTGCGCCGCTCGGCCAGAACGCTGATCACGCGCTGCGTGATCCAGGCGACCGCGGCGACGGCGAAACCCAGGGCGGGCAGGCCGGCCGCGATGAAGACGCCAAGCGCGATGGCGAGCAGCGGCAGGTCCGCGTAGCGGACCATGCCCGCCCCCGTCAGCCGGGAGCTCGAGCTAGATCCGTCTATAGCGAACGTAGACAAGTGCAAGACCCACGAAGACGCCGATGAACAGGCCGAGCAGTCCCAGCGGAACGGGCAGTCCCACGAGGCTGCCGATCCCGTAGCCCGCCGCCGCGCAGGCGACGATCGCACCGATCACCTGCATGCCGGCGGTGGCCGCGTCTACCCGAACGGGACGGCCCGAAGTCATCGGAGTCTCTGAAATGAGAGAACAAGCGTGCTCGAAAAGGGAGCCAAAGGAAGAACTAGCCGCTTCGGGAGGCGCAGCTCGCCCGGCCCGTGCGGCGCGACGAATATATCCGAAATGCTCCGGGACACGCCCACTCTCAGGGGTCGTAACGTTCGCAACGATGCGGAGAACGCCGGTTTGTGCGCCTTCCGCACTAGCTCCGGCTACCCCCTTCCGATCGACCTGAACTCGCCGGTGTCGGGGTCGAGCGTCCGGTACTCGCCGCTTTCCGGATCGACCGCGCGAAACTCGCCGGTCTCGAGCTCGTCGGCGACCTGGCGATCGACCTCGTCAGGGGTCCCGGAGGCTCCGACGCGCACCATCTGCCGCCAGCGCACGCGCCGCAGCTTGAGGATCTCGAGCACGACGATCAAATACACGCTCGCGGCGAGCGCGACCACGAGGCAGACCGCGATCACGACCGTCCAGATCGGATCGAAGTTGCCGCGGTCGTCGGAGTAGGGCACGAAGCGCAGGGCGAGCGCGAGCCCCGCCATCACGGCCGCCCATCCGTAGAGGTACGCGAGCGTCTTGCGCTGCGAGAAGCCCAGGTTCGCCATGCGATGGTGGAAATGCCAGCGGTCCGCCCGGTAGATCGGCTGGCGGTACTTGATGCGCTTCGCGACCACGAAGCCCGTGTCCAGGATCGGGACGGCCAGCACGAGCAGGGGCAAAAACAGGGCGACCACCGCGTTGGTCTTGAGCGCCCCCTGGATCGCGATACAGGCCAACAGGTAGCCGAGCAGGTTCGAGCCCGTGTCACCCATGAAGCTCGAGGCGGGTGGGAAGCCGTGGCGCAGAAAGCCCAGCGCCGCCCCAGCCGTGATCGCCGCGAGCACGCCGGCGGCGTTGCGATCCAGCGACAGCGCGATGATCGCCAGGGCCGCGGCGGAGATCACGCACACGCCCGCGGCCAAGCCGTCGACGCCGTCGGTGAGGTTGATGACGTTGACGATCGCGACGATCCCGAAAACGGTGAGCGCCTCGCCGAGGTCGATCCCCCACAACAGATCGACGTCGCCGGGAGCGACGCCGCCGAGGAAGGGCAGCGTGAAGGAGTTCACCGTGACCCCGGCCCCCACCGGGATGACCGCACCCGCGATCTGGCCGAGCAGCTTCAGCCCGGGGTGCAACTCGAGGACGTCGTCGACGACCCCGACCGCGGCGATCACGATCGCGCCGAGCAGGATCGCACGGGTCTCGTCCCCGCGGATGCCGGAGCCGTCCGGCAGGAACAAGACGCCCGCGACGAGCACTCCGGCGAGGATCGCGAGCCCGCCGAGCTTCGGCGTCGGGTCGGTGTGGATGCTGCGCTCGTTCGGGTAGTCGATCGCGCCGACGCGTCGCGCGACCCACTCGGCCGCGGGCACGAGCAGCAGCGCCAGCAGCGCCGCGACGCCGAACGCGTACACCGCATCGATCGTCTCGGGGATCTTGTCTACGAGCATGGGCGCTTGGGAGCCGCTCGGGTTCGCGTCGTCACTCGCCCGTGCGGCGAGCGTACTGCTCACCATCGACGGCGCCGAGCGCAGCGTCGGCCAGGATGCCCGCGTCGCGCGGGTTCTGCACGCCCGCCGGGCGCTCGCGCTTGCGCAGCTCGAGGGTCGCCGGATCGTCGAGCACGCGGAGGAGCCCGGCGTCGATCAGGCGCTCGTCCACGGCGCCCATCCGGCCGCTGAAGATCGTGTATACGGGGGTGCCGAGCGCGACCGCCTCGCGGTTCATCGTGCCGCCGGCGCTCACAACGAGATCGCCGAGCGCGATCAGGCTCTGAGCGTCGATCGCGCGCTCGGGGACCACCAGGCGCGGGCGCTCGCCGGCGAGCGCGTCCGTGCGCTCGAGCGCCGCGGCGCGCTGGCGTTCGGTGCGGGGAATCAGCACCGTCTGGGTGCCGGCGTCGGCGGTGAGGCGATCGAGCACGCGCTCGTAGAGCGGGTTCTCGGCGTGGTACGCCGAGCTCTCGGGCGGCGGGCGAACGATCACGATCACGCTCGCGGGGTCGAGCGCGAGCTCTTCGAGCACCGCGGGATCCGGCTCGAACCCAGCGAGGTAGTAGTCCTCCTTGAGGCCGGGGTAGCGGAAGAGTTTCTCGGGGCGCGCGCCCGCCGCGACCAGCCGCTCGACCGGGATCGCGTCCGGCACGAGCACGCGCCGCGCCGCGCCCCAGCTGATCCGCCGCTGCAGGCCCGCGAACTCGTAGTCCTGCATCTGCACCGACGGCACGCCCAGGGCCTTCGACACGACCGCGAGGTCCACCGAGCCGTGGGCGATGGCGAGCCCGAACCGCCGCCGAGCCGCCCAGCGCAGGAGCCGGGCGCTGCGGCCGGCCAGGGCGCCGGCCTTGGCGAGCGTGCCCGCGCCGCCGTGCGCGCCGATCACGGTGTGCTCGAGGCCAAGGCGCTCGAGGATGCCGACCGTCTGGCCGTACTCGCGGGCGGTGATCTCCACCTCGCAGCCGCGCTCACGCAGCTTCTCGGTCACCGGTCGCAGGACCAGCGGGTGCGCGGCGGCTGTGCAATCGATCCAGACCCTCATCGCAATCGGGCGCGCGGCCTCGGGGCGGGAAGGTTCGCAGGCCCTACAGACAATCGGGCATCTCATCCGCCGCGAGCGGCTTGGCGCCGTTCGCGCGCAGCTTGAACCCGAGCGGGTCCGGCGAGTCAGGCACCTCGACGGGCGCGCCGTCGACCTCGACGTCCACGGACCCGTGGCCGAGCGCCAGCACGAAGCGCTGTGAGCGGAAGGGACCGGCGCGCTCGCCGGCGGGCAGGATCTCGCCGGCGACGAGCGCCTCGCCGTCCGCATCGAGCAGGCACGCCCATACGTCGGCGCTCGGCGCGAGCGTCACCTCGATCTCCGCCGGCTCGGGTTCGGCGGCGGGCTCCTCCTCAACGGGCTCCTCCTCCGCCGGTTCCTCAGCCGACTCCTCCGGGGGCGCGGACTCCTCGCGCGCGGGCTCCCCGCGCGCGGTGCGCTCGGCATCCGCCCCGGGATCGCCGTCGCCGCCGCCGAGCACGCCGAGCGCAAGCGCCGCGCCGCCCGCAACGAGCAGGACGGCTACGGCTGCGAGCGCGAGCGGGCGCCGGCCGCGTCGCCCGCGGCGCTCGCCGAGCTCGAGCGGCGACGCGGGCGGCTCGGCGGCCTCGACGTCGCGGTCGGCCACGGCCAGGATGTCCGCCGGGACGAGGGGCACCTCGTCATCGAGCTCCTGCAACAGCGGCGCCGGGTCGAGGTCGACCACGTCGGCGTAGGTGCTGACGAATCCGCGGACGTAGGCGGGGCCCGGTAGCTCCTCCCAGCGCTCGTCCTCGATCGCGCGCAGGTAACGGATGCGGATCTTGGTGATCCGCTGGATGTCGTCCAGACCGAGGCCGCGCTGCTCGCGCGCCTCACGCAGTGATTCACCGACCCCCGCACGCATCAGGGCCGATTATGAGGGTTTGGAGGGGGTTTAAGCGGCTGCGGCGGTGAGCTGCGGGTAGAGCGGGAAGCGCTCCATGAGCGCGGACGTGCGCTCGCGAAGCGCATCGCGCTCCGCCTCGAAGCGGTCGGAGAGCGCCGTCGCGATCACGGACGCGATCTCGCGCATCTCCTCCTCGCGCATCCCGCGGGTGGTGAGCGCGGGCGTGCCGATCCGCAGACCCGACGGATTCATCGGCGGGCGCTCATCGAAGGGGATCGCGTTGCGGTTGACGGTGATCCCCACCTCTTCGAGGCGCCGCTCGCCCTCCTTGCCGTCGAGCCCGGTGGGGTTGAGGTCGACGAGCAACAGGTGCACGTCCGTGCCGCCGGTCAGCACCTCGACGCCGCCTTCGATCAAGCCCTCCGCGAGCGCCTTCGCGTTGGCGACGGTCTGGCGCTGGCGCGCGCGGAACTGCTCGCTCGCGGCGATGCCGAGCGCAACGGCTTTGCCGGCGATCACGTGCATGAGCGGGCCGCCCTGGCTGCCGGGGAACACCGCGCGGTCGATGTCCTTCGCGTACTCCTCGCGGCAGAGGATCATGCCGCTGCGAGGCCCGGCGAGCGTCTTGTGGATCGTCGTGCTGACGACGTCGGCGTACTCGACCGGGTTGGGGTGCTCGCCGGCGGCGACGAGGCCGGCGAAGTGCGCCATGTCGACGAAGAGCTTCGCATCCACCGCGTCGGCGATCTCGCGGAACGCCGCGAAATCGAGCTGCCGCGGGTACGCGGACCAGCCGGCGACGATCACCTTCGGCTTGTGCTCGTGCGCGAGCCGCTCGACCTCCTCCATGTCGACGCGGTAATCGTCGCGGCGCACGTGGTACGGAACGGGGTTGTAGAGCCGTCCCGAGATGTTCAGCTTCATCCCGTGCGTGAGGTGGCCGCCGTGGTCGAGCGCCATGCCGAGGATGGTGTCGCCGGGCTCGAGCAGCGCCAGATAGACCGCGTTGTTCGCCTGCGCGCCCGCGTGCGGCTGCACGTTGGCGTGCTCGGCTCCGAACAGCTCCTTCGCGCGGTCGATCGCGAGCTGCTCGGCGACGTCGACCTCCTCGCACCCGCCGTAGTAGCGGCGGCCGGGGTAGCCCTCCGCGTACTTGTTGGTGAGCACCGAGCCCACGGCCTCCAGCACCGCCTGCGGGACGAAGTTCTCGGAGGCGATCATCTCGAGGGTGTTCTGCTGGCGCGCGAGCTCGCGGTCGAGCACGCGGGCGATGTCGGGATCGACCTCGGCGAGGGGGGCGGTCTGGTAGTCGTCGGGCAACTCGTTCAATTCGGCTCCTTGGGCTAACGGACGAAACCGCCCGCGGCGTGCGCGGGCTGAGGGTTGACACGTTACGCCGTGGGCGCGACGGACGGCGCGCCAAGGCGCCTTGCGGCCCGAGCTCACGCCGATCGCACCCACGCGCGCGCTTCTCGCCTCCGGGTTGATTTTTATTGATCGGTTGGTTAATAATTGCCGGGTCAATCGAGAGGAGGAAGGTTGTGAGCGAGAACGGCGCGCACGCGAACGGCGAGCTGAAGACGGAGGACGAGGCCCTGCAGGTCCTCCTCGACGGCGACATCGACAAGGTGATGGCGGGGCTCGACCGGATCATCGAGGCGGCCCCCTCCTACGAGAAGCTCTTCGCGCGCTGGCAACGCCAGCACTGGTCGACCGAGGACTTCGACTTCACCGAGGACGCCCGCCAGTGGGCGGACCCCGACCTGATGACGCCCGAGGAGCGCGAGTTCCTGCTCTTCGGCTTCTCCGAGTTCTTCCTGGGCGAGGAACGCGTCACGGTCGAACTGCTGCCCTTCGCGATCGCCGCCCCAAGCCACGAGGCGCAGGCGTTCCTCACCACCCAGATCTCGGACGAGGCGAAGCACATGGTCTTCTTCGACCGCTTCTACCGCGAGGTCTTCGGGGTGAGCGCTGACTCGCTCGGCGAGATGATCGCCAAGCAGCGCCCCAACGTGAACAAGGAGTGGGAGCAGCTCTTCGACGGGATCCTCCACGAGTGCGCCGAGCGCTGCCGCAAGGACCCCTCGGACTTCGAGGCGCTGGTGCGCGGCGTGACCGTCTACATGATCGTCATCGAGGGCACGCTCGCCCTCACCGGCGCGCGGTTCATGATCCGCTCGCTGCGCGACCGCGGCTGGTTCCCGGGCTTCACCTCGGGCTTCACCGCCGTCAATCGCGACGAGTCCCGCCACGTCGGCTTCGGCGTCAAGTTCCTCGCCGACGCGATCAAGGCGGATCCCACCAACGCGCGGATCATCGAGCAGACGCTCCAGGAGACCCTGCCCGTGGCCTCGCTGGTCTTCGTGCCCCCCGGCGTCGACGACCCGTACAACTTCGAGACGCCTTTCTACAAGTCGTCGGAGATCTTCGAATACGCGATGCGCTCGCTCTCCAAGAAGCTCGCGGCGATGGGCCTCGACCCGGCGCTGCTCGGCCAGGCGGCGTGAGACCAGGGGCGGCACCCACCGGCTCCCGGGCGGAGCGCGGCCGGCCCGGGCGTCCGTCCACGGGCGCGCGCGAGCGCATCCTCGCCGCCTGTATCGACGTCCTCAAGGAGGAGGGGTACGCCGGCCTGACTGTCGCGAAGGTCGCCGCGCGCGCCGGCGAGAACAAGGCGCTCGTCGCCTATCACTTCGGCTCGAAACAAGGCCTGGTCGCGGCTGCCGCGCGGGAGCTCGGCGAGCTGATCACCGGCGAGGTCCTGCGCGGCGTGGAGGGCGCCCGCACCGTGCACGACATCGTCACCGGGGCGATCGACGCCGTCTGGGGCGTGCTGGAACGCGACGCGCGTCTGCCGCGCGCCTACTTCGACCTGAACGCGGTGTCGGTCGTCGACGACGAGGTCCGCGGCGCCCTGCGCCAGCTCAAGCAGCGCTGGCGCCAGGTCCTCACCGAGCTCCTGAACGACGCCGGCGTGCCGGCCACGCGCACCGCCGCCGCGGCGGTGCTGGTGATCGCCGCCGTCGAGGGCTTCTGCCTGGAGTGGATCGAGCGCGGCGACACCCGCGAGCTCGGTGCGGCGCGCGAGTTGTTCGTGGCGTCGGTCGTTGATGGGCTGAGTACGACCTAGGTCTACGAGGGCCCGGCTCGGGGTGGACTACCCCTTGGCTCCGAGCCGGGCCCGCTCTCTACGTCAGGTGCGCGAGGCGGGCGCGCACCTCGTCCTCCGGCAGCGCGCCCACGCGCAGGATCCGCCACCCGACCCCTGTCTCCAGCCCGCTCACGTCGACGACCGTCGAGGCGACCCCGGGCAGCGGGCCGCCGTCGATCGCGAGGTCGGCCCCGGCGACGATGCTCTCCGGGACCGCGGCGAGCTCGCTCGCTGCGGGCTCGCCGGAGAGGTTCGCGCTCGTCTGGAACACCGGGCACGACGCCCCGGCGAGCGGGCCCTCGATGAGGCGCACGCCCAGGCGCTCGGGATCGTCCCGGCAGGCGAGCGGGTAGCGGCGCTCGGGGTTGTGGACGACGAGCGTCACGGGGCCGGGCAAAAGCGCCGCCAGCGCCTCGCGCGTGCGCTCGCCCAGACTGCGCAGCAACTCGCGCAGGATCAGCGGCGAGAAGTACATGACCGCGGCCGGCTTGCCGTCGTCGCGGCCCTTGAGCGCATGGATCCGGGCGATCGCCTCGGCGTTCACCGGATCGCAGGCGAGGCCGTAGACGCCGTCCGAGGGAAAGACGGCGACCCCGCCCGCGGCGACCGTGCGCTCCAGCGCCGCGCGCGCCGCCGGCGCCCCGTCGCGCGCGACCAAGACCAGCCGGCTCACCGTCCCACCACCACGCGCTCGATCCCGGCCAGATCACGCCGCACGGAAACGTGCTCGAAGCCGGCGCGGCGAACGAGCTCCGCGACCATCTCGGCCTGCCCCTCCCCCACCTCGAGCGCGATCGCCCTGGTGCGCGCGCCGCCACCCAGCGCGAGCTCGCCGAGCAGCGCCTCGATCGCCTCCAGGCCGGTCGGCCCCGGCACGAGCGCGCCGCGCGGCTCGTAGTCGCGGACCTCGGGCTCCAACTCGAGCCACTCACGCGCGCTCACGTACGGGAGGTTCGCGAGGATCAGGTCGAACGAGCCCTCCCGCGGCAGCGAGCCGGTCTCGAAGCGCACCCTGCCGGCGAGCCCGAGCCGCTCGGCGTTCGCCTGCGCCACGGCGAGCGCGTCCGGATAGATGTCGGTAGCGAGCACGTCGGCGTTCGGCAACTCGTCGGCCACGGCGAGCGCGATCGCGCCGGAGCCCGTGCCGACGTCGCAGACGGCGAGCGGCTCCAGCTCCACGGCAACCTCCACGAGGTGCTCGGTCTCCGGCCGCGGGATCAACACGCGCCGGTCGACCGCGAGCTCGATCCGCCGGAAGCCGCGCACGCCCAGGATGTACGCGACGGGCTCGCGGCGCAGCCGCCTGCGTACGAACTCCGCGAACGCGCGCCCCGCAACCGGGTCCAGACGTGCCTCGGGCTCGACGGCGAACCGCGTGCGCTCCAGCCCGCTTGCGCGCTCGAGCAAGAGCTCGGCGTCCAGGCGCGGCGTCTCGATCCCGGCGGCGCGCAGGGCGTCGGTCGCCGCCCCGAGCGCCTCGGCGACCGTGCTTCCCGGGGTCACCGTCAGCCGACTGGCTCGGCGGCCTGCGCGGCCAGCCGCGCGCGCTTCTCCTCGGCGGCCAGCGCTTCGGTGAACTCGCGCAGGTCGCCGCCGAGGACCTCCTCGAGGTTGTGGGCGGTGAGCTTCACGCGGTGGTCGGTCACGCGGCCCTGGGGGAAGTTGTAGGTGCGGATCTTCTCCGAGCGCTCGCCCGTGCCTACCTGCGCCCGCCGGTCGGCGGCGATCTCGGCGCGCTGCTCGGCGAGCTTGCGCTCGTACAGGCGGGCGCGGAGCACGCGCATCGCCTTCTCGCGGTTCTGCAGCTGGGACTTTTCGTCCTGCATGGAGACGACGATCCCGCTTGGCTTGTGGGTGATGCGTACCGCCGAGTCGGTCGTGTTCACCGACTGCCCGCCCGGCCCCGACGAGCGATAGACGTCGACCTGCAGGTCGTTCGGGTCGATGTCCACCTCGACCTCCTCCGCCTCGGGCAGCACGGCGACGGTCGCCGTCGACGTGTGGATGCGTCCCTGCGACTCCGTCTTTGGGACGCGCTGGACCCGGTGGGTGCCGCCCTCGTACTTGAAGACCGAGTACGCGCCGTCGCCCTTGACCGCGAAGGTGACCTCCTTGAAGCCCCCGGCGTCGGCCGGCGACTGGGAGAGCACCTCGGTGGAGAAGCCGCGGTCGGCGGCGTAGCGCGTGAGCATCTTGAACAGATCGCCCGCGAAGATCGCGGCCTCGTCCCCGCCGGCCCCCGCGCGAATCTCGACGAGCACGTTCTTCTCGTCGTTGGGGTCGCGCTCGACCATCGCCAGCCGGATCGCCTCCTCGACCTCCTCGATGCGTTTGGGCGTCTCGGCGACCACCGCGCGCAGCTCGGGGTCGTCGCCGTCGTCCTCGCGCAGCAGCTCGCGCGCGCCCTCGAGGTCGTCCTTGAGAGTGCGCCACTCGGCGGCGAGCCGGTGCGCCTGCTCGAGCTGGCGGTACTCGCGCCCGACCTCGGCGTAGCGCTGCTGGTCGGCGATCACCGCCGGATCCGACATCTGGCGCTCGAGTTCCCCGAACCGGGTCTCGATTTGTTCGACCAAGCGCTCGATCACGGTGTTGAGGCTACGCGACGATCTCGATGCGCTCACCCTCGGGCTCGCCGCCGGGCCTCTCCACCGCGAGCACCGCTTCGAGCGCGGCGATGGCGACGGCGAGCTGCTCGCGGTCGGGCTCGCGCGTGGTGAGGTTCTGCAGCATGAGCCCGGGCCACATCAGGACGCGGACCCACGCACGCCGGCGGTTGCGGCCCGCCCACTTGATGACCTCGTAGGAGAGCCCGGCGATGAGCGGGATGCCGAGGACCCGGGAGAGCACGAGCCAGTACCACTCGGGCAGCCCGATCGGGGCGAACACGAAGATCGCGAGCACCATGACGACGAGCAGGAAGCTCGTCCCGCAGCGCGGATGGAAGCGCGAGTAACCCGCCGCACGCTCGGGCGTGAGGTCATCGCCGGCCTCGAAGCAGGAGATCGTCTTGTGCTCGGCGCCGTGGTACTCGAAGACCCGGCGCAGATCCCGGAGGCGGCTGATCGCGACGATGTAGCCGATGAAGATCGCGGTGCGCAGGACCCCCTCGACGAGCCAGAAGAGGAAGGCCGAGCCGAGCGCGTCCTTGAAGAGGCTGGTCACGCCGACCGGCACGACGAAGAAGAGCCCGATCGCGATCAGGAGCGAGCCCAGGACGGTCAGGCCCCAGGCCAGGCCGCCGATCTCCTCCGGCTCGCCGTCCTCGCCCTCGTCGAGCTGGGCGTTGGCGGAGATCGCGATCGCGCGGAAACCGATCTTGAGCGACTCGGCGAGCGCGACGACGCCGCGGATCACCGGCCAGCGCAGCACGCGGTGACGCTTCGCCCAGCTGACCAGCGGCTCCGTGCTGACCTCGATCTCCCCGTCGGGCCTGCGGACCGCGACGGACCAGGTCGAGACCCCGCGCATCATCACGCCCTCGAGGACCGCCTGGCCGCCGAGCGGCGCGTCGCGGCCGGCGACGGGCAGGCGATCGGGCATCCGCGCGTCGGCGAGGCATGGCGCCGAAGCGGGCATGGGGTCGGGTTGGAGCGAGCGAGCCACTAACTCACGGATCGGCCCGCCCGGGCGTTCGCGTTAGCGGCGGGCGCGGCGGGCGCGGCGGCGGAAGCGCTCAACGCGGCCGCCGGTGTCGACGAGCTTCTGCTTGCCCGTGTAGAAGGGATGGCACTCAGCGCAGATCTCCACGTGCAGATCGGGCTTCGTCGAGCGCGTGTAGAAGTCGTTGCCGCACGAGCAGTGCACGTGCGCGAGGACGTACTCGGGATGGATGCCAGCCTTCATCGCGATTCAGTCTAGCGGCGGCTCCGAGCGTCCCGCCTCGGATGCGAGCAGCACGGCGAGCAGGTCCAGGTACTGCAGCAGATGGCGCGTGCCGAGGAAGTGCTCGAGCACGCGCTCACGCGCCGCGGCGCCGATCCGCGCGGCGCGCTCGCGGTCTGAGAGCAGCGCGTCGCAGCTCTGCGCGAAAGCCCGCAGGTCGCTGGGATCCCGCAGCAGCACACCGCTCACCCCGTCCTCGATCATGTCCTGGATCGCCCCGCGGCAGCTGGCCACCACCGGACGCCCCTTCCACATCCCCTCCGTGATCGTCAGGCCGAAGCCCTCCGCGAGGCTCTTCTGCACGATCACGTCCGCGCGGCGCTGGATCGCGTTCACCATCGCCGCGTTCTCGTCGACCTCCTCCATCGGCAGGCAGGCCAGATGCGTTCGCGCGCGGATCGCCGGCGGCAGGCTCGTGCGCAGCTCGCGGACCTCGGCCAGGACCCGCGCGCCCTCGGGGTCGTCGGAGACCCCGCTCACGTCGGGCCCGGCGAGCACGAGGTGCGCCCGCTCGTCGGCGAGGTGCTCCGCGAAGCCCGTCAGCACACCGACCGGGTCCTTCAGCGAGTCCCAGCGCGAGACCTGTGCGATCACCGGCGTCCCGTCGGCCAGCGGCGCGTCCTGGTCGAGCTCGGCGGGAGTGTCGACGCGCGCCGGGCTGCCGTCGAGGCGATGGAAGGCCGGCGCGGCCCCGCTGCCCTCCCCCAGGCCGGTGACGCCGAGGATCGCCCCGACGGCCTCATCGGGCAGGTCCTGGTTCTTCGGCGAGAACGCGTCGATCGAGGGCGCGACGATCCACACCCGCTCCTCGTCGAGCCCCTCCCAGACGAACTCCCGGCGCGAGAACACCAGGGCGTGCGCGTCGTCGATGTACGGGCGCAAGAAATCCCACGCCCCGCGCGCCAGCCCGTTCGGCTCGTCCACGCCGATGTGGCAGCGCCAGACGACGCGAGCGCCGGTGCGCGCCAGCAGGGGCACCAGCCCCGCCGTCTGCGGGTCGTGGCAGAAGACGACGTCGTCCGGACGCACGCGGCGCGCGAGCTCGCGCGCCGCGTCCGCGACGGTCGCCTCGTAGCTCGCGCGCTCGCGCCGGCCGAGCTCGCCCCCGTCGCCGGAGGCGCCGTGCAGGTGATTGTGGATGCGCTTGGTGATCTCGAAGAACTCGGGCGATCCCTCGACGACCAGCCAGCGGCTGTCCACGCCCGCCCCGCGCGTGTAGGCGAGCAACGATTGCAGGAGCTCGGCAACGCCGCCGCCGCGCGCCGTGGAGTTGATGTGCCAGACGGCGCGCCCGGCGAAGATCCCGGCGGCGCGCTCCACCGCCTGCTCGACGTCCGCGAACCCGTCGCCCAGCAGGCGACGAAACCGCTCGATCGGGAACGACGGGACCGTGACGCCGCGCACCCCCACCGCCTACCCCTCCTCGTCTTCGCCCGGCTTGGCCGCGAGCTCGAAGTCGCCACTCGCCACCGCTCGCAGGATGCCCGTCATGTGCTCCCCTATGCCCCGTTCGGGGAGGTCTACCTCGACGAGGAGGGTGCCGCCGTCGCGCGCGACCTCACGGATCGGCCCGAGCGCCTCGAGCACCGCCATCATCGGGCGGTTCTCGACCAGTAGCCAGGCCTCGAACCGCTCGACCCCGAGCGCGCGGGCACGGTCGGCGAGCAGCCGGCAAAGCGCCTTACCGAGCCCGCAGCCCTGCCAGTCGTCGACCACGAGCACCGCCGCCTCTGCCACGTTGTGCCGGTCCGGGTCGCGGACGAACCGGGCGATCGCGACCGCCTCCCCGGTGTCCTCGTCGACCGCGAGCAGGGCGACGTGGTCGCGGTGGTCGACGTCGAGCAGGTAGCGCAGCTGGAGATCGGAGAGGCGCTCCACCGGCGACATGAAGCGCCGGTAGAGCGACTCCGCGCTGGCGCGGCCGATCCCGCTTACGAAGCGGTCACGGTCGTCGACGTGCAGGGGCGCGACGAGCACCGCGCGCCCGTCGCGCAACTCGACCCGGTCGGTGTGCGGCGCACCCGCGTGCTCCACACAGCCGACCGTATCGCCCTCAGGTCTCCTGGTACAGAGGCCCGTCGCCGCCCTCGGGCAGGGTCAGGCGACCGCCCTTGGCGGTGATCGCGCCGCACTGCACGCAGTTCGACGCGGTCACGTGCACGTCGACCGTCGGCGAGTTCGACTCGAGCTGCTCCTCGGGGATCTCGTAGACCTGCGCCGGGCACATCGAGACCCACGCCTGCGCGACCTCGCGCGGAACGCGCTTCTGGATGCGCACGTGGTTCGGCGCGTCGTCGCGGGTCGCGTTGCCCGAGAGGAAGACCGAGGAGAGCTTGTCGAAGATGTACTCGCCGTCGGGCTTCGGGTACTTCTCGGCGGCCTTGCCGATGTGGACGTCGATCTCCGAGTCCGGCTCGTTGCGCTTGTGGCCCGGAGGCAGCGCGCCGCCGCTGAGCAGCCACGCGTTGGCGATCGCGCCGAACGCGATGAAGCCCTTGTCGCCGTACTGACGGACGTTGCGCGACTTGTACAAATCCTTCTCGATGACGGAGGAGCGGACCTTCTCCTCGTAGGCCGAGAAATTGACCGACTCCGGATCCTCCTTGAGCGCGTCGACGATCGCGTCGGCGGCGTAGATCCCCGCGTGCATCGCGTAGTGGATGCCCTTGAGGTACGGCACGTTGACCATCGAGACGTTGTCGCCGGCCATCACCATGCCGGGCACGGCGAGCTTGCGGGGCATCGACCAGTAGCCGCCCGACGGGATCGTCTTCGCGCCCCACCCCACGCGCTTGCCGCCCTCGAGCAGCTTGCGGATGAAGGGGTGGGTCTTGAGCTGCTGGAGCGCGTCGTGGCACGAGAACGTGGCGTCGGTCGTGTCGAGGCCGACGACCATGCCGATGCAGAGCTTGTCCTCGCCCATCGGGTAGATGAACGAGCCGCCGAACTCGTTGTACTTCGGCGACATCCGCAGCGGCCAGTTCATCGTGTGGATGACCCGGTCGAGCGGCTTCGGGACCTCCCAGATCTCCTTGACGCCGATCTCCCAGCGGGGCGGGTCACCCTCGAGGTCGAAGTACTTGACCGCGCACTGCGTGAGGTGCCCGATGGTGCCCTCGGCCAGGACCGTCGCCTTGGCGATCAGGTCCGAGCCGGGCTCGAAGTTCGCGAGCTCCTCGCCGTCGCGGCCGCGGCCCTTGTCGCCCGAGCGCACGCCGCGCACGATCCGGTCCTCGACCAGCAACTTGTCCGCGGCCGTCTCGGTGAGGATGTACGCGCCCGCCTCCTCGGCCTTCTCAGCCAAGAAGCGGCTCAGCTTGGAGACCGAGGTGACGTAGTTGCCGTGGTTGCGGAAGTTCGGGGGCGGCGGCTTGAGCGGGATGGCGCGCCGCTTCGTGAGCAGGTAGACCGCGTCCTTCTCGACCTTCTGGTAGACGGGCCACTCGCTCGGGTCCAGGTCGGGGAAGAGCTCCTCCATGGCCGAGGGGCGCATGTTGGCCCCGGAGACGTTGTGCGCCCCGCAGGCCTTGCCCTTCTCGAGCACGGCGACGGGGATCTCGCCGAGCTGCTCGGTCAGCTCGGGCTCGTCCGCCAGCCGCTGCATCACGCGGTTCGCGCAGGCCAGGCCGGCCGGCCCACCGCCGACGATCACGATGCCGGCCTCGAGGCGCTCCTCGGGCGGATCGGTCGGGGGCCCGACGTACTCGCTCGGGTCAAACGGAGGTGGGAATTCGCTCGGTCGTGCCATGTCTCTCTCTTCGTCCCTTCCGGAAATTCGTCGTCGCCGGCCGCCGGTGGCCGGTCGTGGGCGCTGCACCCACGACCGCTGACCGGCGACCGGCGACGGGCGCTTGAATTACCCCTTCTTCGCCTTGATGGCCTCGGTGAGCTTGGGCAGGATCTTGTGGAGATCGCCCACGACACCGAGGTCGCAGAACTCGAAGATCGGCGCGTTCGGGTCCTTGTTGACCGCGACGATGTTCTCGGAGTTCTGCATACCGACCTTGTGCTGGATCGCACCGGAGATGCCCGCGGCGAGGTACAGCTTCGGCGCAACCGTCTTGCCGGTCTGGCCGATCTGCGTCGAGTACGGGTACCAGCCCGCGTCGACCACCGCGCGGGTCGCGGCGACGGCGCCGCCCAGCGCCTCGGCGAGCTCCTCGGCGAGCTTGAACGCCTCGGCCTCGCCGAGCCCGCGGCCGCCGCCGACCAGGATGTCGGCGTCCTCGATGTTCACATCGCCGCCGCGCTGCTCACCGCGGGTGACCATGCGCGCCTTCGTGGACCACGGGGAGAGCTCCACGTCGACGTCCACGACCTCGGCCGTGCCGCCGGTCTCCTCCGGGGCGAACGCGTTGAGGCGGCCGATGATGATCCCGGGCTCGGAGACGTAGCCGACGTCGACCACAGCCGAGTCCTGGAGGATCGGCCGCTCAGCGATGAGCTTGCCGTCCTGCGCCTTGACCGCGGTGACCTCCATGGTCACACCGGCGTTGAGGCGCGCCGTGAGGCCGGCGCCGATCTCGAAGCCCAGCAGGCCGCCGCCGAAGAGCGCGTAGGAGAAGCCCTCGTCGCGGATGACCTTCGCCATCACGTCGACGATCGGCTGCGCGAGGCCCTCGGGGGCCGACTTCGCGCGGAAGACGCGCTTCGCGCCGTAGGCGCCGAGCCCGGCCGCCGCCTCGTCGGAGACTTCGCCGACGACCACCGCAGCCGCCTCGCCGCCGACCTGGTCGGCGAGCTTGGCCGCCTCGGAGATCGCGCCGAGCGAGTTCTTGTTGAAGTTGCCCTCGTCGTCGTGCAGGGCGTAAACGAGAATCCCGGCCATCAGACCAGCTTCCTTTCCTCGAGCCAAGCGACGATCTTCTCGACCGTCTCGTTGGTGTCCTCGTCCTCGAAGATCTCACCCGGCTCCTTCTGGGGCGGGGGGTTGATCGCGAGGACGCGAGTCTTCGAACCGTCGATACCGACTTCGGCGGTGTCGATGCCCACGTCGCCGGTCGACTTGGTGTCGAGCGGCTTCTTCTTCGCGCCCATGATCGCCTTGAGCGACGGGTAACGCGGCTCGTTGATCGCGTCGCCGACGGAGATCACGGCCGGCAGGTCCACCTCGACGGTGTCGTAGCCGTACTCGGCCTGACGCTCGCAGGTGAGCTTGCCCTCGGCGACGTCGATCTTGATGACCTGCGTGAGCGAGGGCATCTGCAGGTGGTCGGCCACGACCGCGCCGATCGTGTAGCACTCGCCGTCGTCCGACTGCTGGCCGAGCAGGACCAGGTCGGGCTGCTCGCTCTCGAGCACCTTGGCGAGCGCGTAGCCGGTGGCGTTGACGTCCGAGCCCTCCAGGGCCGGATCGGTGAGGTGCACCGAGCGATCAGCGCCCAGCGCGACGGCCTTGTGGAGCGCGCGCACGGCGCTCTCCGGGCCCATCGTCACGGCGACGATCTCGTCCACCTGCACGACGCCGCCCTCGCGGATCTGCATCGCGGCTTCGAGCGCGTGGGTGTCGAACGGATTGAGGTTCTTCTCGCCGGAGCGATCCAGACGCATGGTGTTCGGGTCGATCCGCTTTTGGACCGCCGCGTCTGGGACCTCCTTCACAAGACAGCAAATCTTCAAAGTCGGAGCCTCCTTGGGTGTGGCGAACCCGCGTTCGAGGGGCGGGCGCCGCGGCATAGTACCGCGATTTCTACCCGATTGACTGACTAGTCAATCTACTGTGCGGTAGCTCAGCTGGTCGCGGTTACTCACGGCCGCGCCCCAACGCGCTCCGCGATGCGCGGCGGACGGGTTCGGGCGCGTGCTCAGGCCGGCGTCCGCGCGCCGACCGCCTCGCGGATGAAGTCGACGATCGCGTCGGTCGGGCTGCCGGGGGTGAAGACCTCGGCGACGCCCTGGCGCTTGAGCTCCTCAGCGTCCTCGGCGGGGATCGTGCCGCCGACCGTGACGACCACGTCGCTCGCGTCCTGTTCGGCGAGCAGCCTGATCACCTTCGGGACCAGCGTCATGTGCGCCCCGGAGAGGATCGAGAGGCCGACCGCGTCGGCGTCCTCCTGGATCACCGTAGCGACGATCTGCTCGGGGGTCTGGTGCAGCCCCGTGTAGATCACCTCCATGCCCGCATCGCGCAACGCGCGGGCGATGATCTTGGCGCCGCGATCGTGGCCGTCGAGGCCGGGCTTCGCGACCACCACGCGGATCGTGCGGCTCTGCGTCTCGCTCATGCCGCAGCAAAGCGTATCGCTGCACGCCGCCCCGGGCCGCCGTTTCGGGCTAGCGGCGCCGCAGCCGCGCCGCCTGCAGCCGCCGCGCGGGACGCCTGCGGCGCAGCGCCGTCGAGGCGCCGCCGACCAGCGCGGCGACAAGCACCCCGCCGAGCAGCGCGAGCCGCCGGCCGAGCTTCTCGAAGCGCATCACCCGCCAGCCCTCGGCCCGCGCGACCTCGAGGAGCGCGGGGTCCGGGTTGACCACGACCGGGTTGCCGACGGCACGCAGCATCGGCAGGTCGGATGCCGAGTCGGAGTACGCCCACGACGCACTCAGATCGATGTCGTGGGCCTCCGCGTAGCGGCGCATCGCCTCGACCTTCCCCTCCCCGTACACGAACGGCCCGTCGAGCTCGCCCGTGTAGCGCCCGTCGCCGTCCACCTCGTAGCGCGTGCCGACACCGCCCTCCATGCCCAGCACCAGCGCCAGCAGCTCGACCAGGTCGTTGCTCGCCGCGCTCACGATGAACGTCGGCCGGCCCGCGTCCTGGTGCGCGTGCACCTCCGTGAGCATCTGCGGGTAGATGCGCGGCAGGACCCCCGCCATCACGGCCGGCCCCATGCGCCGCAGCTCGCGCTCGGGCGTGCCCTGCAAAAGCTCCCGCGCCTGCCGCAGGACCTGCCGGGTCGCCGCGTCGTCGGCGCCCCGCAGCCGATAGCGCAGGTGCTCCCAGGCCCACCGCACGATCGCCCGCCGCGGGATCTGCCCCGCCTCGTAGGCGACCTGGGCCCAGACCATCCCCGACGAGCCCGCCATCAGGGTCTTGTCCAGATCGAAGAAGGCCGCGGCACGAGCCACGGCCGGGAGTCTAGGCGGGGCCGCCCCCGCGACTTCACGATTCCGTGGGATCAACCAACAAGATCG
>CBFGWL010000055.1:0-20771 GCA_965652565.1 uncultured bacterium
GCAAGGTCCTGCGCATCAAGCCGCTCGACGACATCCCGGCCGACGCCGAGCCGGGGCTCGGGAGCACCTACGACGTGCCCGACGGCAACATGTTCGAGCCCGGCACGCCGAACGCCCGTCCGGAGATCTACGCGATGGGCTTCCGGCAGCCGTTCACGCTGCACACTGACCCGGAGAACCCGGGCGTCGTGGGCGTGGGCGAGTACTGCCACGACAACGGCTCGGACGTCGCCCAGCGCTCGCCGGCCGGCATCTGCGAGTGGAACCTGCTGAACAAGCCCGCGTTCCACGGCTGGCCGTACTGCATGGGCCCCAACACGCCCGCGCACTCGTCGGCGCGCTGGGACTACCAGGCGAACCAGGCAGTCGGCGGCAAGTACGACTGCTCGGCCGAGTCCATCCCGGCCGACCTCGACTGGGCGCCCGCCGGCCAGGAGAACCCCGGCCCGCGCAACCCCGGTCGCGCCAACATCCCGGGCCCGGCTGAGCCCGCGACGATCTGGAAGAAGATCGGCGGCGCCAACCAGCACAACCAGCTGGACTTCGGCAACCTGAACGCCGGCGGCAACCAGCCGCTCGCCGGGCCGATCTATCGCTGGGATCCGGACCGCCCGCAGGGCGCCTTCCCGGCGTACTACGACGGCTCGTGGCTGATCCACAACCGCGGCTCGAGCGACGGCTTCTGGAAGGAGGTCACGCAGCGCTCCGACCAGCCGGGCGAGATGCTGCGCATGCAGGACTGGCTGCCGGCCAACCAGTTCGGCGGCGGCGCGGGTGACCAGAACGGCCTCGCGATCGGCACGCGCTTCGGCCCCGACGGCGCGCTCTACATCGCGCGCTACGCCGTGGGTTGCTGCCGCAACAACACCAACCCCGGCCAGCAGACCCAGATCGTCAAGGTCGAGTTCAACGTCCAGGACGTCTGCGAGACCGACGAGCAGGCCCCGAACACGAGCCACACGCTCGACGGCCTGCAGCGCCCGGACGAGCCCGACAACTACATCAACGGCGCCACGCTCACCCTGAAGGCGACCGACGTCGGCTGCGCCGGCGTGGACCGCATCGAGTGGCGTGAGGTCGGCGATGAGGAGTGGCAGGAGTACTCGGGCCCGATCGAGTTCAACGACGAGGGCGAGTACGAGATCGAGTACCGCGCCATCGACGACATGGACAACGCCTCGGAGCCGAAGACGGTCGCCTTCAGCGTCGAGATCATCGAGGACGAGGACGCCCCGACCGTCGAGGCCGAGCTCTCGGGCGCGGTCGATCAGCGCGGCTTCTACGTGGGCGGCGCTGAGCTCACCCTGACCGCCGACGACGGGCCGCTGGGCTCGGGCGTCGAGTCCATCGAGTACCGCGTGAACGGCGGCGACTGGGAGACCTACGACGGCCCGGTCAGCTTCAACAACGCGGGCAACTACACGGTCGACTACCGCGCGACCGACGTGACGCAGAACACGTCGGAGCCGGAGACGGTGCAGTTCCGCGTCATCAACGGCCAGGGCTGCGTCTCGCAACTCGGCGGCGATGAGTTCGACGGCGACGAGATCGGCGCCCAGTGGCAGCGCCACACCCGCAACGGCGGCACCCCGACGGAGGGGCCGCTCGCGCCGAAGCTCGAGAACGGCAAGCTCATCATCCCCACGCACGAGCAGGAGCTCGACTCCGACGCGACCGGTCCGGTCAACTTCCTCGGCCTGGACCTCCCGTCGCTCGGCGAGGAGTGGGAGGTTGAGACCCAGTTCACCGTCGAGCACACCGGCGGCTGGCAGCACGTCGGCCTGATGGTGTGGCAGGCGGACAACAACCTCTTCCGCTCGACGATCACGCACCGCAACGACACGGGCGAGATCTACGTCGAGCAGTCGAAGGACAACCCGACGAACGCGGAGGGCTCGCGCCAGACGAGCGCTTGGCCGCCGCTCGTGGTCTCGCCCGAGCCGCAGCCGATCACGATCAAGATGCGCTACGCGCGGGCCGCCGGCTCGGACACCGTCGAGTCGCAGTACCAGATCGTCGCGCCGCAGAACCTGGCCAACGACGACTGGGTCGACTTCCCGAGCATCACGGGCGGTCTGGCGCTGAACACGGATCCGCGCCGCGACTCCGAGGGGTCGCTCGTCGGGATCCTGTCGGCCGGCAGCCACGCCGCGGGCACGTCCTCGCCGAGCCCCGGCACCGTGGAGGTGGACTACTTCCGCGTGAGCGGCGACGAGATGATCTGCGAGGAGGACGCGCCGACCACGACCGCGTCGCTCGATCCGGCCGAGCCGGGCCCGGGCGGCACGTACGAGGGGCCGGTGAAGGTCAACCTCTCCGCCGCTGACGGCGAGGAGGACGCGTCCGGCGTCGCCACCACCGAGTACCGCATCAACAAGAACGGCGAGAACGGTGAGTGGCAGGTGCGCGAGAACGAGGCGGGCGATGAGCCCTTCGAGAGCTCGTTCACCGTCGCCGGCAGCGGTGATTACGAGGTCGAGTTCCGCTCGACCGACCACGCGGGCAACGAGGAGGAGCTCCAGTCCGTGGAGTTCTCGATCGAGGCCGGTGGCTGCGTGCCGATGCGCTCGGATGAGTTCGACGGCTCGAGCCTCAACACGAACCGCTGGTCCTTCCGTCACCCGACCACGCCCGAGAACGGCGCCGGCGCCCCGTCGGTGAGCGACGGCAAGCTCCAGTTCCCGCTGGGCTCCTGGTCGCTCGACACGGACCGGCCCGGCCCGATCGCGTTCCTCGGTCAGCCGCTGCCCGAGGACGACTTCGAGCTGACGGCGCAGATCACGGCTCCGGACCTCGCCTCGGACGAGGGGTCCACCGGCCATCTGTTCTACGCCCAGGTCGGCTTCAAGCTGTTCCAGACGGACGACGACTGGGTGAAGGTGTCGCACACCCGCAACGCCGACGGCAACGCGCCTGGCACGTTGCCCACCTACTTCGAGATGGCGACCGAGGACGGCGGCACGCGCGTGCTCGGCGACCGCGTCAACAACGGGAACGGCAACCTGCCCACGTGGTGGGTGCGGATCACCCGCGAGGGCGATCAGCTGAGCGCGGACGTCTCGCTCACCGATCCCGATGAGGGTGCGAACTGGATGCCGCTCACGTTCAACAACGGCAGCACCACCTCGGTCAACCTGAACTCGATCTTCGATCCGGCGGACGGCCCGGTCTACATCGGCCCGTTCGGCGGCAGCGGCACGAGCGTCGCTGAGTTCGAGTACATCCGGTTCACGCCGGACGAGGAGGAGTGCACGTCACCGTGCGTCTACTCCGACGAGTTCGACGCGGGCGCGATCGACACGAACAAGTGGCAGATCGTGCGCACGCCGGATGGCTATGACGCCAGGCAGGAGGACGGCCACCTGGTGCTGCCCGTCGCCCACGGCGACATCCATCAGGCCAACACCGGCCCGATCAGCTTCGTCGGCCAGCCGATCCCGGACGGCCCGTTCGAGGTGACGACCGCGATCACGATGGAGCACACCAACCAGTGGCAGCACGCGGGCATCAAGATCTGGAAGGACGACGACAACTACTCGAAGCTGTCGTGGACGAGGAACAGCACGAACCGCTTCCTCGAGTTCCAGACCGAGCAGAACGGCTCGCGCCAGTGGCACGGGGACAACATCCAGGACCCGGGCAACTGGCCGAACACCATGTACCTGAAGCTCACGAGCGACGGGTCGACGATGCGCGGCTACTTCTCCACCGACGGTGAGAACTGGACCGAGATGAACGGCTCCCGCGCCGTCTGGTGGGACGACACCGCGTACATCGGCCTCAACGCCCAGGGCGACGAGGGCTCGAACGACATCGAAGCGGCGTTCGACTTCTTCCGAGTCGAGCCGGACGACTGCGACGGTGGCCCGGGCGAGGACGACACGGTGGCGCCGACCACCACGATCCAGCTCACGCCGCCCCCGAACACCGACGGCGAGTACGAGGCGCCCGTGACGGCGACCCTCACCGCCACGGACAACGAGGGTGGCTCGGGCGTCGCGTCGACCGAGTACCGCATCGACGGCGGCGAGTGGACCACGTACAACCCGCTGAGCCCGCCGACGATCACGGAGCCGGGCGAGCACACCATCGAGGCGCGCTCGACCGACAACGCGGGCAACGTCGAGGATCCGCCGGCGTCGGTGACGTTCACGATCGCCGAGGACGACCCGGGCTCCGAGGACACGACCCCGCCGATCACCACGGCGTCGCTCGATCCGGCCGAGCCGGGCCCCGGCGGCACCTACAACGACTCCGTGACGGTCAACCTCTCGGCGACAGATCCGGGCGGTGACGGCGGCGGCGAGGAGCCGCAGACCCACGAGGTCATCGGCGGTGGCTTCGACTGGGATCCGGCCGAGCTCGAGATCAACCAGGGCGATTCCGTCCGCTGGGACTGGAGCAGCGGTGCTCACGACCTGTGCATCGGCCCGACGCCTCTGCCCGAGAACACTCCCTTCGGCGAGTGCGTCGACGGGTACGAGTTCTACGGCTCGAGCACGATCCCGCCGGGCGAGCCCGGCCACGCCACCGAGGCGACCGTGCAGTTCAACGAGCCGGGCGAGTACGGCTACTACTGCTCGGTCCACTACCCGAGCATGTCGGGCACGCTTACCGTGAACCCGTCCTCGGGCGGCGGCGGCGATGACCTCGGCCCGGCCAGCGGCGTCGCGAAGACGGAGTACCGCATCGACGGTGCCGACTGGCAGGAGAACGAGAACGACGCGGGTGACGACCCGTTCGAGACCAGCTTCATGGTCTCGGGCGAGGGCGAGCACACCGTCGAGTTCCGCTCCACCGACGAGGCCGGCAACGTCGAAGAGACCAAGTCGGTCGAGTTCACGATCGCCGAGGAGGGCGAGGAGCCCACGGGCGAGCCGGCGCTGGCGATCAAGGTCAACCCGAAGAAGAAGACCGTGCGCAAGAAGGCCAAGAAGGTCGGCTTCCGACTGCGCGTCAACAACACGGGTGACCTGGCCGCCGCCGGCGTGCGCGTCTGCGCCAAGGCGCCCAAGAAGAAGATCCGGATCCTGAGCGGCAACAAGAAGGGTTGCCAGCAGATCGGCCAGCTCGCGGCCGGGAAGAAGAGCCCCAAGCTCGCCTTCCAGGTCAAGCCGAAGAAGAAGGCCGTCGGCAAGAAGACCCGGATCAAGTTCATCGTCAACGCGAAGAACGGCGATCGCCAGGTCGCGGTCGTGAACCTCAAGGTTCGCAAGAAGTAAGCGACCCGCAACTACGCGGATGCTGATGAGCGCGGGGCGGTCCCAGAGGGCCGCCCCGCTGCTCGCCCTAGCCGAGAAGCCTCAGGAGGAGATGTGTCGGTAGCCCAACGTTCGATCGGTGTCGGAGCCGCGGCGGTCGCCGCGCTTGCAGCTTGTCTCGGTCTCATGCTCTGCATGCTCGGGAGCGCTCAGCCCGCGCACGCGCAGGAAGCCGAGGCCAAGGTCTTGATCTTCTCGGGCACCACGGGCTACCGCCACTCCGGGGGCAGCGGGCAGACGCAGGAGGCGATCCAGCCGGACGTCGTCCAGCTCATCCAGGACCAGCTCGCCGACGCCGGCATCGAGAGCGACTACCACTCCTGTAACGGGACGGGCACCGGCGGCGGCGCCCTGCCCGGCTGCCGCAACGCGCAGGCCGGCGTGCCCGCCGTCTTCACCGAGGAGAACCTCGCCCAGTACGACGCGATCTTCTTCTGGCAGGCCTCCTCGCAGTTCCGCGGCCAGCCGAACACCGGCCCCCTCTTCAACGCCGCTGAGCAGCAGCTCATCGAGGACTTCGCCAACAACGGCGGCGGCATCGCGGCCATGCACGCCTCGGTGACGATGTCCGCGGGCGACGTGACCTGGCCCTGGTGGGACGCGCCCGGCGACACCGCCGTCGGCGCGCTCATGCCCGGCCACTCGGCCACCGACATCAACAACGTCGCCACCGTGCAGGTCTCCGACCGCCACCACCCGTCGACCAAGGACCTGCCCGACGAGTTCGAGCTCGGCGACGAGCACTACACGTTCTCGTCGAACCCGCGCGGCACCCACCACATTCTCGCGACCCTCGACGAGGAGACCTACGACGTCGGCAACGGCGTCACCCGCATGGGCGCCGACCACCCGATCGCCTGGTGCCGCATGTACGAGGGCGCCCGCATCTGGACCTCGAGCTTCGGCCACTTCGCCGCCACCTACCGCGAGAACGGCGGCGACAACAACCTGATGAAGCACCTGATCGGCGGCGTCAAGTGGGTCGCCGGCGTCGAGGGCCGCGACTCCGACTGCGGCGGCACCGTGTGGACGAACTTCACGCGCACCGTGCTCGAGACCGACCTGCAGGGCGCGATCGGCATGGACATCGCCGAGGACGGCAAGGTCTACTGGACCGAGATCGGCGTGCAGGGGATCAACTCCGAGGGCCGCCTGCGCATGTGGGACCCGGAGACGGACGAGACCCAGACGCTGCTCACGATCCCCACGCGCGCCGACTACCCCTCGTCGAACGGCGGCGTGCTGGGCATGGCGCTCGACCCCGACTTCGCCGAGAACCGGCGCCTCTACATCTACTACTCGCCGCGCGTCGCCGAGGAGGACTCGAACTGCGCCCCGAAGGCCCCCAACTGCGTGGCCAACAACACGTGGATCATGGGCCACAACGTCGTCAGCCGGTTCACGCTGAACGCCGAGGGCGATGAGGTCGTGCCGGGCTCCGAGCAGGAGATCCTGCGCGTGCCGAGTGTGAAGGTCGGCAACAACAACAACGACGGCACGGGACAGAGCACCTACGGCGCCCACCTCGGCGGCGGCAGCCTGAGCTTCGACTCCGAGGGCAACCTCTACCTGGGCACGGGCGACGACGTCGACCCGTTCATGGGCAGCGGTCACAACTACGCGCCGATCGACGGCCGCTTCCCGGAGCGCTACGACGCGCGCAACACCTCGGCCAACACGAACGACCTGCGCGGCAAGATCCTGCGGATCAAGCCGCTGTCGGACGCGTCGGGCGAGCCCGGCGCGGGCACGACGTACGAGATCCCCGAAGGCAACATGTTCGAGCCGGGGACCGACAGGACGAAGCCCGAGATCTACGCGATGGGCTTCCGCAACCCGTTCACCGTGCACGCCGACCCGAACGACCCGGGCACGGTCGTCGTCGGTGAGTACGGGCCCGACGCGGGCAGCGACAGCGCCACCTACGGACCGGCCGGCGTGATCGAGTGGGACCGCGTCGACGAGCCCGGCTTCTACGGCTGGCCGCTCTGCGTGGGCGACAACGCCACCAACCGCAGCTACTTCAAGTACGACTTCGCCACGAACCAACAGGGCGAGCGCTACGACTGCTCGGCGGCGCAGATCCCGAACGACTCACCGAACAATTCGGGCCTGGAGAACATCCCCGGCCCGGCGGTGGGCGCCGACGTGTGGGCGAAGCACGGCGGCGGCACCCCGGCGCGCTTCGGCATCCCGGGCACCGCGAACGAGGCCGCGACCGGCCCGGTCTACCGGTTCGACCCGGATAACCCGTCCGAGACCAAGTGGCCGCGCTACTTCGACGGCTCCTGGCTGATCTTCAACCGCGCCTCGAACTGGTGGCGCGAGGTCCGCGTGAAGGACGACGGCTCGGAGATCCTGCGGGTCAACGAGCTCTTCCCGGCCAACCAGTTCGGCAACCCGGCGCACAACTACGTGATCCCCACGCGCTTTGGACCCGACGGGGCGCTGTATCTGATCACCTGGAGCGGGGGCTGCTGCCGCTCGAGCCTGCCCGGCATCGGCGTCGGCCAGCTGATGCGCATCGACTTCATCGGCGACCAGGACGACGTGACGCCGCCGGTCGTGACCGCCAGCCTGAGCGGCTACGAGGTCGAGGACGGCGTCTACGCGAACCGCGCGACCCTGCGCCTCGAGGCCACCGACACCTCCGGGATCGACTCGATCGAGTACCGCGTGAACGGCGGCGAGTGGACGGAGTACACGGGGCCCGTCGTCTTCGACGAGGAGGGCAACTACACCGTCGACTACCGCGCCACGGACAACTCGGAGAACTCGAACACCTCCGAGGTGCAGACGCTCGAGTTCAGCGTGTTCATCAACCCGGCCTGCGTGCCGCAGCACTCGGACGAGTTCGACGGCTCCGCGCTGGATGAGCGCTGGAGCTTCCGCCACCCGACCACGCCCGCGAACGGCGCCGGCGCGCCGAGCGTGAGCGGCGGGGCGCTCAACCTGCCGCTGGGCAGCTACTCGGTCGACCTCGAGCGGCCCGGCCCGATCGGCTTCATCGGCCAGCCCCTGCCCGAGGACGACTTCGTCGCCACGGCGAAGATCTCGGCGCCCGGGCTCGACGCCGACAACGGCGGCGGCGGGTCGAAGTACGCCCAGGTCGGCCTGAAGCTCTTCCAGGACGACGACAACTGGATCAAGGTCGCGCACAATCGCAACGCGGATTCCGCGGGCGAGGGCTCGCGGCCCACGTACTTCGAGCTCGCCTACGAGGACAACGGCGGCCGCACGCTCGGCACCCGCACGGGCGCCGGCAGCGGCAACCTGCCGACCTGGTGGTTCCAGATCGAGCGCGAGGGCAACTCGATCTCGGCTCGCTACTCGCTCACCGACCCGGACGGGCCGGGCGGCGCCACGTGGGTCAACCTCCCGGCGAACCCGATGCCGACCCTGAACGGCATCTTCGACACGAGCCAGCCGATCTACATCGGCCCCTACGCCGGCAACGGCTCGATCACGGCGCAGTTCGACTACATCCGCTTCGAGCCCGACGGCGTCGGCGGGGAGTGCGAGATCCCCAGTGACACGACGCCGCCGACCACGTTCGCGATGCTGCACCCGGGCGACCCCGGACCCGGCGGCACGTACGAGACGCCGGTGACGCTGCACCTCTCGGCGACCGACGACGGCGGCTTCGCCGGCCTGGTCACGGAGTACCGCGTGAACGGCGGAGAGTGGCAGACGTACGAGCTGGCGTCGCCGCCGACGTTCAGCGACCCCGGCGCCTACGAGATCGAGTACCGCTCTACGGACAAGGCGGGCAACGTCGAGGAGCCCAAGACGATCTCGTTCCAGATCGCCGAGCCCGCGACCCCCGAGCCCAGCCTCAAGGTCGCGGTGCAGCCCAAGAAGCGCAACCTCGCCAAGCGCGCCAAGAAGACGGCGTTCAAGGTGAACCTGCGCAACCGCGGCGACGGGGCCGCCGGCAAGCTGCGCGTCTGCGCCAAGGCGCAGAAGGCCCGGCTCGCCGTGAAGGGCAAGGCGTGCCGCGCAGTGAACGGCCTGGACGCCGGCGCGAAGTCGTCGGTGCGCTTCGTCTTCAAGGTGAAGAAGGGCGCCCGCGGCAAGACCAGCCCTGTGCGCTTCGACGTGCGCGGCGCCGGCAAGCACACCGTGCGCGCCAAGGTCAAGGTCCGCAAGTAGCCATGCGCAGGGCACTGGCGATCGCCGCGGCGTTCGTCGGCCTGGCCCTCGCCGGGCCAGTCGCGAGCGCGAGCGCGCTCGACGTCGCCCTGATCGAGGACCGCATCCTCGACCCGGAGGCGCACGCGCGGATCACCTACGAGAACACGGTCAACGTCGCCAGCTACCAGCAGGACGGGGTCCTCACCTACAACGGCTGGCAGTACACGGCCTGGTACCAGAACGACGGGAACGGCGCGGGCGATGCGTCCGCCGTGGTCGCGCGCCGCGAGCTTCCCGACGGTGAGTGGGAGAGCGCGCAGCTCGCCCACCCGCTGTGGAGCAACGACTCCCACAACACGATCGCGCTCGGCGTGACGCCCACCGACGGGCGCCTGCACGTCACGTTCCCCACGCACGACAACCCGGTCCGCTACACGCGCACGATCCCGGGCGTCCTCGACGACCCCGAGGCGCACGAGTGGTCGTCGCTGCTCTTCGACCGCATCCACGTGCTCTTCCCGGGGGCGGCCGACGGCCCGCGCACGTTCACCTACCCCCAGTTCGAGAACATCGGCGACACGACGCTGCTCACCTGGCGCGACGGGATCACCAATGACGGCCGCCAGGCGGTGCTCCGCTACAACAACGACGCCGACGGGACCTGGTCGTTCCTCGGGCGCTTCAGCCATAACGCCGGCGGCACCTACAACGGCGGCTTCGGCAACAGCGCGAGCCGCTACGGCTACATCCACGGCTTCACCGCCGACCCCGCGAGCGGCGACCTCGCCGTGACCTTCTCCTGGCGCGAGCAGAACGCCGCCTGGTGCAACAGCTCGACGGGAGTCGGCAACCACGATTTGGGCTACACCGTCTCCAAGGACGGCGGGCGCACCTGGCTGAACAACGGCGGCGACACCGTCGCGCGCACCACGCTCGGCGGCACGGCCGGGACGATCACGCCCTTTACGCAGGGCATCGTCGTCGAGGAGATCGGCATCAACAAGGGCCTGATCAACCAGGAGGCCCAGGCGTTCGACTCGCAGGGCCGCCTGCACGTGATGACGAGCCGCGTGCCCGACGCCGACATCGTCGGCAACTGCGTCGCCGACTTCTACGGAGAGCGCGCCGCGAAGGCGAAGCCCTACCACCACTGGCGCGACGAGAGCGGCGCCTGGCACACGATGGAGCTGCCGTTCGTCAGCGGGAGCTCCGGGCGCACGAAGATCGCCTTCGACGCCCAGGACAACGCCTACGTCGTGCTGCCCAGCGGCAAGATCGCCGCGGCGACGGCGGCAAGCGACTGGCAGGACTGGGAGATCGTTTTCGACGGCTTCGCGAACGCGCCGGTCAGCGAGCTCATCATCGACCGCCACCGCGTCCGCGAGGAGGGCATCCTCACCGTCGCCTACCAGGAGCATCCGAGCGACGTCCCGACCTGCCGCGGCGGCAGCGCCTCGCCGAACTGCAAGTCGGCCTACCGCGTGGCGAGCTTCGCGCTCGGCTCAACCGACCCCGACGCGGAGCCCGCGACCGAGCCCGAGGCGCCGGCCAAGGAGTTCGAGGGCTTCGCCGACGACGTCGCGAACGTGGCGCTCGCCGGCGAGGGCGAGTTCCCGCGGCTGGTCGCGAGCGGCAGTCAGGCCGGCTTCCCGCCGGCCCAGGCCAACGACGGCTCGGTCGGCACGTTCTGGGTCTCCGACCAGGGCCCCGCGCCCGGCAACCCGGTGACGCTCACCGCGGAGCTCGACGGGCCCAAGGACGTGGGCGAGGTCACGATCGTCCCGCGCCTCGAGTACAACCGCAACACGAACCCACAGAACCGCGACTACGGTCCGCGCGCCTTCACCGTGGAGACTTCGGTCGACGGCGACGAGTGGGACGAGGCCGCCGACGTGGATCACGCGCCCGCGGGCGAGGTGACCGTGAAGTTCCCGACGCGCGCGGCGCAGTACGTGCGCGTGCGCATCACCGACGCCCACAACACCAGCCAGCCGCCGACCAACGTGCAGATCGCCGAGCTCATCGTGCGCGAGCGCGACGACTCAGCCGACTCCGACGCGCCGCGCGTCGAGGCCGAGCTCGAGGGGACGCAGGGCCCCGCAGGCGAGTACGTGAACAGCGCCAAGCTCGCGCTGAGCGCGACCGACGAGGGCTCGGGCGTCGCGGCGATCGAGTACCGCGAGGGCGGCGGCGCCTGGCAGGCCTACGAGGGCAAGGTCCGCTTCGACGAGCCGGGCGGCTACGCGGTGGACTTCCGCGCCCGCGACAACGCGGGGAACTCCTCCACGCCCGAGACGGTCGAGTTCGAGGTCGCCGGCAACGACACGTGCGACCCGATCGCCTCCGATGAGTTCAGCGGCGCCGAGCTCGACACGGAGCGCTGGAGCTTCACGCACCCGACCACGCCCGGCGCCCCGCAGGTCGAGGACGGCGAGCTCGTCCTGCCGCCCGGCTCCTTCTCGCTCGACAACGCGCGCGGCGGCCCGGTCACGGTGCTCGGCCAGCCGCTGCCCGAGGGCGAGTTCACCGCGATCGCCAAGTTCACGGCGCCGGATCTGAACACCTCCGACGGCGGCGCGGGCTCGGCCTACGCCCAGGTCGGCTTCAAGCTCTACCAGGGCGACGACAACTGGATCAAGGTCACCCAGACGCGCAACGCCGACGGCGCGAGCACGGCGACCACGTACTTCGAGCTCGCCTACGAGTCGAACTCCGTGAACCGCACGCTCGGGCCGCGCACCGGCCTCGCCGCCGCGCACGCCAACCTGCCGACCTGGTGGCTCAAGGTCGAGCGCCGCGGCGATCTGATCGACGGCTACTACTCGCTCACCGACCCCGACGGGATCGAGGGCGCGCACTGGGTGTACCTGGGCGCCTCACCCGACATCGACGCCGTGATGCCGGCCGGCAACGGCCCGCGCTACCTGGGCCTCTACTCCGGCAACGGCGATGCGGAGGCGCGCGTGGACTACGTGCGCATCGTCGGCGAGCAGTACACCGGCTGCGAGTTCCCCGACCCGCCCCCGCCGCCCAAGCCGGCGTTGAAGCTAGCCGTGAAGCCCAAGGCGAAGGCCGTGAAGCCGGGCCGCAAGGCCGCCTTCCGGGCGACCGTGCGCAACCGCGGCGACGCCCCGGCCAAGGGCGTGCGCGTGTGCGTCGTCAAGCGCAAGCTGCCGGCGCGCGTGCAGGGCAAGCCGTGCGTGACGGTCAAGCGGATCGCGGCGGGCAAGGCCGCCAAGGCGCGCTTCGTGCTCAAGCCCAAGCCCGCGGCGCGCGGCAAGCGCGTGCGGGTGACCTTCCGCGCGAAGGCACAGGGCGTCAAGGCGGTCACGGCCGCCGCCAGGCTCAAGGTGAAGAAGCGGTGAGCGCGCTTCGCCGGATGCTGATCGCCGCGGTCGCGGCGGTGGCGCTCGCGTGGCCGGCCGCCGCGGCGGCTGACGCCGCGGAGGGGGAGCCGCTCGCGGGCTATCTCTTCGTCTACTTCACGGGCGAGGGCCTCGCCAACGGCGAGCAGGTCTACTTCGCGCTCTCGGACGGCAACGACCCGCTGCACTGGCGCGAGCTCAACGGCGGGCAGCCCGTGCTCACCTCGGATCTGGGCACGAAGGGCCTGCGCGACCCGTTCATCATCCGCTCCCCAGAGGGCGACAAGTTCTTCATGATCGCGACGGATCTGCGCATGTTCGGCTCGGGCGATTGGGACGGGGCGCAGCGCCACGGCAGCAAGTCGATCATGGTCTGGGAGTCCACCGACCTCGTCAACTGGACCGACCAGCGCCTGGTCCGCGTCGCGCCGGATCGCGCCGGCAACACCTGGGCGCCGGAGGCCTACTACGACCCCCAGCTCGGCGAGTACGTCGTCTTCTGGGCGTCGAGCGTGTTCGCGGAGGACAACCCGAACCACACCGGGCCGCTCCCGCACAACCGGATGCTGTACGCGACGACCTCGGACTTCCGCACCTTCTCCGAGCCGCACGTCTGGTACGACCCCGGCTACGCGGTCATCGACTCGACGGTGATCGAGCACGACGGCACCTTCTACCGCTACACGAAGGACGAGCGGGGGCGCAGCGGCTCGGCGCCGTGCGGCAAGTTCGTCTTCGCCGACCGGTCCACGAGCCTGCTCGGCGACTACGAGTTCATCGCCGAGTGCATCGGGCAGGGCGCGATCAGCCAGGGCGAGGGCCCGACGGTGTTCAAATCCAACACCGAGGAGCGCTGGTACATGTTCATCGACGAGTTCGGCGGCCGCGGCTACGTGCCGTTCACGACCACCGACCTCTCGACGGGCCAGTGGGAGCTCTTGCCCGCATCGCAGTACGAGTTGCCCTCGCGCCCGCGCCACGGCACGGTGCTGCCGATCACCCGCTCGGAGTGGATCCGCCTCCAGGAGGCCTACGGCGATGAGTGCGTGCCCGAGGGCAACTGCTATCCGGACTCCGAGCCGCCGACGACGACGGTCGCGCTCGACCCGGCCGAGCCCGGGCCCGGCGGCACCTACGAGGGCCCGGTCACGGTCACCTTCAGCGCCGACGACGGCGCGCTCGGCTCCGGCGTGGACCGCACGCTCTACTCCCACAACGGGTCGGCGCTGCAGGTCTACGACCCCGCCCAGCCGCTCGTGATCAGCGAGCCCGGCTTCCACCAGATCATCTACCGCTCGATCGACGCCCACGGCAACTCCGAGGCCCTGCGCCAGGTGACGTTCACGATCGCCGAGCCCCCGCCGGCCGGCGGCCCTGCGCTCGCGATCGCCGTGAAGCCGAAGACCAAGCGCGTCAAGGCAAAGCGCGCCGTCGCGCTGCGCGTGAGCGTCCGCAACACGGGCGAGTCCGCCGCCGGCAAGGCGCGGGTGTGCGCGAAGGTCGCGAAGCGCAAGGCGAAGGTCGCCGGCAAGTCGTGCCGCAAGCTGGGCGCGCTCGAAGCGGGCGCGGCGGCGAAGCAGCTCTTCAAGGTGAAGCCGACGCGCCGGGCCGCCGGCAAGCGCGTGAAGGTCACGTTCACGGCCACGGCCGGCAACGCGAAGGCCGCGCGCACGAGCGCCGTCCTGCGGGTCCGCAAGTGAGGGGCGCGCGGGCACGGCTGGTCGCGCTCGCCGTCGCGCTCGGCGCCTGCCTGGCGCCCGCGGGCGCCGCCGCCGAGCCCGTCGTCATCCCCAACGACGCGCCGCCCGCCGAGCAGTTCAACGTGAGCGACCCCGACGGGGTCGTCGACGAGCTGCACGCGCACGGCGGCGGCATGCTGCGCGTCGGGGAGTGGTTCTACTGGTTCGGGGAGTGGCGCGGCGCGAGCGAGCGCGTGGCCGTCTACCGCTCACGGGACCTCAAGAACTGGGAGTACCGCGGGATCGCCCTAGGCACCCAGCAGATCCCGGACGAGCTCGCGAGCCCCAACATCGAGCGCCCGAAGGTCATCTACAACGCGCAGACCGGCAAGTACGTGATGTGGATGCACCTCGAGACGAACAACAACTACAACCGCGCCGAGGCGGCGGTCGCGGTGGCCGACGACGTCGAGGGCCCGTACGAGTGGCACTCCCACTTCCGCCCAAGCGTGAGCGTGCAGGGCGCGGCGCCCAACCCGCAGCACCCCGGCACCCCGCACATGTCGCGCGACATCACCGCGTTCGTCGACGACGACGGCACGGCCTACATGATCTCGGCGGCCGACGACAACCGCGACCTGCACGTCTACAAGCTGAACGAGGACTACACGGGCTTCGCCGCGTCGGGCCACTACCTCGTGTGGAACGACCAGTGGCGCGAGGCGCCGATCGTCTTCAAGCGCAACGGGACCTACTTCATGCTGATCTCGGGCGCGACCGGCTGGGCGCCCAACCAGCAGACCTACGCCACCGCGACGAGCATGGCGGGGCCGTGGACCCAGCCCAGCCCGCTGCCGCTCGGCAACGGCTCCACGTACGAGTCGCAGGGCGCGCACGCGATCGCGATCCAGGGCACCGAGGGCACCTCGTACCTGTATCTGGGCGACCGCTGGGGCGGCTCGTTCGGCCAGGGCGTGATGAGCTCGCGCTACGTCTGGCTGCCGCTCGAGTTCCCCACCGACCGCACGCTCGAGCTCAACTGGGCCGACGCGGTGCGCATCGACACCGAGACCGGGGAGGTGGAGGGCGTGCGCGACCCGGCGCCCGAGGGCCGGCGCCTGGCGATCGCGAACGTCGCGGTCGGCAGCACCTCGGGCTCCGCGCCCCACCCGTTCCTGCACGGCACCGAGCTCAACCCGCCCGCGGACATGACCGACGGGCGCATGGAAACGGCTTGGGTGAGCGGCAACGGCGTCGCGAACGCGTGGGCGCGCTTCGACCTCGGCGCGGCGCAGAGAGTGGACACCGCGCGCCTGCAGTTCTACCGCGGCGGCATCCGCAGCCACCCGATCGCGATCGACGCGGGCCCGACGCCCGAGGAGCTCACCGAGGTGTGGAGCGGCACCCTCGAGCACCGCACCGGCTTTCACACGATCGCGTTCGACCCCGTGCGGGCGCGCTATCTGCGCGTGCGGCTGACCGGCGCGAGCACGGGCGACACCAACCAGGGCATCCCGCCGGGCGAGTCGTTCGGCCTGGTCGAGGCCGAGTTCTACGAGTCGGGCGAGGCGCCGCCGTGCGTGGAGACGCGCAGCGACGACTTCGCGGACGGCGAGCTCGACACCGAGCGCTGGGACTTCCGCCACCCGACGACGCCGGCCGACGGGCCGCACGCGCCCGCCGTGCGCGACGGGGCGCTCGAGCTCTTCCCGCTCGCCGGGACGCTCGACGAGGACGAGTCGGGACCGATCGCGTTCGTGGGCCAGCCGCTCCCGGAGGGCGAGCACTGGGCGGTGACCGCGAAGCTCACGTTTGAGCCCACGGCCGGCGCCCAGTCGGCGGGGCTCATGCTCTGGGCAGGCGACGACGATTTCGTGCGCGTCGGCTTTGAGCGCGTGGGCTCCGGCGGCGCCGAGGGCCAGCGCTACTTCCAGCTCGTCACCGAGCGTGGGGGCGTGCGCCGGGCGGGCCCGGTCACGCACCAGTCCGCCGCGCATCCCGACACGGTCTGGCTGCGCCTGCAACGCGCCGGCGACCGGATCATCGCCCGCTACGCGACGACGCAGGGCAACTTCTTCACGAACGCGGGCATGTGGCTGCCGCGCGACGCGGGCACGCTCGCCACCTTCAACGGCCCCGCGGCCGACCGCCTGATCGCGGGGCTCGACGGGCCGGCGGCGCGGGTCGGCCCCTACGCCTCGGGCTCGCCAGATGGCGTGGATGAGCTGCCGCCGGCGCGCTTCGAGGTGATCGAGGTGACGCCCGATCCCAAGCGCGACACCCAGCCACCGACGACGCAGCACGAGCTCGACTTGGCGCCGGGCGCGGCCAGCCTCAGCTTCACCGCGGACGACGGCGAGTGCGGGGCGGGGGTGGAGCGCACCGAGTACTCGCTCGACGGCGGCGCGTTCGTGCCCTGGGACGGTGCGCCGCTGGTCGTGGCCGAGCCGGGCTACCACCAGGTGATCTACCGCTCCCTGGATCGGGCCGGAAACCGCGAGACGCTGCGCTCGGTGGGCTTCGAGGTGGAGGAGCCGCCCGTAACGCCGGTAAACCTAAGGCTCAAGTTGAACCCTAGATCAAAGGCCGTAAAGCCCGGTCGCAAGCGGGTTTTCAAGGTCGCGGTGCGCCCGCGCGGCGACGCCCCCGTCCCGAAGGGCAGGTTGTGCGTCAAAGCGCCCCACCGGTTCGTCAAGGTCGCCGGCAAACGCTGCCGCGCGCTCGGCACGCTCGCGCCGGAGCGCTGGACGCGGGCCAAGGTGCGCGTCGCGGCCAAGCGCAAGGCCGCGGGCAAGCGTGTGCGCGTCACCTTCATCGCGCGCGCCGCGAAGGCGGAGGCCGCCAAGGCGCGCGCTGTCCTTAAAGTGAAGCGCTAGCCGCCCACCCCCCGGGTCGGCCGATGAGAAGCGAGGAACTGGAGGACTGCGGATGACCTACGTTGCGGCTGAGGATCGGTACGAGCGCATCCCCTACCGGCGCTGCGGGCGCAGCGGGCTGCTTCTGCCCGCGATCTCGCTGGGCCTGTGGCAGTCGTTCGGCACCGACCGGCCCTACGACACGGTCGTCGAGCGCCTCACCCGCGCCTTCGACATGGGGATCACCCACTTCGACCTCGCCAACAACTACGGCCCGCCGCCCGGCGCGGCCGAGGAGGCCTTCGGCAAGGTGATGTCGCGCGAGCTGCGGCCCTACCGCGACGAGCTGATCATCTCGACGAAGGCCGGCTACCCGATGTGGGACGGGCCTTACGGCAACTGGGGCTCGCGCAAGTACCTGCTCGCGAGCCTCGACCAGAGCCTGCAGCGCATGGGGCTCGACTACGTCGACATCTTCTACTCGCACCGCGCCGACCCCGACACGCCGCTCGAGGAGACGATGATGGCCCTCGACGCCGCGGTGCGCCAGGGCAAGGCGCTCTACGCCGGCGTCTCCTCGTACTCCGCGAAGCGCACGCGCGAGGCGGCGCGCATCCTGCGCGAGCTCGGCACGCCGATGCTGATCCACCAGCCCTCCTACTCGCTGCTCAACCGCTGGATCGAGGGTGGCCTGCTCGACGTGCTGGAGGACGAGGGCGTCGGCTGCATCGTCTTCTCGCCGCTCGGCCAGGGGCTGCTCACCGACAAGTACCTGAACGGCATCCCCGAGGACTCGCGCGCCGCGCAGAACTTCACGCTCACCGAGGAGATGCTCACCGACGAGAACCTCGAGCGGATCCGCGGCCTCAACGAGATCGCCCAGGAGCGCGGCCAGACGCTCGCGCAGCTCGCGATCGCCTGGGTGCTGCGCGACGAGCGCATCACCTCGGCGCTGATCGGCGCCTCGAGCGTGAAGCAGCTCGAGCAGAACGTCGCCGCGCTGGAGAAGCTCGCGCTCTCCGACGACGAGCTCGAGGCGATCGAGCGCTACGCGGTCGACGGCGGCATCAACATCTGGGCGTCCTCCAGCGAAGTCGAGTAAGGGGGCGGGCGTGGGGGACTCGCGCACGAAGACGAAGCTGGCGGTGCTCGCGGGCGCGCTCGCGCTCTTCTGTGTGCTGATCGCCGTCGTCGCGCTCGGCGGCGAGGACGAGGGCGGGGGCGAGCTCGCCGACGTGCCCGAGGAGTGCCTACCGCTTTGGAACGACGACGAGGGCGCGCGCGGGATGGCGCGCCACACGCTCATCCACCACAACGATGCGGCGCTCGCCTTCCTGATCGACGACGACGGCAACGAGGTCGAGGAGGGCGGCGACTGCGCGGTCGTCTTCCCGAGCGCCGAGACCGAGGCCGAGTTCGCGCTCAACGTGTGGACCGGCAAGCGCTGGCGCTCGGTCGCCTACTTCGGCGAGGTGCCGGTGAAGCGCGTCGAGGAGCTGCAGGCCAAGGCCGACACCGAGCCGAACGTGCGCATCGACGAGGAAGGCCGCCTGCACCCGCTCGGCGAGAGCTAGCCGAGTGTTCCGCGAAGCGGAAAAGCGGGCGCGACCGCCCTTGTTATAGGTTTCGCCCCGTGCTCGGCACAAGTGTGCCGACTGGCAATGCAAAAGGGGGGCGCTAGGAGGAGACAGCGCATGACTTTTGCAAGCCTTAAGCGGTGGCGCGCCCAAGCCGCCCTTTCCCTGTTGGGACTGGCAGGGATCCTGGCTTTGGCGGGAGCGCAGGCTCCGGAAGCGACCGCTCAAGAGGAAGCGAAGAAGGTCCTGATCTACAGCGGGACCACCGGCTACCGGCACGAAGGCGGTGGCCAGGCGATCGGCGATGCGGCCGTGCAGGCGATCCAGAGCAGGCTCGCCGACGCCGGCATCGAGTCCGACTACAGAACGTGTAACGGCATGAGCGAGGACGCGGGCGACCCGCCCGGGTGCCGTAACCCCGAGGAGGGGAACCCGGCGATCTTCACGCCGGAGAACCTCGCGCAGTACGACGCGATCTTCCTGTTCAACGCGTCCGACTACTGGTCGGGCACGGGCGGCGAGCCCGGGCAGCTCTGGAACGCCGAGGAAGAGCAGGCGATCATCGAGTTCGTCCAGAACGGTGGCGGGATCGCCGCCAACCACAACGCGACGGACATGGGCGCCGGCCAGCCCACCTGGGATTGGTGGGACGGCAGCCCGGACAGCGTCGTCGGCACGACGATGCCCGGCCACGCCTCCAACGGCGAGACCGGCACCGTGATCACCCAGGACCACCACCACATCTCGACGCGTGATCTGCCCGACACCTGGGAGGTCACCGACGAGCACTACAACTGGGAGCGCAACGTCCGCGGCACGCACCACGTGCTCGCCAACTTCGACGAGCGGACCTACAACACGGGTCCGAACGGCATGGGCCAGGATCACCCGATCTCCTGGTGCAAGTCCTACGACGGCGAGGCCGTGGAGGACGGCACCGGCGAGCCCAAGCCCTACAACGACGGCCGCACCTGGATCACGGGCATCGGCCACAACACCGCCGTCTACACCGAAAACGACGGCGACAACCCGTTCATGGACCACCTGATCGGCGGCATCCGCTGGGTCGCCGGCGAGGGCAAGAAGTCCGACTGCGGCGGCACCGTCTGGTCGAACTTCTCCCGCACCGTGATCGTGAGCGACGCGAACGGCCCGATCGGCCTCGACGTCGCCGCCGACGGCAAGGTCTACTGGACGGAGATCGGCTCGCAGGGCCCGTGGCCCAACTACGAGTCCGAGGGCTACATCAAGATGCACGACCCCGAGGGCGAGCCGGGCAACGTCACCACGGTGGCGACGATCCCGACCCGCGCCGACCATGGCAACTCCGAGGACGGCGTGCTCGGCATGACGCTCGAGCCGGGCTTCGATCTCTCCGATCCGGAGAAGCGCGACATCTACGTCTATTACTCGCCGCGCAACCCGGACTGGCCCACCGAGGGCGATGAGATCGAGGTCGGCTGGAACGTGGTCAGCCGGTTCACCCTGAACGAGGACGGCACCGAGGTCCTGCCCGACTCCGAGCGCGAGATCCTGCGTGTCGACAAGGCCAAGATCTCCGGCGCGCCCTTCGGCGACGCCGGCCCGGGCCACGTCGGCGGCGCCGGCCTGCGCTTCGACTCGGAGGGCAACCTCTACCTCGGCGTCGGCGACGACGTCTCGCCGAACGCGCCGGGACACGATCGCTACGCGCCGATGGACCACCGCCGTCCCGAGCGCTGGGACGCGCGCAAGACGTCGGCCAACACCGGCGATCTGCGCGGCAAGATCCTGCGGATCAAGCCGCTCGAGGAGATCCCCGAGGGCGCCGAGCCCGGGCTGGGGGAGACCTACGAGGTCCCCGAGGGCAACATGTTCGAGCCCGGCACGCCGAACGCCCGTCCTGAGATCTACGCGATGG
>CBFGWL010000056.1:0-20251 GCA_965652565.1 uncultured bacterium
ACGTCGAGGATCTCGAAGCCCTTGTCGCGCAGCCAGCGCACCAGGCCGCCCGAGGCCGCTTCGGTGCAGACCGCGGCGAGCTTTGGAGCCAAGATCGAGACCAGGACGTCGATGTGAACGAACTGTCCCGGGATCGGCTCGATGCGGACCTCCCAGCCCTCGCCCCGCATCCACTCCGCGAGCTGCTCCGCGGCCTGGATCTGCGTGCGCTCCTCGCCGTTGCCGATCAGCAGCGTGCCCGGTTCCACGATCGTCACGTCGCCGCCCTCGATCGCGCCCGCCGTGATCATCCGCCAGATCGGTATGTCCGCCTCCTGGTAGAAGCGAATCACCGGGGCGTACTCGCCGCGCCGCCACTGCTGGGCGAGCTGAAGAACGACGGCGCCGAAGGGCGTCATCGTGCTCGAGTCGCGCGCGAACACCTGGTACGGCAGCGCGGGGTCGGGCTCAAGGAAGCGCACCTGCACGCCGGCCTGTTCGTACGCGGCAACCAACTCAGCGTGCTGCGCCCGCGCCGTGGCGGGGTCGAAGGTCGCGCCGCTCGCCAGCGTCGCCTTCGAGATCGCGCTCGTAGGCAGCCAGCGGAAGTTGTCCGGGGGGCAGAGCAGGACCTCGCGCAGGCGCCCGTACTCCGAATCGGCCCCCCATGTTCCGGGCTCGCGCGTCATTCCGCCACCACTCTAAGCGTCCGCAGGGTGCGGTCGGAAGCGCCGCGCAGGTGCCCGCCCTCCTTCAGGGTCCGCTGGATGAACTCGAGCGTGTCGGTCGTGAGGCGCTCGCCCGGGAGCACGTTCGGGATCCCGGGCGGGTAGGCCGCCAGCGACTCGGCGGCGATCCGGTTCCCGGCGTCCGCGAAAGGCACCGCCTCCGTGGGCCCGAGGAAGGCGTCGCGGGGGGTCATCTCGAGCGGTCCCCATGCCGGCGGCACGGCGAAGGGCACCGACGCGTTGGGGTCGCTCCCGGCGCCGGCGGTGCTCGCCACCCGCTCGACCGCGGGGACCAGGCGCCGGACGAGCCCCGCCGCGTCCCCGCCGATGCCGAAGGCCGCTACCACGACGGCCTCGGTGGCGAGCTCGACGAAGACGTCCTCCTGGTCGCGCAGCAGCTCGGCGAAGCGATGCCCCGTCACCCCGACGCCGCGCACGTCGATCACGAGCCGTAACGGGTCCCATCCGGTCACGCCCGGCGTGCCCGCGTGTGGCGGGTCGAGGACGTCGAGGCCCGGGATCGCGCAGATGCGCTCGTGCGCCTCGCGCAGCGCGCGGAGCGTCTGGCCGATCAGATCCTCGCCGCGGGTTGCCGCCTGGCGGCGCGCGGCATCGAGCGAGAGCGTGAGCAGCGAGCTGGGGCTCGTCGACTCGAGCAGGGTGACGGCGCGATCGACGCTGCGCTCGTCGATGCGGCCGGTGTCGCCGAGGTGCAGCATCGCCGACTGCGTGAGGCTGCCGACGATCTTGTGCGTGGAGGAGATGACGAGGTCGGCGCCGGCCTCCAGGGCGCTCTCCGGCAGCTCCGGGGAGAAGTGCAGATGCGCGCCCCAGGCCTCGTCCACGACGAGCGGGACGCCGCGTTCGTGCGCCACGTCGGCAAGGGCGCGCACGTCCGCGCACGCGCCGAAGTAGGTCGGGGAGACGATCAGCGCGCCGACCGCATCGGGGGCGGCCGCGAGGGCGCGCTCCAGCGCGTCGGGCGTCACGCAATGGGCGATGCCGCGCTCGGCATCGACCTCCGGCGCGACGAAGGTGGGAGCCAGGCCCGCGAGGATCATGCCGTCGATCGCGCTCGAGTGGACGTTGCGCTGCATGACGATCGAGCGGCCCTGCTGGCGCAGCGCGATCAGCGCGGCGTGATTGCCCTGGGAGGCCCCGCTGATCAGAAACCAGGTGCGCCTGGCGCCCCAGGCCTCGGCCGCGAGGTTCTGCGCCTGCTGGAAGTAGTTGCGCTCGAGCGGCCCGACGTCGATGCCCGGGATCAGGGCGGGGATGTCCAGGCGCAGCGCCTGCTCCCCGAGCGCTTGGAGAAGGGCCGGATCAGCGGCGTCGCCGCCCTTGTGGCCGGGGACGTAGAGGCGGGCGGGATCGCGCTCGGCGTGGGCCAGGAGCGCATCCACGTAGGGGACATCGCGCTGCTCCATCGCTTGCCAAAGTAACCGAGCGCGGTGCCGAGCGCGAGCGCGGGTTTCCGCCTGGGCAGTGGCCTCTTGCGCTGCTAGCCTTCGCTTGTCGCCGATGGACGACGACCGACCTCCGAGTACCCGTCCACAGCCGTTGGACGGGTTTGATGACTTGAAGCAGGAAGGCGCATGACCGCCCTCCTGCTCCTGCTCGTCGTCCTACTCGTCCTGATCAACGGGTTCTTCGTCGCCGCCGAGTTCGCGATCGTCCGCTCCCGGCCGTCGCGTCTGCAGCGCCTCGCGGACGAGGGCAACAAGCGCGCCAGGCGCGCGATCGATCAGATCAACAACGTCGACGAGTACGTGGCGACGTCGCAGGTGGGCATCACGCTCGCCTCGATCGGCCTCGGTTTCGCGGGCGAGCCGGCGATCGCCGATCTCATCGAGCCCGCGCTCGGCGACGTCCTGGGCGAGGGCGGCACGCACGCGCTCGCCTTCGCGATCGCGTTCACGATCGTCACGCTCCTGCACGTCACCTTCGGCGAGCAGGCGCCGAAGATGCTCGGGATCGCCAGGCCGGAGCCGCTCCTGCTGTGGATCTCGGGCCCGCTGGCCGTGTTCCGGCGGCTGTTCACGCCGCTCATCCTGCTCACGAACGCCCCGGCGACCTTCCTCGTGCGCCGCGTCTTCCGCGTCGATCCCACCGACGTGGAGGAGACGAGCGCGGAGGAGCTGCGCCTGCTGATCAGCCGCAACGCGCGCGGCGGGAGCCTCGACCCCGGTGAAGCCGGGATGCTCGGCGGCGTCTTCCACCTCCACGAGCAGGAGGCGCGCGAGGTGATGACCCCGATCCCGGCGGTGGTGACCGTGAACGCTGAGGAGACCGTGGAGGACGCACTGCAGCGCTGCGTGAGCTCCGGTCACACGCGCCTCGTCGTGATCGAGGACGACAACCCCGACCGGGTGCGCGGCGTCGTCCACAACAACAGCCTGGTGCGGCTCCACATGAACGCCGGCCCGGACACGGGCATCGAGAGCGCGATCCGGCCGGTGCCGATCTTCCCCGAGACCAAGCCGCTCGACGACCTGCTCGCCGAGCTGCAGCGCCAGCGCAGCTCGCTGGGCGTCGTTTCCGACGAGTACGGGCGGACCGTCGGGATCGTGACCGTCGAGGACATCCTCGAGGAGGTCGTCGGCGAGATCGAGGACGAGACGGACCCGCGGGCCTCCGAGGTCCGCAGGCTCGCCGACGGCGACTACTACGTGCGCGGCCACGTTGCGCTCGGCGACCTCGAGGACGTGGGCATCAACCTGCCGGTGGACAGCGACGCCTACAACTCGATCGGCGGCTACGTGTTCTCGCAGCTCGGCCGCCTGCCCAAGCGCGGGGACAGCATCCGCGCCAACGGCCACGAGATCCGCGTCGAATCCGTCCGCGAGAACCGCATCGTCGCGGTGCGCATCAAGCCGCTCACGACCGAGCACAAGGCGCTCTCCGTGCCGCCCGCTGGCGAGGCCGAAGCCGACGCCTGAGTGGGCGCGAATTTGCGTCCGCGCCGAGGTTTACGTTCCCCTCGGTAGTTAGCCCCGACCGAAGGAGCGGGTCAGATGTGGGTCGTGAGACTCACGGATAAGCAGCTCGAGGTCCTGAAGGCGATGCTGCGCTCGCAGCCGCAACTGGGCCCGGCGCTCAGCGGCGCCCTGGAGTCGATCGAGCTGGCGCGCTGGGACGACCTTCCCGACGCACGGCTCCCGTGGGACGAGGTCGCCAAGGCCGCCTCGCACCAGGGCGTCTCAGAGGCGGATGTCGTCTGGGACCTGACGGGCCGCGGCCGTCGCGTAGAGGCTTAGCCGAGCGACGACACAACGCATGGCGCCCGCCCGTTCAGCAGGGCGCCCGCCCGTTCAGCCCTGGTCGTCGCTTTTCGACTACGTGGACTGAACGTTCGTCGCGCTGGCGCGACGTTCAGCTGTGGTCGTCGAATTTCGAAGCCCAGGGCTGAACGTCGTGGTCCGCGCGCCTCGCGGAGCGTTCCTGCGCACCAAAGCCGCACCCCGTGTGTCGAAACGAGCACCCCGCGTCCCGAAACGCGCCACGTGCGCTCAACACGCGGCGCAGGCGGCCGGGTCTCAGCCTCAGTACGTGAAGAACCCCTCGCCCGTCTTGCGGCCGAGCTTGCCCTCGCGGACCATCTCGCGCAACAAATCGGGCGGCGCGTGCGTCGGCTCGCCCGTCTCCGCGTGCAGGCTGTCACCGATCGCGACGCTCACGTCGATGCCGACGAGGTCGAGGAGCTTCAGCGGGCCCATCGGATGGCCGGCGCCGAGGCGCATGCAGTCGTCGATCGCCGCCGGCGTGAGCCCGGAGCTCTCCATGTAGCGGACCGCGTCGAAGAGGTAGGGGAAGAGCAGCCGGTTGACCACGAAGCCGGCGTTGTCGGGCACTTCGACGGCGACCTTGTCCAGCGCCGCGCACCAGGCGCGGGCGCGCTCGGCGACGCCCTCGCGCACGGTGTCGGGGACGACCAGCTCGACCAGCTCCATGCGCGTCACCGGGTTGAAGACGTGCAGCCCGAAGACGCGGTCGGGGACGCCGCTGCGTTCGCCGAGCTCGCGGATCGAGAGCGAGGAGGTCGTCGAAGCGAGGTCGGCGTCCGGGCTCGACTCGGCGAGACTGGCGAGCAGCTGAGCCTTGGGTTCGAGCTCTTCCACGATGGCCTCGACGACGATGTCGCAGTCGGCGAGAGCGGTGGGATCGGTCGTCACCTTGATGCGGGACCCCATCGCGCCCTCGAGCTTGCCGGCGAGCTTCTGGGAGGTTTCCTCGGCCCGCCAAGCCGAGGCGTCGCTGCGGGCAAGGAGCCGTACCTCACCTACCGTGCTGGCGCACGCGGCGAGGCCGCAGGCGATCGTGCCGCTGCCGGCGATTCCGGGACGTTCGTAGCCGTCTGGAGAGCTCATGGCGCGGTTTCGTATCACGGTCCGATGGGGCCGTGCTGCACTTTTCGTGGGGCGTTTGCACGTACTCGCCGGTAGCATCGCCGCCCGTGCTTGGCGCGATCTCCCGCTTCGCTTCCGGCCCGCGCACGAAGTGGTTCGTGCTCGCGGCCTGGGTCCTGATCGGACTCGGGCTCGCCCAGTTTCAGCCCAAGCTGCAGGAGGCCACGACCAACGAGAACGAGGCCTTCCTGCCGGCCTCGGCGGAGTCGACCGAGGTCAACGACCTGATCTCCGATCGGTTCCCCGACGGGCGCGAGGTGGACGCGCTCATCGTCTACAACCGCGACGGTGGCCTGAGCGCCGCCGACCGGCAGCGGATCACCGAGGACGCCCTCGCGATCGCCGGCGTCGACCGCCCCAACCCGGCCGCGCCGTGCTCCAGCGAGCTCAGCGATCTGCTCAGCGTCATCGATCCGTTCGCCGGCCCGGTGTGCGGCGCGAGCGAGCTCGCCGCCCAGGACGGAGAGGAGACCGGCGCCGGCGGCCCGCCCGACGATGCGACGCGCTCGGTGTCCGCGGATGGGAGCACGGCGGCGATGCTCGTCCGCACGAACTCCGAGGACAGCGAGGTGATCCAGGAGAACGTCGTCGCGCTGCGGGACCTCGTCCCCTCGTCGGATGGGCCCGAGGGTGAGCTGCGCGCGTATGTGACCGGGGTCGCCGGGATCGTCAACGACTCGGTCGAGGTCTTCGAGTCGGTCGACCTGACCCTGCTCATGGTCACCGTCACGCTGATCCTCGTTCTCCTGCTCCTCATCTACCGCTCGCCGGTGGTCGCGCTGGTGCCGCTCTTCGTGGTCGCGATCGCGTACTGCATCGCGGCCGCGGCGGTGTACGGGCTGATCGAGGCGGGCGCGATCGACGTCAGCGGGCAGACGACGGCGCTGCTGATCATCCTGATGTTCGGCGCCGGCACCGACTACTGCCTGCTGATCGTCGCTCGCTACAGGGAGGAGTTGCGTCAGCGCGAGGACGTGCACGACGCGATGGCGCACGCGACGGAGCGGACGGCGCCGGCGATCCTCTCGGCCGGCGGCACCGTGGTGGCGGCGATGCTCGTTCTGATGCTCGCCGACATGCAGTCGACGGCGTCCATGGGTCCGGTGCTGGGGCTCGGTGTCGCGATCATGATCGCCGCGGGCCTCACCCTCCTGCCCGCCCTCCTCTCCTGCCTGGGCCGGCGCGCGTTCTGGCCCTCGGTCCCGCGGGTCGGGACGGAGCAGCAGGGCGCGCTGGGGATCTGGCGGCGCATCGGCCACTTCGTCCACGACCGGCCCGTCTTCACGCTCCTGCTCTCTGTCGGCGTCCTCGCCCTCGGTGCCCTCGGCAACCTGCAGGAGCGCGGCATCCTCGATTTCGGCGAGGGCTTCCGCAACGATCCCGAGTCGGTCCAGGGCCAGCGGATCGTGGAGCGCGAGCTCGCCGCCGGCCAGACCGCGCCGACGGCGGTGGTCGCCGCAGCCTCGATCGCCGACGAGGTAGCCGCCGTGGTCGCCGAGCACGAGGGGGTCGAGGCTGCGGGTATCACCGGGCGCTCCGAGGACGGGGAGCTGGTGCGCATCGACGCGACGCTCGCCTACGACCCCTTCTCCGACGAGGCCAGCGAGACGATCCCGGCGTTGCGCTCGAGCATCGGGGAGGTGGCGGGCGGGGAGCTCGCCCTGGTGGGCGGCCTGACCGCCGAGAACTACGACACCGAGGAAACGCTCGATGCCGACGCGCGCCTGATCGTGCCCCTCGTCCTTGCGGTGATCTTCCTGATCCTCTGCGCGCTCCTGCGAGCGTTCGTCGCGCCCCTGTACCTGATCGCGACCGTGGTCCTGTCCTTCGCGTTCGCGATCGGCGCCTCGACGCTGATCTTCACCGAGATCTTCAACCAGCCCGACAGCGACCCGTCGCTCGCCACGTTCGCGTTCATCTTCCTCGTCGCGCTCGGCGTCGACTACAACATCTTCCTGATCAGCCGGATCCGCGAGGAGGCGCACAGGCGTCCGACGAAGGACGCGGTGATCCTCGGCCTCGAGCGCACGGGCGGCGTGATCACCTCCGCCGGCCTGATCCTCGCGGGCACGTTCTGCGCCCTCATGACCCTGCCTCTCGAGGTGCTCTTCCAGATCGGGTTCACGATCGCGCTCGGCCTCATCGTCGACACGTTCCTCGTGCGCACGATCGTGGTGCCCTCGATCGCGTTCCTGCTAGGCGAGCGCAATTGGTGGCCGTCGCGGATCAGCCACGAGAACGCGCGGATGCCCGCCCCCTGACGGTGGCGGCGAACGGGATGTCACAACGCGCATCGCTCCGGCGTCGAGTAACTGACTGACGAGTCAGTCGAAACGCTATCGTCTCCTCTACTGCGAAGGCTTAGGAGGCTCCATGTCCGAGAACGGCAAGTTTCAGGGTCGCGAGGTAGTGATCGTCGAGGCCGTCCGCACGCCGATCGGCCGCGGTCACGAGGAGAAGGGCTACTACAAGGACGTGCACGCCTCGACGCTGCTGGCGACCGTCTACCGCGAGGTGATCGAGCGCGCCGGCATCGACCCGGCCGAGGTCGAGGACGTTGTGGCCGGCTGCGTCCAGCAGTTCGGCGAACAGGGCATGAACATCGCGCGCAACGCCTGGCTCGAGGCGGGCCTGCCGATCGAGACGCCCGCCACGACCGTCGATCGCCAGTGCGGTTCCGCCCAGCAGGCCGTGAACTTCGCCGCGGCGCTGATCGCCTCGGGCGTGCATGACGTCGCGATCGGTGCCGGCGTCGAGCACATGGGCCACATCTCGTTCGCTGACGGCATGCAGGTGATGTCCGAGCACGGCGCCGCCTTCTCGCCCGCGCTGCTCGAGCGCTACAACCTCGTCCCGCAGGGGATCTCGGCCGAGATGATCGCCGAGCAGTGGGAGATCCCGCGCTCCGAGCTCGACGAGATCGGCCTGCGCTCGCACCAGCTCGCCGCGCGCGCCACCGAGGAGGGCCGTTTCGAGCGTGAGATCGTTCCCTTCCGGGTGAACGGCGACACGTACGTCACCGACCAGGGGATCCGCCCGGATACCACGCTCGAGAAGCTCGCCGAGCTCAAGCCGGCGTTCAAGGAGGACGGCAAGATCACCGCCGGCAACTCCTCCCAGATCTCCGACGGCGCCGCGGCGGTACTGCTCATGACTCGGGAGAAGGCACAGGCCCTGGGCCTCGAGCCGCGCGCCCGCATCGTCGATCAGACGACCGTCGGCGTCGACCCCGTGATCATGCTCACCGGCCCGATCCCGGCGACCCGCAAGCTGCTGGAGCGCAACGGCATGTCGGTTTCCGACATCGATCGCTTCGAGGTGAACGAGGCGTTCGCTTCCGTGCTCGCCGCATGGCGCCGCGAGCTGGAGCCGGACATGGACCGCGTGAACGTGAACGGCGGCGCGATCGCGCTCGGCCATCCGCTCGGATCGACCGGCGCGCGCCTGATCACCACGCTTCTGCATGAGCTGGAGCGCGCGGACGCCGAGCGCGGCCTCGTCACGATGTGCTGCGGCGGCGGACTCGGCACCGGCACGATCATCGAGCGCGTCTGAGCGAAGCCACCGCCTCCGGCTCGGCCCGGTTCGCTTATCGTCCCCGCGTCGGCGGAGAGGAAAGGGCTGTCGGGGATGGAAGTTCGTGTGCGTAGGTTGCTCGGCCTGGTGGCCGCTGTGGCGCTCGGCTGCGCCGGCTGCGGGGCTGACGAGGAGGGCAGCGCCGAGGCGACCGGCGCGCCGGTCGGCGAGGATCTCTCCTCCTACATCGCGGCCGCGGATGAGATCTGCAGGGAGGCCGACGAGGAGGCGGTGGAGCAGATCGGCAAGCGGTTCGCCGGGCTCACCCCCGAGAACGCCAAGCCCAAGCAGCTGCGGCGCATCGCCGAGGAGATCCTCGTGCCGGTCCTCAAGAAGCAGCTCAGGGAGTTGCGCGCGCTGCCGATGCCCGAGGACGACGCGGAGGAGCTGAGCGCGATCTACGCCAAGGTCCAGGCAGGGATCCGCGAGGTGCTCGACGATCCGAAGCTCGTCATCTCCGGCACGACGCCGTCGCTGCGCGAGGCGAGCGACCTCGCCGGCGACTACGGCTTCCAGACCTGCGGGCGGTAGGCGGAGCCGGTGGGCGCTCTCGATCGCATCCAGATCGCCGCGCTGGGCGAGAGCCTGGACGACCTCGCGCAGGAGGCGCGGGCGGCCGAGCGCGCCGGGGTGGAGGGCCTATGGGCGGTCGAGCTCTACCGCTCCACGATGACCCAGGCCACTTGGCTCGCCGCTCACACCGAGCGCATCGGCATCGGCACCGGGATCACGTGGGGCTTCACGCGGAGCCCGATGATCCTCGCCCTGTCGGCGCTCGACATCGACGAGGCCTCGGGCGGGCGCTTCCGGCTCGGCCTGGGGGCGGGCGTGAAGCGACTGAACGAGACGTGGCACGGCGTGGAGTACGGCCGGCCCGCACCGCACCTGCGCGAGACGATCGAGGCCGTCCGGCTGATCATGGACAAGGCGCACACCGGCGAGCCGATCCGCTTCGAGGGCGCCTACCACGACATCGACATCAAGGGCTGGATGCGCCCCCACCCGCCCGTGCGCGAGCGCGTGCCGATCTACACCGCCGCGGTGCAGCAGGGCATGGCCCGCATGGCGGGCGACGTCGCCGACGGGCTGCTCGGGCATTTGATCTGTTCGCCACGGTGGCTGGAGGAGGTCGTGATCCCCAACTTCGAGCTTGGCTTGCGGCGCTCGGGCCGATCCCGTGCCGATTTCGATTTCGTGCCCGGCGTTTGCTGCGCGATCGACGATGACGAGGAGGCGGCGTACGAGGCCGCGCGCCGCACGATCGCCTTCTACGCAACCGTGCGCACCTACGCGCCCCTGTGGGAGCTGCATGGCTTCGGGGAGCAGGCGGAGGGCGTGCGTAGCGCCTTCCGGGCCGGCGACTTCGCGAACCTTGCCTCGCACGTCACGGATGAGATGGTGGATACCTACTGCGCCGTCGGCCCGGCGGACAAGGTCCGCGAGCGGGTCGAGCAGGTGGCCGAGCTCGGCGACGGGCTCAGCCTGACGCCGCCCACCTACTTCATCGAGCCCGAGCGCATCGCGGCCTACCAGCAGCGGATCATCGACACGTTCGCCCCGGGCGCCTAGCGGTCCGGGCGGGCGCTCAGTCCGCGAGCCTGCCGCCCACGAACTGGACGAACCCCGAGACGCGCTTGCCGATCTCGACGAAGCCGCGCGCGGCGAGCGCATCGGTGATCTCGTCGGGTTCGAAGACCCGCATGCCGCTCAGGCGCTCGGTCAGCGGTCCCAGCGGCCAGGGGGCGACCGGCCGGCGGATCGACGTCATGAGCGCGATGCGCCCTCCCGGGCCGAGCACCCGGCGCATCTCGTCGAGCCCCTGGAACGGATCGGCGAACAAATGCAGCGCGGCGAAGCAGCACACGGCATCGACGCTGCCGTCGCGCAGCGGCAGCGCGGTGGCGTCGCCGCGGACGAAGACGAGGTTCTCGGCGCCCGACTTGCGGCTGTCGGCGGCGGCGCGGGCGAGCATCGTGGGCGAGGCGTCGAGGCCAACGACGAAGCCGCGCTCGCCGGCGATCCGGGCGAACGCGCGCGAGAAGTTGCCCGGTCCGCACGCTACGTCGAGGACGCGCTCCCCGCCGGTGAGCCCGAGGAAGAGCCGGGCGATGCGCAACTCCTCGCTCATGCCGGGCCCGCCGAGACCCTTGACCGCGCGGCCCAGCGCCGGCCGCCACCAGCGTTCGTAGATCGCCGGCACCAGGCTGGTCAGCATCAGGTTCTGCGCGGCGCCGGTCGACTCCACGCCGCCCGGCAGCAGGTCGAGGTAGCCCTCGCGCCAAGCGTCGGCGTCGCTCGCGCGGGCGGCGGCCTCCGCGGTGAGCAGTTCGGCGAGGCGGGTGCGCGCGAGCTCGGCCGGCGCGGCGGTCATCCCCGCCCGCGCGGCTCCCCGGAGTGGGCGGCGAGCGCCGTGAGGCGCTCGATCTGCCGCTCGCCCTCGGCGCGCGCCGGGTCGTCGGCCGGCAGCGACTCGATCAGCTTCGCGATCCGGTTGCGGATCTGCAGCGAGAAGTGGGGCGTAGCGGGGCCCGCGAGCGCGCGGATGTCATCCACCGTGACCCGGCGGGTGAGCCGATCCGCTCGTTCGCTTTCGCTCATCTTGTCCCTCGTCTAGTTCGTGTCGGCGTTCTCAGTCCGCTCGGGTTTCCGGCTCCGGTGTGCCCGGTGCCGGCCCCAGTGCGGAGTCACCTTCGCCGGAGCGTACCGGGGCGAGCTCGACGATCTCGTCGAGCTCGGCCTGCAGGCCCGTTGAGACCGACTCCTCGTCGCCGATGATCCAGATGTGGTTGTAAACCGCGCGGGTCGGGTCGCTCTCGTAGCCGGGCTTGAGATCGAGCAGGTAGCCCGCGAGGGCGGGTGGCGCTGCGCCGGCGTCGTCGGTGAGCAGGAGCGGGCCCCAGCTACCGCTCGCCGAGAGCGGCGCGGCCGCGGCGGCGTCGGTCGGCCGCGCGGTATTGGTGATCACGAACCCGTGCCCGGGGTCGTTGATGTTCCAGCCGAACTCGCCGCGGACGTAGCGGGCGAACGCGATCGCGTTCTCCACCGGCCCCTCGTCGCCGACGCGCTCCACCCGTGCGCCCGCGCGGCGCAGCTCACGGAACGCCTCCTTGGAGATCGCCGACGGTGGGCCGAGCACGAACACGGACGCGTCGTCCCAGCGCTCGATCGCGTCGAGCGTCGCGGCCGGAACCGAGTCGCGCTGCGTGAAGAGGATCGGGTCGCCCGAGCCCGCCGCCCACGCGGCGGCGGGCATCGCGTACTCGGGCTCGTCCGAGCTGACCACCAGCAGATGCTGTGGGTCGTCGCCGGCCAGATCCGCACGCAGGGTCGCGATCGCGGCCGCCAGCTCGGCCGGGTTGCCGCCGCTGAGCTCCTCGGTACGCAGATCGTCGGGCGCCGCGGCGTCCCCGATCACGAAGGCCTGGTCGCGCTTCGTTGCGGCGGAGCCCTGCGGATCGAGGGCCGCCAGCGCGTCGGCGGTGAGCTCGGGGACCTCGCCGCCGGCGGTGAAGAGGAGTGGGGCCGAGATCGGGTCCGCGAACAGCACGGATGCAGCGAGCGCGCCGTGCCAGTCCTCGACGTCGGCCAGGGCCACCGCGGGTGGCGAGGAGGAGGGGAAGGTCGCGAGCGCGGCGCCGGCGGCGATCGAGATCGAATCGCCCCCCGCGACGCGAGTCGTGTTGCGGGTCGCGAACGCCGGGAAGCCCAGATCCTCGGTTTCCTCGGGGACGGTCTCGGTGCGCACGAACACCTCGGGGGCAAGCGCGGGCGCCTCCTCCTCGTCGGCGAGCAGCCGGTCGACGGCCACGTAGATGCCCGCGATCAGCGCGCAGGCAACCGCGATGCCCGCGATGCCGCGCAGCATCCCCAGCGGGTTGCGGCGCGCGTAGTAGGCGAGGTCCGAGAAGAAGTAGCCGATCCTCCGCAGCACGGCGGGAACGTTAGTCGCGTTTGGGGTACGCACCCGCTACTCACCGCGGCGCCGGGGGTCTAGCCTCACCCCTGATGGCCCACGCGCACGCCCACGGTCACGCTCACAGCCACGCGCTCGACACGCGCCGAGCCGACAGCCGCCGGCGGATGACGATCGCGCTCGCGATCAATCTGGCGATGCTCGCCGTGGGCGTCGTGGGCGGCCTCATCACCGGCTCGCTGGCGGTGCTCGCGGACGCGGGCCACGTGCTTTCGGACGTCGGCTCGATCGGCCTCGGCCTGATGGCCGCGGCGCTCGCCGCTCGCCAGGCCTCCTCGCGCCGGACGTTCGGGTTGCAGCGCAGCGAGGTGCTCGCGGCGCTGGTCAACGGCGTCGCGCTCGTCGCGATCGGCGTGCTGGTGATCGTCGCCGCAATCGGCCGCTTCGGGGATCCGCCGGACATCGAGGGGTGGGGCGTGCTCGGCATCGGCCTGTTCGGGCTGGCCGGCAACGTAGCGGCGACCTGGGTCCTGGCGCGCGGCGATCGCACGGACATCAACCTGGAGGGCGTGCTGCGCCACTCGGTCGCCGACGCGCTCGGCTCGATCGCCGTGGTCGCCTCCGGCGCCGTGATCCTGCTCACCGGGTGGGAGGCGGCCGACCCGCTCGCGAGCCTTGCGGTCGCGCTGCTCATCCTCGGCTCGTCCTATCGCCTGGTGCGCGAGCCGATGGACGTCCTCATGGAGGCGGCCCCCGAGCACCTGGACGTCGACGATCTCGCGCAGTCGATGGCCTCCGCGGAGGGCGTGACGAGCGTGCACGACCTCCACGTGTGGACGGTGACGCCGGGCTTCGTGGCGCTCGCGGCGCACGTCGTGGTGGAGCCATCGGTCGACCGCGACGCCGCGCGGCGCGAGATCGAGTACGTGCTGCGCGAGCGCTACGGCATCGAGCACACGACGCTGCAGATGGAGGAGGACGCCCCGGAGGGCGCGCTGCTTCAGCTCGAGACCGAGCCCCCCGCGGGCGACTGATCCCCGGCACGCCCGGGCCGCGGGAACCGGCTTAATCAAGCGTGATCGGCACGCCCTGTGGCGTCGTCCCGGGCCAGTGCCGGGGCACCCATCGGCGTGCAAAACCGGTTGCAGGGGTGTGTTAAGGAATGCTCACAAACGGGCATACGCTGCTAGTCTGCGCCACTCCGGTTCGCCATCGAGGACGGCCGCTTTCACCAGACGGGGGCGGGACGGCATCGCTATTTCGGCGGACCCCCAAGAGCCCAGGTTTTGTTCGCAGTGGACTCCCAGACAAAGCGACCGACCCCGCGCACCGTCGTCGTGCTGCTCGCGCTGGCCCTTGCCGCGCTGGCCGGCGGCAACGCCGTCGCGCAGGACCTCCAGTCCAAGCTCCAGGAGAAGGAGCAGAAGCTGGAGCAGGCGAAGGAACGCAAGGGCGTCCTCACCACGGAGATCTCGCGGTACACGCAGCAGATCAATCAGTTGCGCGGCGAGGTGGCGACCCTGCGCAACCGGGAGGCGATCGTCCGCGAGCGCCTCGCCGAGACCGAGGCGCGCCTCGAGATGGAGCGCGAGCGTCTCGAGCAGCTGCGCGACCGGCTGCAGCGCTCGCTCAAGGTGCTGCGCAACCGGCTCGTCGAGATCTACAAGGCCGATCAGCCCGACGCGCTGACCGTGATCCTGGACTCGAGCGGCTTCGACGACCTCGTCAGCCGCTACGACTACCTGACGCGCGTCCAGGACCAGGACGCGAGCGTCGTCCACCGGGTTCGCGACCTGCGCGACGAGGCCCGCGACACCGTCGAGCGCGTCGAGGCGGCGCGGGATGAGATCGCCGCCCGCAAGGCGGAGCTGGAGCGCACGCGCGCGCAGCTCGAGGCGCGCCAGGCCGAGCTCGACGCCGTGCGCGGCCGCAAGGCGTCCGCCCTCGCGTCCGTGCGCAGCAACATCCGCGAGTACGAGGGCGACATCAGCGACTTGAACGCGCGGATCCAGGCGCAGCTGCAGGAGGCGCAGGCCTCGACCACCCAGACCGATCCGCTGCCTGCCGGGCCCGTGAAGAACGGCTCGAGCGGGATGATCTGGCCCGTCAACGGCCCGGTCGTCTCACCGTACGGGCAGCGCTGGGGCCGCCTGCACGCGGGCATCGACATCGCGGTGCCCGCCGGCACGCCGATCCGCGCCGCGAAGGCGGGCAACATCGTCCTCGCCGCGCCCACCAGCGGTTACGGCAACTACACCTGCATCGACCACGGCGGCGGGCTCTCCACCTGCTACGCCCACCAGTCGAGCTACGCGATCACGTCCGGCTCCGTTTCGCAGGGCCAGGTGATCGGGTATGTGGGTTGCACGGGGCACTGCTACGGTGACCACCTCCACTTCGAGGTTCGGGTAAACGGCGCGCCCGTGGATCCGATGGGTTATCTGTAACGATGCCCGTGACGCCGGGTAAGAGGCTCGGCAGGAAATCAGCGGAAGGAATCGCTCAAGGAACGGGAGACGCCTGACGACAGAACGGGAGAGACCCGTTCCGCAGGCTTGACATGGAATCGTCCGCCGCCCACACCCCACGTTTCGCCCAGCCCGGCCCGGCGCGCGCTTACCTCGCCGGCTCCGGGGTCACCGCCGCGCTCGTCGCCGCAGCCGTCGTCGCTTTCCTCGGCGTGGCGGCTTTCGTCGCGTTTGAGGGCATGCCCTTCGGCGGGGACGACTCAGCCGACGCGACCGTGCAGATCGCGCCCGGCGCGCCCGAGACAGCGGCACTCGCCGCCAGTACCGCGCCCGCTGCCGTCGCTGATACGCCCGCGACGCCGAGCCCGGCGGCGATCGCCGAGATCGCCGATTCGCTTCCGCCCGGCGCGCTCAGCCCGGCCGGGGTTGGCGGCAACAACGGCGGCAATCCACAGGCTGAGGTCCCGAACATCCCCGGTCTTGAGCCGCCCGCACCCCCGCCTTCAGTCACGCCCCCGGCGGCTCCCTCGAACGGCGCGCTTGGCAACACGGTCAACGGACTTGAGAACACGGCCGGCAACCTCGGCCTCAACCTCCCCCTCAACGACCTGACCAGCCCGGTCACCCAGCCGCTCGACAAGACGATCAACGGGGCGCTCAACGGCGTCGGCGGGGTGCTGGGTCAGCCCAAGCTCGGCGACAACGTGTCGAAGGGGCTGAACGGCGTAACGAACAACCTGCTCGGCAAGGGCGGCGTCGTCGACAAGCTGCTCGGCGGCTGAGCCGCTCGACGCCCTCTGATCAACGGCCCGCGGCGTGCGCGGGCAGGTTGCGCTCGAGCCAGCGCAGCGCCACGCTTTGCAGCTCCGCGTCGTGCTGCACCGAGCGGTGATGTCCGCCCGGGACGACGATCAGCTTCTTCGGCGCGCCCGCGCGAGCGTGCAGCTCCTCGGAGAGCTCCACCGGCACGCGCTCATCGCCTCGGGCATGCAACAGGATGAGCGGCTTGGGCGCGACGAGCTCGACCGCGGCGCGCAGGTCGTGTTCGGCCAGCCACGCGGCCAGCTCCGCCCGCGCCCGCTCGCCCGCGCGGAACTCGAAGTCGCCGGCGCGCACGCCGCGCAGGAGTTGGTCCTCCCCGGCCGGGCAGATCGCGATCACCCCTGCGATCGAGGGCGAGGTCGCGGCCGCGTGGATCGCCAGGTACCCGCCCATGCTCGAGCCGCGCACGCAGACGCGGTTGCCGTCGACGTCCGGGCGCGAGGCGAGGAAGCGGGCCATCCGGCCGATGTCGGCGAGCGCGCCGGGGCCCATCTCGTCGGTGGATTCACCGTGCCCGCGCTGGTCGAATGAGAGCGCCGCCCACCCAGCGGCCGCGCATTGCCGCGCGAAGTCGGCATGATTCTCCTTGCGCGAGCCGGCACCGTGGATGATGAGCATCGCGGGCCAGGGGCCTTCGCCCGCCGGCAGCCAGAGCCAGTACGGGCGGTCCTGGTGGATCCCTTGCTCGCTCGGGGGCTGTGGGGGCGTGAGCGGTCGGCTTGCCATCGTCTGTGGATAATGACCGCCGCCATGGAGACGACAACGAAGGCAAATCCGGTCGAGGGTTCGGCCGTCTACCCGCTCGGCAGCCGCGTGAACGAGCGCGGCCATCTCGAGGTGGGCGGTTGCGACGTGGTCGAGCTTGCGGCCGAGTTCGGCACGCCGGCGTACGTGTACGCCGAGGACGACATGCGCGCCCGCGCGCGTGCCTACAAGGAAGCCTTCGCCGCGCGCACCGACAACTACGAGATCGTCTTCGCCTCCAAGGCCGCGCCGTTCACCGCGGCTTACCGTGTCTTCGCCGAGGAGGGCCTGTCCGCGGACGTCGCCTCCGGAGGGGAGCTGCACATGGCCCTGCGCGCGGGTTTCCCACCGGAGCGCATCCACATGCACGGCAACAACAAGACGGAGGCCGAGCTGCGCTACGCGGTCGAAGCGGGCGTCGGCCACATCATCCTCGACTCCTTCGACGAGCTGCGGCGCCTCGACGCCATGCTCGACCGCCCGCAGGATGTGCTCATCCGCGTCACGCCCGGCATCAAGGCGGACACGCACTCGTACATCCAGACGGGCCAGCTCGATTCGAAGTTCGGCTTCGGGCTGGAGGACGGGCTCGCCGCCCGGGCGGTGGAGGAGGTGCGCGCCTCGAAGCACCTGCGCCTGGCGGGCCTGCACGCGCACATCGGCTCGCAGATCTTCGAGCTCGAGCCCTACACGCGCGCGATCGAGGCGCTCGCCACGCTCGCCGACGATGAGATCCGCCTGCTGAACGTGGGCGGCGGACTCGGCATCGCGTACACGGCCGAGGACGAGCCGCCCTCGATCGAGCAGTACGTCGAGGTGAAGGTGGCGGGCGTCCGCAACGTGTTCGACCCGGTTCCGCGCGTCCTCGTCGAGCCGGGGCGCTCGCTGGTGGGGAACGCCGGCGTGACTCTCTATACGGTCGGCACGGTCAAGGAGATCCCGGGTGTGCGCACGTACGTCGCGGTCGACGGCGGCATGTCGGACAACCTGCGCCCGATGCTCTACGGCGCGCGCTACGAGGCCCTCGTCGCAAATCGTGCGAGCGCGCCGGCCGACACCCTCGTGACGGTGGCCGGGATGCATTGCGAGTCGAGCGACATGATCGTGCGCGACGCGAAGATCGCCGCGCCGCGCATCGGCGATCTGCTCGTCACGCCCGCGACCGGTGCCTACGGCTACGCGATGGCCTCCAACTACAACGGCGTGCCGCGCCCGCCGGTGATCTTCTGCAAGGACGGCGACGCTCGGGTCGTCGTCCGCCGTGAGACCTACGACGACCTCGTCGCCCGCGACACCGAGTGACCGAGATCGCACGCATCGGCCTGCTCGGAAAAGGCACCGTCGGCGGCGCCTTCCATGAGCTCGTGCGCGAGCGCGCCGATGCGGTGGCCGCGCTCGCCGGGCGGCGCCCCGAGATCGCGGGCGTGCTGCGCCGCAGCGAGGGCGACTTCGAGTCGATCCTCGCCGAGTCGGACATCGTCGTCGAGCTCATGGGTGGGACCGATCCTGCCCGCGAGTACGTGTTGCGGGCGCTGACCGCGGGCAAGCACGTCGTCACGGCGAACAAGCAGCTGCTCGCCCAGCACGGCGACGAGCTCTTCGCGGCCGCGCGCGAGAACGGCGTGCAGCTGCGCTTCGAGGCCGCGGTCGCCGGCGTGGTGCCCGTGATCCGCGTGATCCAGGAGAGCCTTGCGGCGACCGAGATCACGAAGGTCTTCGGGATCGTCAACGGCACGACCAACTTCATCCTCACGGAGATGGCGCGCACCGGCGCGACCTTCGAGGAGGTGCTCGCGCGTGCGCAGGAGCTGGGCTACGCGGAGGCGGATCCGAGCGACGACGTCGGGGGCGCGGACGCGGCGGCGAAGATGGCGATCCTCGCGCGGCTCGCCTTCCACACGCCGGTGAGCCTCGACGACGTCTCGTACGAGGGCATCACCGACATCCAGCCCGAGGATCTGGCCTACGCCAAGCAGTTCGGGCTCTCGCTCAAGCTGCTCGGAGTGGCCGAGCTGCGCGAGGGTGGGGTCAGCGTGCGGGTCTTCCCGTGCTTCCTCTACCGCGGGCATCCGCTCGCGCCGGTGGAGGGGCCGTTCAACGCGGTGATGGTTGAGGCGCCGGCGATCACCGAGATCACGATGTCGGGGCCCGGTGCGGGCGGCGTCGAGACCGCGACCGCGGTGCTCGGCGACGTCGTCTCGATCCTCGCGGGCGAGGCGCCGGTGCACCAGGCGACGCAGCGCTTGGAGATCGTCCGCGACGCGTCCTCGTCCTTCTATCTGCACATGGAGGTGGCCGATCGGCCCGGCGTGCTTGCCGCCGTCGCCGACGTTCTCGGCCGCAACGACGTGTCGGTGCGCAGCGTGGTGCAACACGGGCAGGGCGACGAGGCGCGCCTCGTCATGGTCATGCACGAGTGCCCGGAGAGCCGCTTCTACGCCGCGCTGGACGAGCTGGAGAAGCTGGACTTCCTGCGCGGGACGCCTCGCGCGATCCGCGTGATCGAGGAGGAGTTCGTTTGAGCCCGGTGCCGCTGATCGAGCGCTACCGGGATGCCCTGCCCCTGGAACCCGGCGATCCGGTGATCAGCCTCAACGAGGGTTCGACCCCGCTCATCGAGGCGCCCGTGATCTCCGAGATGGTCGGCGCGCGGGTGTACCTCAAGTTCGAGGGCGCCAACCCGACGGGGTCGTTCAAGGACCGGGGCATGACCGTCGCCGTCTCGCGCGCGGCGGGCCGCGGGGCGGAGGCCGTGATCTGCGCCTCCACTGGCAACACTGCCGCGAGTGCGGCGGCTTACGCCGCGAGGGCGGGGATCCGCGGCGCGGTCATCGTCCCGGAGGGCAAGATCGCGATCGGCAAGCTCGCCCAGGCGCTCATGCACGGCGCGCGGGTGATCGCGCTGCGCGGCAACTTCGACGACGCGCTGCGGATCGTGCGCGAGCTCGCCGAACGCCACCCGATCGAGCTCGTCAACTCGGTGAACCCGTACCGGATCGAGGGCCAGAAGACGGCTGCGTTCGAGGTGATCGACGAGCTCGGGGCCGCCCCGGACGCCCTGGCGATCCCGGTGGGTAACGCGGGCAACGTCACCGCGTGGAACCGCGGATTCGGCGAACGCGATGAGAAGCCGATCCTCTACGGCTTCCAAGCCGAGGGCGCGGCGCCGCTCGTCGCCGGCCACCCGATCCCCAACCCGGAGACCGTCGCGTCGGCAATCCGCATCGGCAATCCGGCGCGCTGGGAGGAGGCGATGGAGGCGATCACCTCTTCGCGCGGCCGGATTGCGGCCGTCTCCGACGAGCGCATCCTCGCCGCCTACCACCTGCTCGCCGAGCGCGAGGGCGTCTTCTGCGAGCCGGCCTCCGCCGCTTCCGTCGCGGGGATCCTCGAGCACGGCCTGCCGGTCGCCGAGGGCGCGGCGCCGCCCGAGACCGTCGTCTGCGTCCTGACCGGCCACGGCCTCAAGGACCCCGACACCGCCCTGGGCAACGCCCCCGCCGTGATCGGCTGCGACGCCGAGCTCGCGGCGGTGGAGCGCGTGGTCTTCGAGTAGCGCGGGCGCGGGGGCGGCGCGGGCGCTTGTGGCGAGCGCCCCGGCGGCGTGGCGGCGCG
>CBFGWL010000057.1:0-20086 GCA_965652565.1 uncultured bacterium
CCCCTCCTTCGCCGCCCATCCCCGACGCGCCGCGCCACCACGCCGCCGGGGCGCCCGCCACCACCGCCCGCGCCGCCCCGGGCTCAGCTAGCCACCAACGCCCGTGCCGCCCGGCGCCCGCCGCAAGCGCCCAAACCGGCCCCAGAACGCGGAAGAGGACCGCGATCCAGGTCCCCTCCTTGGGATCGCGGCCCTCTTTCGGCATCCCCACATGTGTCGGTGAACGACCCTGGCGGAAAAGCGCCGGCGTCATCCACGCGCGTCCCTAGAAACAACGCCGTCGGGCAAAAGTTGCGCTGCGGGATGCGCTCGTAGAATCAACGCCCATGGCCGGACATTCCAAGTGGTCCTCGATCAAGCACAAGAAGGCTGCGGCCGACGCGAAGCGCGGGCAGCTTTTCACCAAGCTGGCGCGCGCGATCACCGTCGCGGCGCGCGACGGCGGCGGCGATCCGGAGGCGAATTACGCCCTTGCCGCCGCGATCGAGAAGGCGAAGAGCTTCTCGATGCCCAAGGAGAACATCCAGCGGGCGATCGACCGGGGCACGGGCGGCGGTGACGCCGGCGCGATCGAGCACGTCGTGTACGAGGGCTACGGCCCAGGTGGCGCGGCGGTCCTCGTCGACGCGCTGACCGACAACCGCAACCGCACCGGCGCGGAGATGCGTCACACCTTCGACCGCAACGGCGGGAACCTGGGCGAGCCGGGCTCCGTCGCGTGGCAGTTCGAGAAGAAGGGCGTGGTCCTCGTCGACGGCTCGCGGTACGGCGAGGACGATGTGATCACCGCGATCGACGCGGGCGCCGACGACGTCGTAGAGGACGGCGACTCGCTCAAGATCACCTGCGAGCCCTCCGTGCTGGGCGATGTGCGCAGCGCGCTGGAGGAGGCCGAGGTGGAGATCGAGTCGTCCGAGCTCGCGATGGAGCCGAAGACGACGGTCGAGGTGAGCGATCCCTCCGAGGCCCGCCGCCTGCTGAGGCTGATCGAGGCCCTCGACGACCACGACGACGTGGACGAGGTCCACGCGAACTTCGACATCCCGGCCGAGCTGCTCGAGGAAGCTACGGCCTGAGCGCCGCAGCTGCCCTTCGCCCAGCGCCTCGCCCGGCGGATTTGGGGAGGCATCCGAGCTCACGGCCAGAATCAGTCCCCGTGAAGGTCGTGATGGGCATCGACCCCGGGTTGGCCAGCACCGGCTTCGGCGTGGTGCGGTTCGCGGGCGGCAGCATGACCGCGCTCGACGGCGGGGTCATCGAGACGTCCGCCGGTGTGGACCCGGGCAAGCGCCTGGCGCGCATCCACGACGCGGTCGCCGAGCTGGTCGCCTGGCACAAGCCAGACGCGATCGCGCTCGAGGAGCTCTACTTCGGCAAGAACGTGCGCTCGGCCGTCGGCGTCGGGCAGGCGCGCGGCGTCGTCATGCTGGCCGCGGCCCAGGCGGGCGTGTCCTGCTTCGATTACACGCCGCAGGCCGTGAAGATGGCCGTCTGCGGCACCGGCGGCGCCTCCAAGCACCAGGTGCAGCGCATGGTCGGCACGTTGCTCGGCCTCGCCGGGCCACCGCGCTCCGATCACGCCGCGGACGCGCTCGCGGTCGCGATCTGCCACGGCAACCGGGCGGCGCTCGAGCTCGCCGCGCGCCAGGCCGAGAGCGGGGCGGAGGTGACCCTGTGATCGCGTCCGTTCGCGGCGAGGTGCTGGTCCGCCGTCCCGACCACGTGGTGTTGGAGACCGGCGGCGTCGGGTACCGGCTCGCCGTCTCCGCCGAGACGCTCAAGGCGGTACCCGCGCACGGCAAGGAGGCGACGCTCCACGCGCACATGGTGGTCCGCGACGATTCGATCGCCCTCTACGGCTTCGCGAGCGAAGAGGAGCGCGACCTGTTCCTCCACCTCAACTCCGTGTCCGGAGTCGGCCCGAAGGTGGCCCTCGCGATCCTCTCCACCGGCACGCCGCGCGAGCTCGTCCGGGCGATTGCGACCGGCGATGCCAAACGCTTTCAGGCCGCTCCCGGCGTGGGCAAGCGCACGGCGGAGCGCCTCATCGTCGAGCTGCGTGAGCGCGTGGCGGCCGAGCTCGAGGCCGAGCCGGTCGCGGCGACCGCGGGCGGCGGGGACGAGGATCCGCGCCTGCTGGCCCGCGAGGGCCTGGTCGGCCTGGGCTACTCCCTCGCCGAGGCCGAGCAGTTGCTTGCCGACGCACCCGGCGAGACCCCCGAGGAGATGATCAGCAGCGCCCTGCGCCGCGCTGCCGAGGCGAGCAGCGGAGCACGAGGATCATGAGTCGCGAGCGCAACCCGGGAATCGTCCCCGACCCAAGCATCGAGGCGGCCGCCGCCGAGATCCCCGTGCGCCGCTCGGAGCCGATGGCCACGGCGCGCGCCGGGGGAGACGACGATCTCGACCGCTCGCTGCGCCCGCAGCGCCTCGAGGACTTCGTCGCCCAGGAGCAGGTCACCAAGCAGCTTGGGATCTTCATCGAGGCGGCCCGCCGCCGCGGCGAGCCCCTCGACCACGTCCTGCTCGCGGGCCCGCCGGGGCTCGGCAAGACCTCGCTCGCGCACATCATCGCGGCCGAGCTCGACGCTCCGCTCGTGCAGACCGCGGCGCCGGCGCTCGAGCGCAAGGCGGATATCGCCTCGTTCCTCACTGCGCTCGAGCCGAACTCGGTCTTCTTCATCGACGAGATCCACCGCCTCAACCCGGCAATCGAGGAGACGCTCTACCCCGCGATGGAGGACCGCCGCCTGCCCGTGGTCCTCGGCCAGGGCGCCGGAGCGCGCACGGTCACGCTCGACCTGCCGCCGTTCACCCTGGTCGGCGCCACCACGCGCGCCGGGCTGCTCTCCAAGCCCCTGCACGACCGCTTCGGCGTCACCCACCGCCTTGAGCACTACGACGCTTCCGACTTGGCGCGCATCGTCTCGCGTTCGGCGGGGATCCTCGGTGTTGAGATCGAGCCGGGCGGCGAGGTCGCGATCGCCTCGCGCTCACGCGGCACGCCGCGCGTCGCCAACCGGCTGCTCAAGCGCGTCCGCGACTTCGCTGAGGTGAAGGCGGGCGGCGTGATCACCGCCGAGATCGCAACCGAGGCGCTCGGCATGCTCGAAGTCGACGAGGCCGGCCTGGACCGCCACGACCGCTTGATCCTGGACACGATCGCCACCAAGTTCGGAGGCGGGCCCGTGGGACTCTCGACGCTGTGCGCGGCCATCGACGAGGAGGCCGACACGATCGAGGACGTCTACGAGCCGTACCTCCTGCAGCAGGGCCTGATCAAGCGCACGCCGCGCGGGCGCGTGCTCACCGAGCGGGGCTTCGCCCACCTGGGCCTGCCGGTGCCCGAAGGCGCCGCGACGCTGTTCTAGGGGCGACGCCTCCGCTCGGAGTCGCGGGCGCGAGCGGCGACGAGCCGGCCCCCGCCGCTAGTCGAGGTCGGGCAGCCGGCTGTTCAGCACGGGCCCGAGCGTGCGCGCGAAGGTCCCGGTCAGATGGTTGCTGCCGCGGTACGTCACCGCGTCGCCGATCACGGCGCGGCACTCGTCGTCCGGGCAGAGCACGTCGTTCACCTCGATCAGCTTGACTCCGTCCACGGCCTCGGCGGCGCGGCGGTCGAACGGGTCCTGGTTGCGGCGCTCGTCCAGGCCGAACGTGCACTCGTCGAGGCTCTTCAGGTTCTCCGAGACGCAATCGGAGACCTCGAACGGGGCGTGCGGGATATCCCCGATCACGACGACCTTGTCGCTGCTCTCCGTGAGGCGCTCGAGCGAGCGTTTGAAGCCCTCCTCGCGCGCCTCCGCGTTGCCTTCCTCGAGGCGCTCGCCGTCCTCAACGACGGTGTAGAAGCTCGCGCTCGAGACGATCGTCAGGTCCGGCTGCTCCCGTTCGATGCGCTCGAACGTGCGCTCGCGCCACTCGGTGCACTCTTCGTAGGGGCGGCCCAGGCGGCCGTTCCAGACCTCCACGTCGGCGGGCCCGCAGCCCATCTTCGTGAGCCCGATGAGGCTCCAGCCCTCACGGTTCCCGATGCGCTCGAGCGCGGGGAAGAAATGCGCGGCGTGCGAGTCGCCGAACAGCACCACCTTCTTGCTGCCCGCCTTCGGCCCGTACGTGCACTGCGGCGACTCGATGACCTCGCGCTGCACGAGGCACCCGTCGTCCACGAGGCGGCCGCGGTCGGCGCTCGCCTCGAGCGGGTTGGGGCGCAGGCCCTTCGCCTCCTTCTGGGGCTCCGTCTGGTACGCGAGCGCGGCTGCGCCCTGTACCTCGTCGGCGCTGATCGTGTCGATCTCCGGGGTCGCGCGGACCAGGACGAGCGCGGCGATCACGCCGGCGACGGCGCAGCCGGCACCCAGTGCGAGCGAGCGGCGCGGCAGCACGGCGAGGCGCTTCGAGCGCGTGAAGGGGCGCTCGACCGTGTGGTAGGTCAGCGAGGCGAGCCCGATCGCGACGGCGATCGCGATCGCCGCCTGCCAGAGGGCAAGGGGTCCCCAGATCTCGGTCGCGAAGATGAGCGCAGGCCAGTGCCACAGATAGGTGCTGTAGGAGATCCGGCCGAAATAGCGGACCGGCGGCGTCGCCAGCACGCGCAGCGGGCCGGCCATCTGGCCGCTCGTGCCGGCGAAGATGATCGCGGCGGTGCCGAACACGGGGAGTAGCGCGGCGACGCCGGGATAGGGGGTCGCACCGGAGTACAGGATCGTCGCGAGTGCGATCATCCCCAAGCCGACGCCGGCGATGGTCGCGGCCTTCCAGCGGCTCACCACGGGGATTGCGACAAGCGCCAAGATCGCCCCGATGCCGAGCTCCCAGGCGCGGGTGAAAGTCGAGAAGTACGCCTGGCTCGGCGCCTCCTGGGTGTAGGTGATGCTGTAGGCGAACGACGCTGCGGTCAGGACGAATGCGACCATGAGCGCGGCGCCGCGCTTGATCGGGATGAACCTCCCGAGCAGAAAGACGGCGGCCAGCAGGATGATCGGCCACATGAAGTAGAACTGCTCCTCCACGCCGAGCGACCAGTAGTGCTGCAGCGGGCTGGTCTCGCTGATCGGCGCGAAGTAATCGGCCGCCTGCGCGGTGAAGCGCCAGTTCGCGAAGTAGAGCGATGAGGCGATCGCGTCGCCGGAGACGGTGAGCTGCCGCGCCGGCGGAAGCAAGATCAGCGAGAGGACAACCACGACGCCGACGACCAGGGTCGCGGCCGGCAAGAGCCGGCGCGCACGACGCGCGTAGAAGTTGACGAGGTTGATCGTCCCGCGCTTCTCGACCTCCCGCATCAGCAGGCCCGTGATCAGGAAGCCGGAGATCACGTAGAACATGTCGACGCCGATGTAGCCGCCGGCGGCCACCGCGACCCCGCCGTGCGCCAGAAGCGCACAGCTCATCGCGACGGCCCGAAGCCCCTCGATGTCCGGCCGGAATCCGCCCCGCCAGATCACGCGCTTCTCGTTTGTCACGGCCTCGTCGGTCATGTGGTTAGACGCGGGATCGGTTTGATGACCCCTCTTGTCCGCATTGGGGCGCGCGTAACGCGCGCCATGTCCCGCCCAGCGAAGCTAGACAGCGTTCATTAGCGCCAGATGAAGACTTCGTGAGGAAGTTCCCGCTTCCTACAACACACTAACCTCCTCGCCTGATGCGCCCGTCCCGGCGACAACTCGCCGGCCGGTCGCGCCCGATCGCCGCCCTCGGCCTGCTCCTCGCCCTCGCCTTTGCCGCTTGCGGCGGCAGCGGAGGCGACGAACGACCCTTCGTGGCGGCGCCGGCGGACCGGCCCAACATCGTGTTCCTGCTCACTGACGACCAGGAGTACGACGCGATGTCTGTGATGCATCGCACACGTCGCCTGCTCGGCCGCGAGGGCGTCACCTTCGAGAACGCGTTCACGAGCTACCCGCTCTGCTGCCCCTCGCGCGCGACGTTCCTGACCGGCCAGCACGCGCACAACCACGGCGTGATCGACAACCGCGCCCCCGAGGGGGGTTACACGCGCCTCGACAACAGCGAGACGCTGCCGGTCTGGCTGCGGCGCGCCGGCTACCTCACCGCGCACTTCGGCAAATACCTGAACGACTACATGCGCGAGAACGGCGTGCCGCCGGGCTGGCATCGGTGGTTCGGGATGGCCGAGCCCGCCGCGCGCTACTTCAAGGCGACCTTCGTGGATGACGGGGAGGTCGTCTCGACCGGCAAGCGCCCGGCCGACTACTCAACCGATCTGATGACCGACAAGGCGATCGAGTTCATCCGCAGCGATGAGGCGCGCTCGGCGCCCTTCTATCTGTCGATCGGGTACGTGGCGCCACACGTCGGCAAGTCCTTCGTCAAGGGCGACCACTGCACCGACAAGGGGCCGGAGCCGGCTCCGCGCCACCTCGGGCGCTTCCGCGGACGCGAGATCCCGCGCACGCCGAACTTCAACGAGGACGACGTCTCCGACAAGCCGAGCTTCATCCGGGAGACCGACAAGGTCCTGGGCAAGACGCTGCGGGAGAAGACCGACAAGTATCAGTGCCGCCTGGAGACCCTGCTCGCCGTCGATGAGTCGGTCGCGCGGATCGTGCGCGCCCTCCGCGAGGTGGGAGAGCTCGACAACACCTACATCTTCTTCATCTCCGACAACGGGTTCGTGCAGGGGCAGCACCGCCTCAAGGGCGGCAAGGCGGTCCCTTATGAAGACTCGATCCGCGTGCCGATGCTCGTCCGCGGCCCCGGCGTGGCCCGCGGAGCCGTGACGCGCGAGCTCGTCGCGAACGTCGACTTCGCGCCGACGATGCTCGACATCGCGGGTGGCGAATCGCCCCTGAACATGGACGGCGAGTCGTTGCTGCCGGTGCTCTCCGAGCCCGGCCGGTTGACCGGCCGGGCGATCCCGCTCGAGTCCTTCCGCGAGGACGGCTTTCACGGCGTGCGCACCGATCGCTTCGCCTATGCGGAGCGGACCGCGACCGGGGAGGTCGAGCTGTACGACCTGCGCCTCGACCCCTATCAGCTGGAAAGCGTCCACGACGACCCGCAGTACGAGCGCGCCCGCGAGGCGCTCGCGGAGCTCAACGAGAGGCTCGCCGACTGTTCGGGCAAGGGCTGCGTGCCGAAGCCGCGCCTCGAGCTCGAGATCACGCGCAAACCCGCCGGCGACGGAGCGGATGAGTGCGAATCGAACCGCGCCGTGGTCGCCGTCGTTGGCGAGGACGCCGACGTCGTCACGGAGGTGCGCGGCGAGGTGGGCGGCCGCAGGCTCGCCGCGGCCGGCCCGGCGCCGCGCGTGGTGCGCGTTCCGCCGCGCGCCCGACCGCGGGTGCGGGTGCGGGCGGAGCTCGTCGACGGCCGGCTGGTCGATCTCGCGGCCCGTGCTCCGGGCTGCCTGAGCGGCTGACCGCACGCCGGGGGAACTGATCGAGGTGCTTCGTGGGTGAGATCATCCTCATCACCGGGGTTCTGACGACGGTCGCGCTCGCGGCGTCGCTGCTCGCCGGACGCGTCCGCGTCCCGGCGCTCCTCCTGTTCCTCGCGATCGGGATGGCGATTGGCTCGGACGGGCTCGATCTCGTCGACTTCTCGGATTACGAGCTCGCTCGCGACGTCGGGATCGTCGCTCTCGCGCTGATCATCTTCGAGGGCGGCTTGACGACGAACGCCGAGTCCCTGCGGTCGGTGGCGGGCACGGCCGCAGTCCTCTCGATCGGCGGGACCCTGCTCACCGCGGTGATCACCGGCGCGGCCGCGGTCCTGCTCTTCGACCTGGGGACGCTCGAGGGCATGCTGCTCGGCGGGATCATCGCCTCCACCGACGCCGCCGCGGTGTTCGCGGTCATGCGCGGTTCCGCCCTGCCGCCCCGCACGGCGCACATGCTGGAGGGCGAGGCGGCCAGCAACGACCCAGTGGCGATCCTCCTCGTGATCGGCTTCATCCAGTGGATCCAGCAGCCGGACTACGGGGCGCTCGACATGGTCTGGCTGCTCATCAAGCAGCTCGGCCTGGGCGCCGTGGTCGGTGTCGCGGTCGGCGTGGTCGCGGTTCGGGTGCTGCGCCGCATCGATCTGCCGACGATCGGCCTCTATCCGGTTGCGTCGCTCGCGGTTGCCGCGATCGCGTTCGGGATCCCCGATGTCCTCGGCGGCTCGGGCTTCCTCGCCGTCTACGCGGCGGGCCTGGTGCTGGGCTCTTCCCTGATCCCGGCGAAGCGCACGGTGACGGCCTTCCACACCGGCCTCGCCTGGCTCTCGCAGCTCTCGATGTTCTTCACGCTGGGTCTGCTCGTCTTCCCGTCGCAGCTCGGCGACGTCGCGCTCGAGGGCACGCTCCTGGCGCTCGTGCTGGCGTTCATCGCACGCCCCGTCGCGGTGGCGATCACCACGGCGCTCGGGCCGCTGACGCGCGCTGAGCGCGTCCTCGTGGGCTGGGCGGGGCTGCGCGGCGCGGTCCCCGTGGTGCTCGCCACCTTCCCGGTCATCGCGGGGATCCCGGAAAGCGTGGACTTCTTCAACATCATCTTCTTCGCCGTCGTCTTCTCCCTGCTCCTACAGGGGCCGACCTTCGAGCCGCTCGCCCGCCGCTTGGGGCTCACCGTCGACTCGCCGCCATTGCCCGAGCCGATCGCCGAGATCGGCTCGTCGCGACGACTGGGCGCCGAGGTGGTGGAGTACGAGATCGGCGCCGGCGACGCCGCCGCGAACGCGCGCGTGCGCGATCTCGGCCTGCCGCGCGAGGCGGTGGTGAGCGTGATCGTGCGCGACGGCAACGCCCTGCCGCCGCGAGGCTCGATGCGCCTCGCCCCGGGCGACCACCTGCACATCCTCGTGCGCCGCGAGGCCTCCCGCGAGCTCGCCGAGCTGGTCGAGCGCTGGCGCAACGGCCCGCTCGGCCCGCCCCCGCGGCCGCCGCGCTCGGTCCGCGGCGTCGCGCCGATCTTCACGGTCAAGCCGCTCGCCGACGACGTGGTGGAGGGCGAGATCACGCGCCCGCAAAAGGTTCTCGGCGAGCCCGTCGTCGCCCGTCTGCGAGTCCGCCGCGACGAGCCGGGCGCGCTTGTGTTGCTCGCCGACGGCCGGTACGCGGTGCTCGGTCCGATCGTCATGGTGGGTTCGCGGGACGACCTCGCGAACTACGCGCGGCGGCGTGCGCAGAGTGCCGAAAGCGACGAGAAGGCTTGGTTGCAGACCGTCGTCGGCGCGCTGGCGGCCGACACGTTCACCTAGGGGCGTAGCCCCGCGCGCGCCCTCGCTAGGCTTTCGGGCGTGCCCTTCTTCATCTGTCCAAGTTGCGGCAACAGGGAGCTGAACGCATCGCGCACCGCGGGGTTTTCGAACCGCCCCAAGGGCTGCTCGAAATGCGGCTTCGGGTTCCTGTTTGAGCTACTCGACGACTACTACCCGGCCCCCGACGCCGCGTTCTTCACCTGCGACAACCAGGGACGCGTCCTCGACGTCGGCCGCGGCGGGTACGAGCTCACGGGGCTCAAGGACGAGGACGTGATCGGCCGGCCGATCAAGGACGTCCTCGGGCTGGAGTGGGTTGACGCTGGTGATGGGGGCAAGGAAGCTGACACCGATGGCGACGGCGTGACCGATCCGATCGAGACCACCCTGGAGTGGGGGGTCCGGTCGCTCGGCAAGCGGGTGACGGTGCACGCCGAGGGAGATCTGCCAGCCGAGGCGGTCGCGGATGTCTTCCCCGCCTATGACGACGATGGCGGACTCCTCTTGGTCCTCACGCCGGAGTAGGGTGCGCCGGATGCACCGAGTCGAACCGCTCGCCGAGGGGGCGAGCTAAGCCAAGATGGGCAGCCGCCGCCGCAGCACGATCGTGCTCGCGCTCGTCCTCCTGTTGCTGGCGGGCTCGGCGTGGGCGATCGCGAACAAGCCCACGGTCCTCGGTCTCGATCTGCAGGGCGGCACGGAGCTCGTCTACGAGGCGATCCCGACCCCGCAGAACCCGGACATCGACGCCGACGACATGGACCGGGCGATCGAGATCGTCCGCACGCGCGTCGACGCGTTCGGCGTCGCCGAGCCCGAGATCACGCAGGTCGGCGAGACCCAGATCGCCGTCAGCCTGCCCAACGTGGACAACGCCGACGACGCGATCGCGCAGGTCGGCGACACGGCGCAGCTCTACTTCTACGACTTCGAGGGGAGCCCCGAGGAGGACGTCCAGAACGTCATCCCGCAGGACCCCGACGTGCAGAACCCGGGCTCGCGGCCCTACAACCGCCTCTGGGACGCGGTGACCGACGCGTCGAAGCGCAAACCCGAGTGTTTCCAGGATCTCTGCACGACCAACGGGCCGACCTTCTATCTGTTCGACAAGTCCACGCTCGAGCTGCTGGCCGGCCCGACCGAGCGCCGAGTCGACCTCTTCCGGCAGTTCAACGGTGAGCAGCCGGAGAACTCCGTGGTCAAGACCGTCCCGCAGGGCACCGTGGTCGTCCGTGCCGAGCCGAACGAGGACAACCCCGAGACCGAGGACATCGACGAGTCCGAGCAGTCGCGCGGCTGGTTCGTCCTGCGTGACCGTCCCGAGCTCACGGGCGACGAGATCCGCAACCCCGAGCAGAACTACGACCAGTTCAACCAGCCGATCGTCACCTTCGAGTTCACCGACGAGGGGCGGCGGGCGTTCCAGGAGGTCACCGAGCGCATCGCGTTGCGCGGCGCGGCCGACGCTCCGCCAGGCCTCTGCGCGACCAGCCCGGATCAAGCTCCGCAGTTCTCGGGCACGTTCGCCGTGGTCCTCGACGGCGAGATCCAGTCGCGCCCGATCATCGACTTCTGCGAGAACCCGCGCGGCATCGACGGCCGCACCGGCGCGCAGATCTCCGGGATCGGCTCGCTCAAGGAGGCCCAGGACCTCGCGACGGTCCTGCGCATCGGCGCGCTGCCGGTCAAGCTCCAGCTGATCTCCGAGTCGCAGGTGTCGGCGACGCTCGGCCAGCAGGCGCTCGACGAGGGCCTCGTCGCCGGCCTCGTCGGCCTCGCCCTGGTGCTCGCCTTCCTCGTCGTCTACTACCGCTTCCTCGGCGTCGTCGCCGGCTTGGGCCTCTTGGTCTACGCGGTGTACTTCTTGGCGCTGATCAAGGTGATCCCGATCACGATGACCCTGCCGGGCATCGCGGGCCTGATCCTCACGATCGGCGTCGCGGCCGACTCGAACATCGTCATCTTCGAGCGCATCAAGGAGGAGGTGCGCAAGGGCAAATCCCTGCTCTCGGCGATCTCCGTGGGCTACCGGCGCGGCATCGCGACGATCATCGACGCGAACGTGATCATCCTGATCACGTCGTTCATCCTCTTCGTGCTGGCGACCGCCGGCGTCAAGGGCTTCGCGTTCACGCTCGGCGTCGGCACCGTGGTCGCGCTGTTCACCGCGGTCCTCTTCACCCAGGCGATCCTGGCCGTCCTGGGCCGCTCGAAGATCCTGCGCTCGCCGCGCTTCCTCGGCGCCAGCGAGGAGCAGAAGGTGCGCTGGAACTTCGACTTCACGGGCGCCAGCAAGTGGTTCTTCTCGATCTCGGGCGTGATCCTCGTAATCGGCGCGATCGGGTTCGCGACGAAGCAGTTCAACCTCGGCATTGACTTCGAGTCGGGCTCGCGCATCACCGCCGGTCTCGCGCAGGAGGCGACGGTCGAGGAGGTCCGCGCGGCGCTGCTCGACGAGGGCATCACGGAGGCGGAGTCGGCCAAGATCCAGCTCATCGAGGGCGACGATCTGGGCGCGACCGGCGTGCAGATCCAGGCGTCGCTCAACCCCGACCAGGCCGCGGAGGTGCGCCCGGCGCTCGAGAACGCGTTCGGCCTCGCAGGTTCAGAGGGCGGTGAGGAGGCGTACGAGTCGACGACGGTCGGCCCGACCTTCGGCGAGCAGATCGCGCGCAGCGCCGCCTGGGCGATCGGCTTCGCGCTGCTCGTCATCTGTATCTATGTCGCGATCCGGTTCGAGGCGAAGTACGCCGTCCCGGTGCTCATCGCCCTGATCCACGACATCCTGCTGACGGCGGGCGTGTACGCGCTCGTGGGACGGGAGGTGACCAGCTCGACCGTCGCGGCGCTGCTGACCATCCTCGGGCTCTCGATGTACGACACGATCATCGTGTTCGACCGCATCCGAGAAAACGTGCCGCGCATGCCGCGGGCCGCCTTCTCGCAGATCGTCAACCGCTCGATGAGCGAGATCCTCACGCGGACGATCATCACCGGCCTCTCGACGGTGTTCGTCCTCGCTGCCTTGCTCGCCTTCGGCGGCGAGACGCTCACCGACTTTGCCTTCGCGATGATGATCGGCACCGCCTCGGGCTTCTACTCGTCGATCTTCATCGCGACGCCGGTGCTGACCCACTGGAAGGAGCGCGAGCACACGTACCGTGTGCGCCGCGCCCAGATCAAGGAGACCATGGGGTACGTCCCGGTCTTCCCCGAGGACAACGTCGTCGCGAAGGTCGACGACGACGAGGAGGCGCCGGTCGCCGGTCGCAGCGCGAGCGGGTCGGCCGCCGAGAACGCTGCCGCCGCCGACAGCGAGGGCGCGCGCTCGGCCGGCTCCACGGCTGTGGGCGTGGCGGATCGCGAGCAAGCCGGCGACGGCGGGGAGTCCGCCGAGGAGCAGCGCGACACGGACGGCTTGAGCGCGGCCTCGCGTGCCGCCGCCGAGCGTGCCGCCGAGCGGCGTCGCTCGCAGCAGCGCAAGCGCCGCCGTAAGCACGGGAGGCCACGATGACGATGGGGAGGATCGTTAGCTGATGGCAGCTTTGGTCTGGATCACCACCGCGGTCGCGATCTGGCACTTCACGGTGCTCGTCCCCGATCGCTTCTGGGGCGGGATCGCCGGTGCCCTGCTCGGCGCCGTCGTCGGCGGCGTGCTCTCGGGCGCAGCGTTCCAGGCGGCGCTCGGCCTCAGCATGGGCGAGACCAGCCTCGCGACCGTCCTCTACACGGTCCCCGGGTGCCTGCTGGGCTGCGCCGCGATCTACGCCTACGGCATCAGTCGCGAGGAAGAGCTCGAGCTCTGAGGCCGAGATCGCGACGGGGCTTTAGCAGGCGCTTTCCGTTCCGTCCTGAGGCGTCCATACCTTGGGCGCCGTGCGCGCCGTTGCCGACACGCCCCGCTTCGAGCTTGAGCCGTTCTCGTATGCGGACGCGCTGACGCTGGCGCGCGAGCTCGGCCTCGCCGAACCGGTAGCGGTCACGCTGGTGCGCCGCGGTTACCGGACCGTCGAGGCCGCGCGGGCCTTCCTTGAGGCGGCGGAGCGCCACGACGCGTTCGCCTTCGCCGACATGCGCCAGGTCACCGAGCGCGTCCGCGCCGCGATCGACGCGGGCGAGCGCATCACCGTGCACGGCGATTACGACGCCGACGGCGTCTGCGCCACCGCCATCCTCGTCGGCGCGCTACGCGAGCTGGGCGCCGACTGCGACTGGTTCATCCCGGATCGCTCCGCCGACGGCTACGGCCTGAGCCCTGCGACGGTCGAGGCGCTCGCCCGGCGCGGCACCCGGCTCTTGGTCACCGTCGACTGCGGGATCGGCTCGGCGCACGAGGTCGCCCGCGCGGCCGAACTCGGCATCGACGCCATCGTCACCGACCATCACCAGCCCGGCGAACACCTGCCCGCATGCCCGATCCTGCATCCGGTGGTGAGCGGCTACCCGTGCCCGGATCTCTGCGGCGCCGGGGTCGCTTACAAGCTCGCCGAGGCGCTGCTCGGCGCCAAGCGCGCCGAGTCGTACCTGGACCTCGTCGCGCTCGCGACCGTGGCGGACATGGTCCCCTTGCAGGGCGAGAACCGCGCCCTCGTGCGCGCCGGCCTGGCCGAGGCCCGGCGCGGGCAGCGCGCCGGGCTGCGCGCGCTGATGGCCGTGGCGAGCGTGGTGCCCGAAGCCTTGGACGAGGAGGACTTCGCCTTCCGGCTGGCCCCGCGCATCAACGCCGCCGGGCGGCTCTACCGCGCGGATGCCGGCGTCGAGCTCCTGCTGACGGCCGACGAGCTGCGCGCGGGCCAGATCGCCCAGGAGCTCGACCGGGCGAACCTCGACCGCCGCGAGGAGGAGGCCGCGGTGCTCGCCGACGCCGAGCGCCAGCTCGCCGCCCTGCCCGCGGAGGAGAGGGATGGGGCGATCGTCCTCTGGGGCGCCGGCTGGCATCCCGGCGTGGTCGGGATCTGCGCCTCGCGTCTCGTCGAGCGCCACCGTCAGCCGGCCGTGCTGATCGCGGTCGATCAAGAGGGCGTGGGCAAGGGGTCGGGTCGTGGCGTGCCCGGCTTCGACCTGCTGGCCGCGCTTGGGGAGTGCGCTCCCCTGCTGCGCAAGTTCGGCGGTCATCGCGCCGCGGCCGGGCTCGAGATCGACGCGCCGGCGGTCGAGGAGTTCCGCGCCCGCTTCCGCGCCATCGCGGCCGAGGCGCTCGCGGGGATCGACCCGACGCCGGTCGAGCGCGTCGACGCCGTGGTGGGGGGCGAGAGCCTCGGCCTCGACATCGCCGACCAGCTGGCGCGGCTCGGCCCCTTCGGCAAGGGGAACCCGCCCGTACGCCTGCTCGTGCCCTCAGCCGAGGTGCGCGACGTGCGCCCGATGGGGGAGGGGGAACGCCACGCGCGCTTCTCGCTCGCGAGCGGCTCGGCCCGCGCTTCCGGCGTCGCGTTCGGGGTGAACGGCTCGCTCGCGAAGGTCGCCCAGAGCGGCCCGCTCGACCTCTCGGTCGCGCTCGAGCTCAACCATTGGAACGGCGCGGTCGAGCCGCGGGTGGTGCTCGGGAGCATCTTCGTCGACGAGCGCGCGCCTGAGGAATCCCCGGCGCGCGACCGGGGCCCGGCTGTGTCGGAGCGCGCGCGGCGCTTCGACGCGGAATGGGCTCTCGAGGGGCGGCTGCCGCCGCCACCGCGAGTCATGGGCGCGGGCCGGCGCGAGGTGATCGAACGCGGCCGTGCGTCCGGCGTGGCGACCGTCGCCGCGCTCGCCTCGACGGGCGAGGCCGTGCTCGTGATCGTGGCCGACGCGCTGTGGCGACGCGCGCTCGTCGAGCGCGCCGCACGGCCCGCGCGCTTCGGCGGCGGCGCCGTCGCGCTGGTCGCGGCGCGCAGCTCGATCGACGAGGGGCTTGCGGCTGCGCGCGCGATCGCAACCGACGGCGGCGTGGCGCTCGCCGACTGGGCGGCGCTCGCGTTGCACCCGGACCTGCCGGCGCGCTTCCGCCACGTCGTGGTGGTCGATCCGGCCCCCAGCGCGGCGCTCGGCGCGCTCGCGACCGCCGCCGACGAGGGTGGCTCGGGGTTCCTGCACGTCCTCGCCGAGGCGCGGGACACCAGCCTCACGGCGCGCGCCCTCGCGCTCAGCTACCCCGATCGCGACGCGCTCGTGACGCTCTACCGGCGGTTGCGTGAACGCGGGACGACGCGCCCGCTCACGGGCGATGCGCTGTGGTCGGCGCTCGCCGACGAGCGCGTGCCGCACGCCGTCGAGTTCACGGCGCGCTGCGTCCGCGTACTTTCCGAGGTCGGCGTCCTGCACGCGCTCGGCGAAGGGGAAGACCGGGCGCTGGAGGTCGTATCCTCGAGACAGGCGAAGCTCGAGGAGTGCTCGAGCTATGCGGTATACCGCGAAGCCCGAGAGGAGTGCCTCCGATACCTGAGCAAGCGCGCAAAACCGAGCTGAAGCGCGAGTCGCCCCCTTCCCAGGGGGAGGGCGGCAACGGTTCCGTGCCCGCGGACGGGGACGGGCAGTGGCGTGATCCTGGCAAGGAGATCCTTGACGAGCGCGCGGGGCACGAGCGTCTCGGCGCGGACGCGCCCGGCGCCAAGCCCGCACCGCTCGACGAGTTCACGCGTGAGCTGACCGACGCCGAGCGGGTGCTGCTCGGCGACCTCTTCGCCGTGATCAGCGAGCACGCCGACCAGGAGAGCGAGCAGCTCGACCGCGAGATGGTCGAGAAGGCCTTCGCCTTCGCGTGCGCGCGGCACGCCGATCAGCGGCGGCGCTCGGGCGAGACCTTCATCACGCACCCGGTCGAGGTCGCGAAGATCTGCGCCGGCCTGCGGCTCGACACCGAGACGCTGTGCGCGGCGCTCCTGCACGACACCGTCGAGGACACGTCCGCGAGCCTCGACGAGGTGCGCGAGCTCTTCGGCGACACGATCGCCGCGCTGGTCGACGGCGTCACCAAGCTCACCGGGATCACCTTCCAGAGCCGCGACGAGTCGCAGGCCGAGAACTACCGCAAGATGATGGTCGCGATGGCCACGGACGTCCGGGTCATCCTGATCAAGCTCGCGGACCGGCTGCACAACATGCGGACGCTGGCCGCGCTCCCCAAGAACAAGCAGATCGAGAAGGCGCGCGAGACGCTCGAGATCTACGCGCCTCTCGCGCACCGCCTCGGTATCCACGCGATCAAGTGGGAGCTGGAGGACCTCGCTTTCCAGCGCCTCCACCCGCGCAAGTACGACGAGATCAAGAAGCTCGTCTCACAGCAGCGCGCCGAGCGCGAGCGCTATGTCGCGGAGGCCGGCGAGTTCCTCGAGCGCGAGCTCGCGGCTGTGGGGATCAAGGCGGAGATCTCCGGGCGCGCCAAGCACTTCTACTCGATCTACTCGAAGATGACCAAGAAGGGTCGCGAGTTCAACGAGATCTACGACCTGACCGCGATGCGGGTCATCGTCGAGTCGGTCAAGGACTGCTACGGCGCGATCGGCATCATCCACTCACTGTGGAAGCCGCTGCCCGGGCGCTTCAAGGACTTCGTGGCGACGCCCAAGCTCAACCTGTACCAGGCGCTGCACACCACGGTGATCGGGCCGCAGGGCCGGCCGCTCGAGATCCAGGTGCGCACGCCGGAGATGCACCGGATCGCTGAGTACGGCATCGCCGCCCACTTCCTGTACAAGGAGGGCCAGGTCGGCAAGCGCGACTCCGAGCAGGAGAAGATGGCCTGGCTGCGCCAGCTGCTCGAGGCCGAGGGCGATCAGGAGCCCGAGGAGTTCCTCGAGTCGCTCAAGATCGACCTCTTCGAGGACGAGGTCTTCGTCTTCACTCCGAAGGGCGAGGTGAAGAACCTCTCCGCGGGCTCGACCCCGCTCGACTTCGCGTACGCCGTTCACACCGACGTCGGCCACCGCTGCGTGGGCGCCAAGGTCAACGGCAAGATCGTGCCGCTGCACTACCAGCTGCGCTCGGGCGACATCGTCGAGATCCTCACCGCCAAGCAGGAGCGCGGGCCGTCGCGCGACTGGCTCGCCCTGGTGCGCACGAGCCGCGCGCGCAACAAGATCCGCGCCTTCCTCAAGCGCGAGGACCGCGACGACGCCGAGCGCCGGGGCCGCGAGGAGCTCCAGGACGCGCTGCGCAAGCAGGGCCTGCCGCCGACCCGGATCGCCGGGTCGCCGCTGCTCGCCGACGTGATCCGCGAGACCGGCTTCCGCAAGGCTGACGACTTCTACATCGCGCTGGGCGCCGGCAAGATCTCCGCGCGCACGATCACCAACAAGATCATGCAGCGCCTCAAGGCCGGCGAGGCGATGGCCGGCGACGAGACGGAGGCGCGCCTCGCCAGCGTGCTCGAGGGGCGCGACGAGCGCCAGCGCCGCACGCAGAACGCCTCCGCCTACGGCATCGCCGTCGAGGGCATCGACGACGTCATGGTCCGCCTGGCGAAGTGCTGCCGCCCGGTGCCGGGCGACGAGATCGTCGGCTACGTCTCGCTCGGGCGCGGCATCACGATCCACCGCGAGGACTGCAAGAACGTGAAGGCCCTGATGAAGGCGCCGGAGCGCTTCACCGAGGTGCGCTGGGAGGGCGACAACGCCTCGTCCTACCGCGTCGAGCTCGAGGTGGACGCGTGGGACCGCACCCGCCTGCTCGAGGACCTCTCGCGCACGTTCTCGGAGACCGGCGTGAACATCATCGAGGCCTTCTGCACCACGAAGCACCCGATGGTCAAGAACCGCTTCGTCGTCGAGGTCGGCGACTCCGAGCAGCTGCGCCAGTGCGTGACGCGGCTGCGCAACGTCGACTCGGTCTTCGACGCCTACCGCGTGACGCCGACCGCGTAGCGCGGACCGGATCTAGAGCTCGGCGGCGATCCGGGCCGCCACCGCGGCCGCCTGTTCGTCGTCGTCGTACTTGGTGCGCGGCCAGAAGAACCCGCGCAGCCCGTCCTTGCGCACCCGTGGGACGACGTGGACGTGCAGGTGAGGCACGGACTGGCTGACGATGTTGTTCACCGCGACGAACGCGCCCTGCGCGCCCATCGCGTCGCGCACCGCGACGCTCAGACGCCGCGCCCTCGCGAACAGGGGGCCGACCGCCGGCTCGGGCAGATCCCAGATCGCCTCGTGGTGCTCGCGGGGGACGAGCAGCGTGTGGCCGTGAAAGAGGGGGCGCACGTCGAGAAAGGCCAGGCAATCGGGCTCCTCGAGCACGAGATGGGCGGGCTCCTCGCCGGCGATGATGCGGCAGAACAGGCAATCCGGATCGCGCGCGGGCATCGCGCGGCAACCTAGCGGGTCGCAAGCCTGGTTTCATGGGTGTCGTGTCACGACCCGAGCGAAGCGGCGGCTGAGTCCCCGGTGAACGAAGCACCGCTTCGCTATTCATCGACGCGCGGGCGCTGGGCCCTCGCCGCCGTGATTCTCGGCTCGGGCGCGGCGTTCCTCGAGGGAAGCGTCGTCACGGTGGCCCTGCCGGAGATCGGCCGCGGCCTCGATCTCGAGCTCGGCGGCTTGCTGTGGGTGATGAACGCCTACCTGCTGGCGCTGAGCGCGCTCATCATCGTCGGCGGGTCGCTCGGCGATCTCTACGGACGCCGCCGCGTCTTCGTGATCGGGCTCGTCGGGTTCGCGATCACCTCGGTCCTCTGCGCCCTCGCGCCCAGTGGCGAGGTGCTGATCGGCGCCCGCGTGCTTCAGGGCGCCGCGGCCGCACTGCTCGTCCCGAACAGCCTGGCGATCGTGGAGGCGGCCTTCCACGAGGACGACCGCGGGCGGGCGATCGGCGCGTGGGCGGGGTGGTCCGGCATCTCGACCGTGATCGGGCCGTTCCTCGGCGGCTGGCTCACCGACGCGGTCTCGTGGCGGTGGGTGTTCGCGGTGGTGGTCGTGTTCGCGCTGGCGGCGGCCTGGGTGGGCATGCGCCACCTGCCGGAGACCCGGATGGCGCGAGCCGGGGCGCCGCGGCCCGACTGGGTGGGCGCCACGCTTGTCAGCCTCGGGCTCGCCGGTCTGACGTACGCGCTCGTGGAGGCCGGGGGAGGTCACCTCGACCAGCCGGAGGTCGCGGCCGCCGGCGCCGCGGGCGTCGTGCTGCTCGCCGCCTTCCTGGTCTTCGAGATGCGCACCGCCAACCCGATGTTGCCGATGGCGATCTTCCGCTCGCGCCAGTTCTCGGGCGCCAACGCCGCGACGGTGGCCAACTACCTCGCGATCGGCGCGCTGTTCTTCTTCCTCTCGCTGCAGCTGCAGAACGTGCTGGGCTACTCGGCGCTCGCCGCCGGCGCCGCGTCGTTTCCGGCCACGCTGCTCATGCTCGCGTTCTCACCGGCGGCAGGCGCGCTGGCGCAGCGCATCGGCCCGCGCGCGCCGATGACGGTCGGGCCGCTCGTGCTCGGCGCGGGCATCGCGCTTCTGGCCGGGGTGGAGCAGGGTGACGCGTACCTGAGCGCGGTCCTGCCGGGCGTCATCGTCGCGGGGGCGGGGATGACGATTTTCGTTGCGCCGCTGACCGCCGCGGTGCTCGGCGCGGTCTCCGACGATCAGGCCGGCCTGGCGTCGGCGATCAACAACGCGGTCGCGCGCTTCGCGCAGCTCATGGCGAGCGCGGCCCTCCCGGCGGCGGCGGGGCTGGGCGCCGGCACCGCCGTGGGCCCGGGCGAGTTCGCGGAGGGCTATCGGACGGCGCTCTTCATCGCCGCGGGGATCGCGATGGCGGGCGGGCTGATCTCGTGGGCCACGATCCGCGGCGGGACCCAGCAGGCGCCGCGTCATCCAAGCCCTACGCAGGGCTGCACCTCCGACACAGGCGAGCACACGGTCTTGCCGGCTGGGGAGGAGGCCGCAGCCGCAGCGCAGGGCTCGTCTACCCCGCGGCGCTGACCCCGCCGGGC
>CBFGWL010000058.1:0-19629 GCA_965652565.1 uncultured bacterium
GGCGCACCTGCAGCTCGGCGAGCCGCTCGCGCTGGAGCTCGACGGCGAGCTCGAGGCGGCGGGTCACGTCGAGCGTCTCGAGCAGGCGGCGCTTGTCGTCCAGCGAGACGTCGGGGCTGTAGCCGATGGTGTCGGCGAGGGCACCTGGCTCGTTGATCGTGCGGAGGAAGGCGGCCACGCGGCCGTCGTCGCCGCGCAGCTCGAGGATCTCCTCGACGACCGCGCGGTACTCGCGCTCAAGCTCTTGGGTGCGCTCATCAGTGGGCACCCCATCGTGGATCGGTTCGACCTCGATGCGCAGCTCGCCGTCGGGACCGGAGACCGCGGCGCCCGGGACGCCGCGCTCCAGGCCGGTCACGGTCACGGCCGTGACGCCGCCCGGGAGGCGGCTGCGCTCGACGACCTCGGCGATCGTGCCGACGCGCGCGTAGTCCCCATCCTCCTTGCGCGGCAAGAGGAGCACACGCTCGCCCCTGGCCACGTCGGCCGAGATGGAGACGGTCATATTCGGGAAGACGACGCTTTCGTCGAGGGGGACAAGAAGAAGCTTCATGCGGGGGCCTGCTTTCGCTCGTATAGCTACTTCACTTTGTGAAGTAATGGTAGCGCGGTGATCTCGCGGGCGCGGCCTCGCGAATGCGCAGTTACGACGATCCCGTCGTCACAACTGCGATCTCGTGAACCGCCCCGTCACGAGTGCGCGATTGCGTCCATCCCATCGTCGTAACTGCGATCTCGCGCCTCCGGGCGCTCGCGAGTTCAAAGCGACGTAGGCGGCATGCCGCGGGTGACCGGCGAACCGGTCAGCGTGCTGGCGGCTATCAGCTACGTGCTTCGCGCATAAAGCGACCCGAAGGTCGTCGCCGACGATAGCAGCGGCGTTCCCTGGGTAATCCCCCGGGCATCATGGAGTCGAGCGCGGCGCCGGCCGACGACGAGCGTCGGTTCAAGAAGATCAAGACGAAGGTCCCGGCGCGGCTCGACCGTCTCCCGTGGTCCGGCTTTCACTGGCGCGTGGTCTTCGGCCTCGGGGTCGTCTGGATCCTCGACGGGCTCGAGGTCACGATCATCGGCTTCCTCGCGCCGACCCTGGTCTCGCCTGACAGCGGCATCGCGCTGAAGGACAGCCACATCGCGCTCGCGCAGTCGCTCTACGTCGCGGGCGCCTGTTCGGGCGCCCTCTTCTTCGGCCAGCTCACGGACCGCTTCGGGCGCAAGAAGCTCTTTTTGGTCACGCTGGCCCTGTATCTGACGGCGGTGGTGCTCACCGCGATCTCCTGGACGCCGTGGTGGTTCCTCGCGATGCGCTTCTTCACCGGCGCGGGCATCGGCGGTGAGTACGCGGCGATCAACTCGGCGATCGACGAGCTGATCCCGGCGCGGGCCCGCGGGCGCATCGATTTGCTCATCAACGGCTCGTTCTGGCTCGGCGCTGTGCTCGGCGGCCTGCTCTCGCTCGTGCTCCTGCGCGAGTCGCTCTTCGCGATCGACGTCGGCTGGCGGCTCTCCTTCGCCCTCGGCGCGCTGCTCGGCATCGGCATCCTGATCGTCCGCCGCCACGTCCCGGAGAGCCCGCGATGGCTCTTCATCCACGGCCGTGAGGAGGAAGCGGAGCGGATCGTCGACCAGATCGAGGCGGGTGTGCGCGAGGACACCGGCCAGGAGCTCGAGGAGCCCGCCGACGAGATCACCGTCCGCCAGCGCAAGACGATCCCGTTCCGGCAGATCGCCAAGACCGCCTTCCTCGTCTACCCGAAGCGCGCCGTGCTCGGCCTCTCGCTCTTCATCGGCCAGGCCTTCCTCTACAACGCGGTCACGGTCACGCTCGGCCTCACGCTGAGCACCTACTTCGGCGTGGCCGCGAACCAGGTCGGCCTCTTCTACGCGGTGTTCGCGGCGGGCAACTTCCTCGGCCCGGTCTTGCTGGGCAAGCTCTTCGACACGGTCGGGCGCAAGCCGATGATCGCCGGTACATACCTGATCTCCGGCGTGATGCTGATCGGCGTCGCGCTGATGATCGGCGCGTGCAACCCGAACAGCTGCGAGAACCAGTTCTCCGACTGGACGCTCACGCTGGCGCTCGGCGCGACCTTCTTCTTCGCCTCGGCGGGCGCGAGCTCGGCCTATCTGACCGTCAGCGAGATCTTCCCGATGGAGGTGCGCGCGCTCGCGATCGCCTTCTTCTACGCCGTCGGCACGGCGATCGGCGGGATCACCGGCCCGCAGGTCTTCGAGCGTCTCGGCCAGGACAGCACGGACGGCCTGCAGCTCGCCTACCTGATCGGCGCAGGCGTGATGATCGCCGGCGGCATCGTCGAGCTCATCCTCGGCGTGCGAGCCGAGGGGCGCCAGCTCGAGGACATCGCCAAACCGATCACCGCCGAGGAGGCGGACGCCGAGGAGGAAGAGGGCGCGGAGGAGCCGGAACCTGAACGCGACGAGGCACGGGAGGTGATCGAGCGTCGCCACCGCGAGCGCGCCGCGCGCCGGCGACGGCTCGGCCTCGGGCCGGGCACCGCGACGCCCTCGCCGTTCATCGGCATGCCGGGGCGCACCGACGAGACGTGGCTCGACCGTGAGATCGAGCTCATCGGCCGCGCGCTCGTCGAAGGCGGCGAGGCGCGCCGCGACGAACTCGCCCGCCGCGTCGGCGCGCGCTACTGGGGCCCCGGGCGCTTCCGTGTCGCGCTGCGCGAGGCGGTCGCCGAGGGGTACGCCGAGCGCATCGGCCGCAACCACTTCCGGGCCGGCCCGAACGCTCCGCAGCCCGCGGGCGCCGGCGCCGAGGAGAGCTCGTGAGCGCCGCGCACATGAGCCGGCCAGGCGCCGCCGCGGGCACACCGCCGCTCGCCTGCCGCATCACCGGCCACCGGCTGCGTTTCTGGGCCGAGGGCGAGAAGATGCGCTGGTGCTGCGAGCGCTGCGACTTCGAGGGGGCGAAGGTCTATTCCTCCGCTGAGCTCGCGACCCGCTACGCGCGCGGCCTCGACCGCGAGGACCGGGACAAGCTCGGCAAGCGCTCCCCCATCTCGATGCTCCTCCTGCGCTTCGCGCGCCGCGGCCGCAAGCGGTGATGGACGCCCCTGAGTCAGGGACACTCGGAGTCGATCAGGGGCGCGGAATCGGGAGCTTGAAACGGACGCGCTCGGGGTCCAGCTTCGAGATCAGCGGCAGGCGCAGGGCGCGCGCGATCCGGTAGGTCCAGGCGTACGGCCAGGGGACGGGGACTTCCGCGCTGAACCTGTTGACGCGCTCGTCCCGGGCGATCAGCTCCACGTCGATCCGCGAGCTCGGCAGGACGATGCCCTGCGGCCGCCCGACGCGCACGACGCGCACGGCGGTCGGACCGCCGCCGGAGGCCGCGCGCCGCGCATCACGCACGACGCGGCGGATGAGGAACGGGTTCAGGTAGCGAAGCCGCGACACGGGCGGCGGGTACCCCAGCCGAACGGGGTGGAATCGCAGCGACCGCCGGCGCGGCGCCCCAGGGCGGCTCGGAGGCGACTCGACATCGCGGCGAAACGGCGGGCCGGAAGTCTGGCCCGCGCGAGCTAGGCGAAGCGGTTACCGATCCTTAACTTGGCTCGCGTGAACCGCAGCAACCATGGCCGTGTGAACGCATTCGATACCTCGAACGACGCGCCCGGGATCGTGCTCACCGGAGCGACCGGATTCCTCGGCGGCGAGGTCCTCGCCCGCCTGCTCGAGCGCGACAACCGGACGATCTACGTGCTGATCCGCGCCCGCGACCACGCCGAGGCCGACAAACGCCTGCGGCAGACGATCGTCGGGCTGCTCGGCCGCGCGGAACCGTGGATGCACCGCACCGTGGCGATCGCCGCCGACCTCGAGCGCGCCGACATGGGCCTCGACGGCTGGCAGCGCCAGTGGCTGGCGGAACGCGCGGAGTGGATCATCCACTGCGCCGCGTCGGTCTCCTTCACGCTTGGGCTCGCCGACTCGCGGCGCATCAACGTGGAGGGCACGCGCCGGATGGTCGAGCTCGCCCAGCTCGCCGACGCCCTCGGCGGGCTGCGTTGCCTCACCCACATCTCGACCGCGTACGTGGCGGGCACGACGCGCGGGACGTTCACCGAGGACGACCTCGACGTCGGCCAAGGCTTTCGCAACGCGTACGAGGGGTCCAAGCTGGAGGCCGAACAGGCGCTACGGCGGTACGGCCGCGACCTCCCCATCCAGGTGATGCGGCCAAGCATCGTCGTCGGCGATTCGCGCACCGGCTGGACCCCGGCCTTCAACGTCCTCTACTGGCCGTTGCGCGCCTTCGCCCATGGCGCGTACTCGATCCTCCCGGGGCGGCGCTCCGCGCCGGTCGACGTGGTCCCCGTGGACTTCGTCGCCGACGCGATCCTCGCGCTCGGCGGCCGACCGGGGACGACCTACCACCTGACGGCGTCCGAGCGGGCGAGCACGATCGGCGAGTTGGTCGACCTCGCCTGCGCGCGCTTCGAGCGCCCCGCACCCCGGCTCATCCCCTACGCGCTCTACCGGGTGGGCCTGCATCCGCTCCTCGTGCGGACCGGCAAGCAGGGCCGCCGCAAGGCGCTGCGGCGCAGCGAAGCGTTCTTCCCCTACTTCTCGATCGGCGCCCGCTACGACAACCAGCGCGCACGAGCGGCCCTCCAGGGAACCGGGATCGAGGTCCCGCCGCTGAGCGAGTACTTCGACCGCCTCGTCGACTACGCGTTGCGCGCCGACTGGGGCCACGCTCCGCTCCCGCGCCACCACCTGCACGGCGTGCTCCACCCGCGCGCGCGCCAGCACGGCGGCCGGCGCCGCGCGCGGCCGAGCACGGGCACGCACCGGGTGCTGGGATGATGCGCTCAGGACGAGACGGGGAGCGCCAGCGCCTCGCCGGGCGCGAGCACACGCAGCTCGCTCGCCGGCGCCAGCTCGCCCAGGTGACGGCGGAGCTCCGCCGGGGGGCGCTCGAGCACGGCCGGACGCCGCCGGTGCAGATCGGCGCGCGCGTAGGTGCCCCAGTGCACCGGCACGACGAGGCGCGCCCGCAGGCGGGCCGCCGCCTCAGCCGCACGACGGCCGTCGAGATGGCCCTTGCCCGGCGCCCCTCCCCACGCGCCGATCGGCAGCAGCGCGACGTCGACGCCCGCTAGCTCCGCCATCTCGTCGAAGAGGTCGGTGTCGCCCGGGTAGTACACCCGCAGCCCACTCGCGCGCACCTCGTAGCCGAGCGCGGGCCGGCGGCGCCCGACGGGCCAGCGGCGCCCGTCGTGACGCGCGGGCGTAGCGACAACCCGCGCGTTCCCGATGCGCACCTCCTCCCCGGCCTCAACCTCGCGCACGTCCCGCAAGCCGCGGGCGCGCACGAACCAGCCGCAGCCGCGCGGCACGACGACCGGCACGTCGCGGCCGACTCGCCGTAGCGAGGGGTAGTCGAGGTGGTCGGCATGCGGGTGCGAGATCAGCACGGCGTCGACGCCCCGTGGCGGGGCCGGCGCCCCACCGGGCACGCGCGTGATGAACCCGACGATCCGCGTGCGCAACACGGGGTCGGTGAGCAGTCGCGTGCCGCCCACCTCGAGCAGGACGCTGCCGTGCCCGACGTAGGTGAGCCGGCCGCTCATTGGCGCGCGAGCCAGCGCCGGTGGGCTGCGTAGGCGCCCAGCCCGATCGGCAGCAGCATCCAGTACGAGAACAGCCGGTAGGCCAGCGTGGCGAGCACGGCCGCGCCCGCGCCGACCCCGGCGAGCACCAGGGTCGCCGTGAGCCCCGCCTCAACGAACCCCAGGCCGCCCGGCGTGAGCGGGACCTGCGCGAGCACCTGCGCCGCGCAGAAGGCGAGCAGGACGAGGAACGGGCGGGGCGTGGCCCCCACGGCCGCGAGCGCGGCGAGCAGCGTCGCGTAGTCGAAGGCCCAGCGCGCGAGCGAGATCGAGACCGCCTGGCGCCAGCGCGGGCCGAGCGTCGCCAGCAACCGGTCGCGCTCGCGCGTGAGTCGCTCCGGCAGCCCGCGCAGCGGCGGCGAGCCGCGCCGCAGCCTGTTGCGCAGCCGCTGCACCTGGGTCCCGACCCAGCGCAGGGGCTTGTCGTAGGCGAAGGCCGCGATCCCCGCGGCCACGAGGATCAGGAACACCGCCAGGCCGATGATCATCGCCTCGACGAGCCCGGGCGCGACCGGGCCGCCCAGCACCGCCGGCAGGGCCAGCACGGGCAGCACCAGCACGACGGCGAAGGTGAGCAGGTTGACCGCCGTTATCCCCGCCACCGCCCGGGCGCGCTCGATCCCCGACTCGACGAGCATCCGGTACTGCAACGCCGCGCCCACCGCCCCGCCCGCGGGGGCGATCCTCGCCATCGCGTTGCCCGCGAGCTGCGAGTTGATCACCGGCACCCACGGCGCATCGTGCAGCGCGATCCGCTGAACGACCCACAGACAGGCGAGCGCCAGCCCCTGTAGAACGGCCATCACCGGGAACCACAGTGGCTCGATCTCCTGCAGATCACGCCAGGAGCCGAGCACGTCGAGCAGGCTCGGCGCCACCAGATAGAGGGAGATCCCGGTGACCGCAAGCCAGAAAACGGTGCGGCGCAGACTCGGGGCGCGGCTCTCCGCCTCCGCTTCGCCGCGCTCGATCTCCCCCTCGGGATCGCCGCGCTCGGCGATCAATCGCTCGACGCGATCGCCGATGCGCTCGCGGACCTCGTTCATCGGGGGCGATCATCGCTGATAATCAGGCGGAGGGATGACCGACCGGCGCAAAGCCTCCCGCGGCGACGTGCTCGACGAGCGCACGATGAGCCGCCTGCTCGACGTGGCGCGCGTGCTCGTCTCCGACCTCGATCTCGAGTCGCTGCTGCGCCGTCTCGTCGAGGAGGCGCGCGAGCTCACTGGCGCGCGCTACGCGGCCCTCGGCATCGTCAGCGAGCAGCGCGACCTGGAGCGCTTCATCACCAGTGGGATCGACGACGAGACCCACAAGGCGATCGGCGATCTGCCCCGCGGCCGCGGCATCCTCGGCCTGCTGATCGACGAGCCTCGGCCGATCCGCCTGCCCGACGTCGGCAGCCACCCCCGCTCCTACGGATTTCCGCCCAACCACCCGCCGATGAGCACGTTTCTCGGCGTGCCGATCTCGATCCGCGGGCACGTCTACGGAAACCTCTACCTCACCGAGAAGGAGGGCGGCGAGTTCGACGAGCGCGACCAGGAGGCGGTCGTCGTGCTCGCCGAGATCGCCGGCGTCGCGATCGAGAACGCGCGCCTGTACTCCCGGGCGCTCGAGCGGCGCGAGACCCTGGAGCGGGTCGTCGCCCGGCTCGAGGCGACCTCGGAGATCGGCCGCGCGGTCGGCGGCGAGACGCGCCTGCCGCACGTGCTCGAAACCGTGGCGAAGCGGGGCCGGGCGCTCGTCAACGCGCGCTCGCTGCTCGTCCTCCTCGAGCGTCGCGGCTCGCTGGAGGTGGCCGTGGCGGCGGGCGAGGCCGCGCCACGGCTCGGCGACATGCGCCTGGCCGTCGACGGCTCGGCCTGGCGCCACGTGATGAACGACCGCGAGCCCGAGCGTGTGGCGGCGCTGGACAACCGGCTCGGCATCTCCCTGCGCCAGCTCGGCATGGACGCGCGCTACGCGCTGCTCGTGCCGCTGATCTTCCGCGGCCGCGCACTCGGCGTGCTCGCCGCGTTCGACCGCAACGGCGAGACGCCCGAGTTCGACGCCGAGGACGAGGCGCTGCTCAGCGGGTTCGCATCGAGCGCGGCGATGGCGGTCGCCACCGCTCAGTCGCTCGCCGAGTCCAAGCTGCGTGAGAGCATCGAGGCGGCCGAGCGCGAGCGGGCGCGCTGGGCGCGCGAGCTCCACGACGAAACGCTCCAGGGCCTCGGCGCGGTCCGCGTGATGCTGGCCTCATCGCTGCGCAGCGAGGATCCTGAGGTGGCGCGCGAGGCAGTGCGCCGCGCGATGCAACAGGTGGAGGGCGAGATCGCGAGCCTGCGCGCGCTGATCACCGAGCTGCGGCCCGCCGCGCTCGACGAGCTCGGACTCGCGCCGGCGATCGAGAGCCTCGCGGACAACCACCAGCGCCTGACGGGCGCGCGAGTCCACGTCGCCGTGGCGCTGGGGACCGCGGAGGACGGCGGCGGGCGCCTGGACCCCGAGCTCGAGTCGGCGATCTATCGCGTCGTGCAGGAGGCGCTCACGAACATCGCCAAGCACGCCGGCGCGACGCATGTGTGGATCGACGTCCGCGAGGACGCCGACGCGATCTCGATCCTCGTCCGCGACGATGGCGAGGGCTTTGACATGGACCAGCGCACCGACGGCTTCGGGCTGGTCAGCATGCGCGAGCGCGTGGCGCTGGTGGGCGGCACCCTGGCGATCGTCTCGACCCCCGGCACGGGCACCGAGCTGCGCGGGCGGATCCCCAAGGAGCGCCCGGAGGCGGCGGTCCAGCTCTAGGACCGGCTCGCGGGCCTAGTTCGACTGGTCCTTGGGCAGCTCGAGCATGCCGCGCTCGAGCGCGTAGCGGACGAGCTCCGAGCGCTTCGTCACGCGCAGCTTCTGCTGAATATGGGCGCGGTGCGACTCGACGGTGCGCACGCTGATGTAGAGCTGCTCGGCGATCTCGGCATTCGTGTGGCCGAGCGCGATCAGGCGCAGGATCTCCAGCTCGCGGGTGGACAGATCGTCGGGCTGGCCCGGCGGCTCGGCAGCGAGGCGGGCGCCCAGGTCGGGCTGCAGGTACGTGTTGCCCTCTGCCGCGAGCCGGACCGCCTTGACGAGCTCGGCGTCGGCGGCCTCCTTGAGGATGTAGCCGCGCACGCCGGCCTGCATCGCCTCGCGCGCGAAGGCCGGCTCGCTCTGCATGGTGAGCACGACGACGTTGGTCTCCGGGGAGGCCTCGAAGATCTCCGGCAGCGCCTCGAGGCTCGCGCGCCCGGGCATGTTGAGGTCGAGGATCAGGACGTTCGGCCGGTGGCCGCGCACGTAGCGGATCGCGTTCTCCACGTCGCCCGCCTCCGCGACGACCTCCATCCCCGGCTCGGCCTCGAGCAGCATGCGCAGGGCGCTGCGGACGACGGCGTGATCGTCCGCGAGCACGATGCGGATGCCCGCGCCGCGCTCCTCGGAAGCGCCGTCGGGCGAGTTCACGGCAGGGTTGGACGCCTGGTGCGACATCGCCTAGCGCACCTTATGGATGGGGGTTAATAGGAGCATCGGCGTAGCTCACGGAACGGGGTTTCGGCAAATTACTGAAGGCCCAATACCCACGCCCAAGGGCGGAACGCAGCCGCGACTACCCACTACCTTGGAAGAGCACGCAATGCCAAGGAGGCGAGCGAACGTGGAGAAGGTCGAGAAGATCGAGAAGAGCGAGGCCGAGTGGCGCGAGGAACTCTCGCCGGAGGAGTACCACGTCCTGCGGGAGAAGGGCACCGAGCCGGCGTTCACCGGCATCTACTGGGACGCGAAGGACGACGGCGTCTACCGCTGCCGCGCCTGCGGGCAGGAGCTCTTCTCATCTGCGACCAAGTACGACTCGGGCACCGGCTGGCCGAGCTTCTACGAGCCGCTCGCCGACGAAGCGGTTGAGACCGCGCCCGACAACAGCTTCTTCATGCGGCGCACCGAGGTGCTCTGCAGCCGCTGCGGCTCGCACCTGGGGCACGTTTTCGACGACGGCCCGCAGCCGACCGGCCTGCGCTACTGCATCAACTCCTGCTCGCTGCAGCTGGATAAGTCCGAGGACTGACCGAACGGCGCGCGCCCGGGCGCGGCGCGGGTGCCCGCTGAGGGAGCGGACTACTCGCCGTCGACGCGCAGCGGCGTGCGCTCGATCGGCTCGGCGAGCAGCATCTCCTTCGTGAAGATCAGATCGCCGCGGTTGTAGTCGGCCATCTCGTAGTCGTGGCCCATCGTGATCGCGTCGAACGGGCACGCGACCTCGCAGTAGCCGCAGAAGATGCAGCGCGAGAGGTTGATCTCGTACACGGCTGCGTAGCGCTCTCCGGCGGAGACGCGGTTGGCCGGGTCGTTCTCCGCCGCGACCACGCGGATGCAGTCGGCCGGGCAGGCGGCCGCGCATAGCGAGCAGCCGACGCACTTCTCGAGGCCGGTGTCCTCGAAGCGATGCAGCTTGTGGCGCCCGCGGAAGCGCGGGTACACGGCCGTCTTCTCCTCCGGGTACTGGATCGTGACCGGACCCTCGATCATGCGGGCCATCGTTGTCTTCAGCCCGCGCAGCGTCTCACCGAAGACGCGGTAGGCGCCCTTGATGCCGCCGGGCTCGGGGCCGCGCTGAACTGCGACCACGTCGGAGTCCGGGAGGTACGGGAACTGCCTGGTTTCGGTGTCGGCTTTGGCCATGGCTCCTTCTCAGAAGATGGTCACCAAGACGGCGGTGACGAGGGCGTTCAGGGTCGCGAGCGGCAGCAGGACCTTCCAGCCGAAGCTCATGAGCTGGTCGTAGCGCACGCGCGGCAGCGTCGCGCGCACCCAGAAGAACACGAACATCAGGCTGAGGATCTTGACCAGCATCCAGACCGGGTCGAGGAATCCGGGACCCGGGCCCTTCCAGCCGCCGAGGAAGAACGTGGACGCGATCCCGGAGATCACGAACATCTCGAGGTACTCGGCGAGCATGAACGTGCCCCAGCGCATGCCGCCGTACTCCGTCTGGTAGCCGGCGACGAGCTCCGCGTCGGCCTCCGGCAAATCGAACGGCGCGCGGTTGGCCTCAGCGAAGCCGGCCGTCATGAAGATCAGAAAGCCCAGGAACTGCGGGATCACGAACCACACGTCGTCCTGGGCGTGGACGATCTCGGTGAGCGAGAGCGTGCCCGCCATCATGATCGCGCCGAGCAGCGCCAGCGCCATCGAGATCTCGTAGGAGATCAGCTGGGCGGCGGAGCGCATCGCCCCGAGGAACGAGTACTTCGAGCCCGAGGCCCAGCCGCCGAGCAGGAGCCCGTAGAAGGCGATCGAGCCGAAGGCGAAGAAGTAGAGGACGCCGATCGAGACGTCGATCCCGTAGAAGCCGACGCCGTTCTTGACGTCTCCCCAGGGAAGAATCGCGAGCGTCGCGACGCCGCTGAAGACGACGAGCGCCGGCCCCGCGGAGTACAGGCCGCGCAAGGCGCCGCGCGGCGCGAAGGATTCCTTGCCGATCAGCTTGAGCGCGTCGGCGGCGGGCTGCATGAGGCCCATGGGCCCGACGCGGTTCGGGCCGTAGCGCGCCTGGAAGCGGCCGAGGATCTTGCGCTCGACCACGGTGAGCACGGGCGCGATCGCGAAAACGCCGGCGAAGATCACGAGCGCCTTGACGATCAGGATCCAGGTGGCCTCGGCGAAGCCGACCTCGGCGATCAGCATCAGCTGCCACCCCCCGCGGCGATGACCTCGAGCTGCGGCTTCTCCGGCTCCACGCGCGCGACGTCCACCTCGAGCTCCGCCAAATCGCCCAGCTCGGCTGGATTCGCGTCGCGGATGCCCCGGACGACGAAGCCCGCGCCGGGCAGCATGCGCTCGCGCACGACCACACGCGCGCGGATCGATGTGCCGTTTGAGCTGAGCTCGACCTCGTCGCCGTGCCCAACGCCGATGCGCTCGGCGTCCACGGGCGCGAGCTCGAGCCGCTGGTGCGGCAACAGGAAGCGCAGAGCCGGGCTCTGCTCGGTCGCCTCGTCCACCCACAGGTCCCTGCAGACCCCAAGGCGCAGGCGTCCGTTGGAGGTCGAGGGGCCGGTAGCGGTCGCGACCGCCGCCGCGCGGGCCGAGGTGCTCGGCTGCGGCCAGGCATCGGCGGCGCCCTCGCGCTCCTGCCAGCGCAGGCCGAGGCCGCCGATCTCCTCGTGGGTGAGGCCGGCGTAGATCGGCGCGTCCCGGCCGATCGCGGCCAGCGCCTCGGGGGCCGAGTCGATCCCGGTCTCGTGCCCGAGCAGCGCGGCGAGCTCGGCCAGCCACTGCCAGCCGTGACGGGTGGCGTCGGGGTGCGGGATCGAGGGGCGCAGGCGCTGCAGGCGGCCGTCGGGATGGGTGACGGTGCCCTCCTTCTCGGCGTGCGTCTCGAGCGGCAGGAAGACGTTCGGGTTCGTGCCCGGAGTCTCGAACGCGCCGACCTGCAGGACGAAGCGCGCGGCGGACAGCGCCTCGCGCCACCCCTCGGGATCGGGCAGCTCGCGCAGCGGGTCGATGTCCCAGAGGATGAGCGCCTCGAGCTCGCGGTTGCGCAGCGCCTCGCGGATCTGAGCGGCGTTCATGCCCTCCTCGGTCTCGCTGAGCCCGGGGCCGGCGACCGGCAGGCAACCGACCTCGCGCAGCCCGCGCGCGTTCGTGCGCTCGGGGACCTCGAAGAGGCCCGCGCCGTCAGCGCCCGCCTCGAGCGACTCGGCGCACTCGAGCAGGAGGCGCAGCGCCGCCTCGCCGTGGGGGCCGTGCCCGATCCCCTCGCCGAAGATGATCACCGTCGAGCCGGGGCGCAGCTCGCCCGCGAGGCGGGCGGCGTCCTCGGCGTAGGGGCCGCTGGCGCCGTCGCCGCGACGCAGCTCGGCGGCCAGGTCGGCGAGGAAGGCGACGGCCTCGCCCGGCGCGTAGCGGGCGGTCTCCTCGGCGCCGCCGTCGAGCGTGGTCGGCCGCTCGGTGGCGATCACCGCGCGCGTGCCGTGGCGGCGCATCGCCTTGCGCAGGCGCAGGTCGAGGATCGGCATCTCGTTGAGCGGGTCGGCGCCGATGATGAGCACGGACTCGGCGCGGTCGATGTCGGTCATCGCGGCGCCGAGCTCGGGCCGCGAGAGCTCGAGCAGCGTGTCGCGCTCGATGTCCTGGCCGCCGCGCGAGTCGATGTGCGGGGAGCCGAGCGCCTGACGGGCGATGCGCTGCAGCAGGTAGCCCTCCTCGTTGGAGGCCTGCGAGCCGATGAGCACCGCCGTCCGCGGGCCCGCCTTGCGCAGCGCCTCCGCCGTGCGCTCGAGCGCCTGCGCCCAGGTCGCGGGCGTGAGCGTTCCGCCGCCGCCTACCTGCGGCTCGGTGATCCGGTCCTCGGCGTGGATCATCTGGAAGCCGAAGCGGCCCTTGTCGCAGAGCCAGCCGTCGTCGACGTCCTTGTTGTCGCGGGCCAGCGTGCGCATGACGCGCTCGTCGCGCACCGTGAACTTCACGTTGCACTGCGAGGGGCAGAGCGTGCAGATCGTGCCCGCTTCCTCGATGTCCCAGGGCCGGGCGCGGAAGCGATAGGCCTCGGAGGTGAGGGCACCCACCGGGCAGAGCTCGATGATGTTGCCGTGGAAGGGGGCGATGTAGGGGCGGTCCTCGAAGGTGCCGACGTAGCTGCGCGCCCCGCGCTCGAGCAGCTGGAGCTGCTCGTCCTCGGCGACCTCCTGGCTGAAGCGCACGCAGCGGTAGCAGAGGATGCAGCGCTCGCGGTCGATGCGCACGAGCGGCGAGAGCGGCACCGGCTTGCGGAAGTGGCGCTTCGGGTCGGTTACGCGGCTGCGGCCCGGGCCCCAGCCCATCGCGATGTCCTGCAGCGGGCACTCGCCGCCCTTGTCGCAGACCGGGCAGTCGAGCGGGTGGTTGACGAGCAGGAACTCGACGACAGCGTTCTGCGCCTCCTTGACGCGCTCGGTCTGCGTGTAGACGACCATGCCGTCGCGCACCGGCGTCGAGCAGGCCGTCTGCAGCTTCGGAATGCCCTCGATCTCGACCAGGCACATGCGGCAGGCGCCGACGGGCGGGCCGAGCTTCGGCTCGTAACAGAAGACGGGGATCTCGATGTCGCCGCCCTTCGCGGCGTCGACGAGCATCGTGCCCTCGGGGGCACGGACCTCGACGCCGTCGATGACGAGCGTGACCTCGTTGCGCTCACTCATGCGTGCGCCCCCAGCGGGACGGGCGGCAGGTCGTCGGGCGCGGCGTCGAGCGGACCGCCGTGTGCGGCGCGTGCCCGCTCGATGACCTCCTCGAACTCATGCCGGAACTTGCGGACCATCGAGCCCACCGGCATCGCCATCGCGTCGCCCAGCACGCAGAGGCAGTTGCCGATGATGTTCTCCTGGACCGAGGAGATGATGTCGAGATCCATCGGGGTGGCCTCGCCGCGCACCACGCGCTCGAGCATCTTCACGGTCCAGTTGGTGCCCTCGCGGCAGGGCGTGCACTTGCCGCACGACTCGTGGTGGTAGAAGCGCGCCGTGCGCAGGGCGAGCTGGGGGACCGACGTCGTGTCGTCGCCGACGATGATCGCGCCCGAACCGAGCATCGAGCCCGCCTCGGCCATCGCCTCGAAGCTGTAGGGCAGGTCCAGGTCCTCCTCGGTGAGGACCGGCGCGGACGATCCTCCCGGGAACCAGACCTTGACGCGCCTGCCGGGGGGCGGCCCGCCCGCGAGCCCGTAGATGATCTCCCGCGAGGGGATGCCGAGCTCGATCTCGTAGTTGCCGGGCCGCTGCACGTGCCCGGAGACCGAGACGACCTTGGTGCCGGTCGACTGCTCGGTGCCGAGCGACTTGTACCAGTCGGCCCCGTTGCGCACGATGTGCGGCACGTTCATGAGCGTCTCGACGTTGTTGATCAGCGTCGGACCGCCGTAGAGGCCCTGCACGGCGGGGAACGGCGGCTTGAGGCGCGGGTTGCCGCGCTTGCCCTCGAGCGAGTCGAGCAGCGCGGTCTCCTCGCCGCAGATGTAGGCGCCGGCGCCGCGGTGGACGACGAGCTCGACGTTGCAGTTGGAGCCCAGGATCCCCTCGCCGACGAGGCCCGCCTCGTACGCCTCGCGCAGCGCCGCGTCGAGGACGTCCGCGACGTCCCAGTATTCGCCGCGGATGAAGATGAAGGCGTGCTGGGCGCCCACGGCGATCGCGGAGATCACGATCCCCTCGATCAGCCCGTGCGGGTTCTTGAACATGAGCTCGCGGTCCTTGAAGGTCCCGGGCTCCGACTCGTCGGCGTTGCAGCACAGGTACTTGGGCATGTCCCCGCGCGGCAGGAACGAGCCCTTCTTGCCCATCGAGAAGCCCGCGCCGCCGCGGCCGCGCAGGCCGGAGGCCTCGATCTCCTCGATGATCTGATCCGGGTCGAGCTCGCGCACCGCGCGCTCGAGGGCGCGGTAGCCGCCGCGCCGCTTGTAGACGTCCAGGGTGTTCAGCCCCGGCTCGTCGAGGTTGCGAAACAGAAGGCGTCGCTCAGACATCTGCGTTCGTCTCCACTTCCGGCGCGTCCGCGCCCCCTGCCAGCGTGCGCTTGCGGATGTCCTTGTCGGGGAGGGGGTCCTCACCGCGGCGCAGCCGGTCGATCACGGTCTCCACATCGTCTGGGCCGAGCGGGCCGTAATAGTGCTCGTTGATGGAGGCCATCGGCGCGATGTCGCAGGCGCCGAGGCACTCGAAGCCCTTCACGAAGAACTCCCCGTCGGGCGAGTTGGCGCCGTCGTGCTCGGCCTCGTGCGGATCGGCGCCCGTCGCCTCGCAGAAGCGCTGCAGCAGATCGTCGGCGCCGCGCATCCAGCACGAGATGTTGTGGCAGACGAGGATGCGGTTGCGGCCCGCCGGGGTGAGGCGGAACAGGTCGTAGAAGCTTGCCACCGACTGCAGGTAGGCCGGCGTGAGGCCCATCACCGCGGCGGCCTGGCGGATGCCCTCGGGGGAGCACCAGCCGTAGTGGCGCTGGACCGCCCAGAGAGCCGGGATCGAGGCGGAGCGCAGCTGCGGGTAGCGGCCCATCGCCTCCTCGATCTTCTCGCGGAGCTCTGGCGGCACGTCGACCTCGTGCAGCTCCGGAACGCGCTCGGCGTCCTCGGGCGACATCGAGGCGATCAGCGCCTGGCGCTCGGCCGCGGTGAGCTCGTCGGTCGGGCGCATGGGGCCGGAGGTGCCGTGCTCGCTGGTGGCCGGGCCCTGCTCCAGCGCCGGGTCGATGGCCGGCATCTCGTCGCCTTGACGCTCGTCGCTGCTCATCGGTCGATACCTCCGAGGATCGGATCGAGCATCGCCAGGCTCATGATCAGGTCGGCCACGTACTCGTCGACGCACATGTCGCGCAGCGCCTGCAGGTTCACGAACGAGGGATCGCGGAAGTGCACGCGCGCCGGCCTCGCCGAGCCGTCGGCGAGGATGAAGCAGCCGAGCTCGCCGCGTGGCGACTCGATCGGGTAGTAGGCCTCGCCCGGCGGGACGCGGAACCCCTCCGTGACGAGCTTGAAGTGGTGGATCAGCGCCTCCATCGAGGTGCCGAGCTCGTGGCGCGGCGGAAGCACGATCTTGCGGTCGTCGGCGATCCAGGGGCCCTCGGGCAGACCGTCGAGCGCCTGCTCGATGATCTTCACCGACTCGCGCATCTCCTGGATGCGCACGATGAAGCGGTCCCACCCGTCGCCGACCGTGCCCACCGGGATCTTGAAGTCGAAGTCGCCGTAGGCGAGGTACGGGTCGACCTTGCGCAGATCCCAGGGCTCGCCGGCGGCGCGCAGCAGCGGGCCGGTGACGCCAAGCTCGAGCAGCCGCTCGCGCGAGACGATGCCGACGTCCTTCGTGCGCTGCAGGAAGATCTCGTTGTTCGTGAGCAGCGCCTCGTACTGGTCGATGCGGCTCGGGAACTCCTTGCAGAAGGCGCGCACCTTCTGCTCGAAGCCGACCGGGATGTCCTCGAAGACGCCGCCGACCTGGAAGTAGCGCGTGTGCATGCGCTGGCCAGTCGACATCTCGAAGATGTCGAGGATGCGGTCACGGTCGCGGAAGCAGTAGAAGAACATCGACATCGCGCCGAGGTCGAGCGCGGAGGTGCCGAGCCAGACCAGGTGCGAGTGCAGGCGGTTGAGCTCCAGGTGCAGCGTGCGCAGGTACTTGGCGCGCGGCGGGATCTCGAGCTCGAGCAGCGTCTCGACGCAGCCGCAGAAGGCCTGCATGTTGAAGAAGTACGAGAGGTAGTCCATCCGCTCGACGAACGGGATGGCCTTCCAGTAGCTCTTCTCCTCGCAGTTCTTCTCGATCCCGGTGTGCACGTAGCCGATGATCGGCTTGAGGTCGCGGACGACCTCGCCCTCGAGCGCCACCATCAGCCGCAGCACGCCGTGCGTGGCCGGGTGGTGCGGCCCGAGGTTGACCGTCATCAGCTCCTGCTCGATATCGACGGAGTCGCCCGCCGAGGTGCGCTCGACGGGCGAGGTGCCGATGACCTCAGCCGACGTCCGGGCAACGACGTCGCCGCCGTGAGCGGGCGCTGACCGTCCGCCGCCGCTCACTGGGTCCACCCCGGCACTTCGCGCTCGTTGTTGGTGAAGATCACGGGCTCGCCGCCGATCGGGAAGTCGCGGCGCTGCGGCCAGCCGACGTAGTCCTCGGGCATGAGGATGCGGCGCAGGTCCGGGTGGCCGCGGAAGACGATCCCGAACATGTCGTAGACCTCGCGCTCCTGGTGGTTGGCGGTCGGCCACTCGTCGGTGATGCTCGGCACCTCGGGGAGCGCCTCCTCCCCATCGGCGCTGGACTCGCCGTTCTGGGCCGCCGGGTCGTGGACGGCCGCGCGCACGCGGATGCGCTCGACGCGCTCGCGGTTGAGCAGTTCGTAATGGACCCCGAAGCGCGGCACCGCCGGCAGGTAGTCGACGCCGTGGACGCTCGCCAGGAACGTGTACTCCTGGCCGGGGGTGTCGCGCAGCCAGGCGAGGATCTCGCGGATGTGCTCGGGTTCGGCGATCAAGCAGGCCTGGCCGTGCTCGTGGTAGGTCGCCAGGATCGCGCCCGGATGGCGATCGTTGATCTCCCCTGCGATGAGTTCGAGTCCTGCTGCGTCGGGCATCCCGCCTGTCCTCCGCGCTCTCCTTAGAGGAACCTGCCGCGGTCGCGTTCCGCGCGATCGGTTACCGCTTCCGTCCGCTCCTGCGGCGGACCGATGACGTCCACCTCCCCGCCGGGCTCGCCCGAGACCGGGACGCCGGCCTGCTTTGCGGCCTCGTGGGCGGCCGCGTAGGCGTCGCGCGCCTCGTCGGTGATCACGCCGAGCTCGCGCGCCCACTCCTCGGTGCCGTGCGCGTTGTAGCGCGTGCGCCAGCCCGGATCGGGGTTGCCCTGGATCATCCGCTGGAGCTTGTTGAAGCCGTAGAGCACCGCCTCGGGGCGCGGCGGGCAGCCGGGGACGTGGATGTCGACCGGCAGGAACTTGTCGGCGCCCTGCACCACGGCGTAGTTGGCGAACATCCCGCCCGACGAGGAGCAGGCGCCCATCGACATCACCCACCTGGGCTCGAGCATCTGGTCGTAGAGGCGGCGGACGACCGGCGCCATCTTGATCGAGACGCGGCCCGAGAGGATCAGCAGGTCCGCCTGGCGCGGCGAGGCGCGCATGGCCTCGGCGCCGAAGCGGGCGATGTCGTAGCGCGGCGAGACGATCGACATCATCTCGATCGCGCAACAGGCGAGGCCGAAGGTGGCGGGGAAGACCGCGTTCGAGCGGCCCCAGTTCAGGACCTTGTCGAGGCGGGTCGTGAACGTCTGCTCGGAAACGAGCTGCTCGATCTCCTCCTCGGAGAGCTCACCGCGCAGCAGATCACGAGCGCGAAGCTGGCGGACGCGCAGGTTCGACGGCGCGTCCGGCTCATCGAGCGGGAGGGCCGAGCGGATTTTCTCGCGCTTTATCTCCAATCGAGCGCACCCCTTCGCCACACGTAGATCAGGGCAACCAGAAGCAGCGCCACGAAGACCAGGATCTCAGCGAGGACGAAGACCGAGTCGGCGCTGTTGAGGATCACACCGACCGGATAGAGGAACACGACCTCGATATCGAAGAGGATGAAGAGCATCGCGACCATGTAGAACGACACGCCCCACCGGAATGTCCGCGAGAATTCCGAGGGCAGGCCGGACTCGTAGGGGTCACCCTTCACCCTGCCGCCGCCTTTCGGGCCAAGGAGCGAATTGACCATCACGAGCGCCGTTCCGATGATCGCTCCGAGGCCGATGAAGACGAGAGCTGGGATATAGCTGCGAAGCACTGCGCGGCTAACGATATAGGGCGCTTGTGCGCCGATGCCACATAGTGTTTTTCCGCATCAGAATGCCAATTCCGACCAAATGACCAGGGTATGGACAAAGTCCATTTGATCGTCGGCGTCGCGGTGCTTGCGACCAACCTCGGCGCGGGCCTTTGGGGCGGGCTCGCCTGGCTGCGCCAGCAGCCGTCCGAGGGCTTCTGGTACCTGCTCCGCGTGGCGCAGGCGACGGTGGTCGTGCAGGTGCTTTTGGGCGCGATCCTGCTCCTCCTCGGCCGCGAGGCGGGCGACGGCCTGCACTACCTGTACGGCGTCCTGCCCGTGGTGGTCTCGATGCTCGCGGAGGGCGCCCGCGCCGGCGCGGGGGCGCGCGAGCTGGAGGGGATCGACTTCGAGGCGCTGCCGCGCGAGCGCCAGCGCCTGATCGCGCTCGCGATCTTCCGGCGCGAGACGGGGATCATGGCCGTCTCGGCGCTCGTCGTCTTCGGCCTCGCGCTGCGCGCGGCGGGGACGCAGGGGCTGTTCTAGGGCGCCCGGGGCCTCTGGGCGGGCGCGCGGGCCTGTGGGCGCGTTGTCCGTGGTCCCGGCCGTCGTGGCGGCGGGGCCGGCCGGTGCGGCGGCGGGGCCCCCACGAGATCACGATTGTGTTGGTTGATCCCACACAATCACGAA
>CBFGWL010000059.1:0-19485 GCA_965652565.1 uncultured bacterium
AAGTCGGGGTGGTGGTGGCGCCGGGGCGTGCCGCGCGGGCTCGGGGCCGGGTTGTACGTGGCCCCGGCCGTGTGGCGGCGGGGCCGGGGCGTGCGTGGGCCCGGCTTGGGTGGCGGCGTCGCCGGATCGTTCGCGCCGGCGCCGCCCGGGTTGATGGGCAAAGAAGAGGGAGAGAGGTTGCGGGGGGCGCGGGTGCGCAGCGTCTCTCGCGTGCGTTCGGGCACACGGCGTGCGCAGTGGGGCACACGGTGCGCGCAGGTGCGCCGTGGACTGCCGCAAACGCCGAGGTTCAGCCCACGTAGTCGAAAACCGGCGACCAGGGCTGAACGTCGCGCGGGGCGCAGCTGGCGGCACGCACGTTCAGCCCACGTAGTCGAAAATCGACGACTACGGCTGAACGTCGCGCGAAACGCCGCCGACGGCCCCGACGTTCAGCCCTCGTAGTCGAAAAGCGACGACCAGGGCTGAACGTCGCGCGGGGCGCGGCGGGAGGCACGGTCGTTCAGCCCACGTGATCGAAAACCGACGACTAGGGCTGAACGTTGCGGCGGGCGGGGGGAACCGGCGGGCGCGGGTGACGGGATCGCGGGTTCGTCTCTCGGTTTGCGATCGAACCCGTGATCTCGCTCCCTTATGTGACGAGATCTGGGGTTCGGGGGAAGGCTTGGATCGAAGCGGTGATCTCGTTGCGCTACGTGACGGGATCGCGGGTTCGCGCGGCCCGCTCGCGCGAAGTCGCGATTACGACGACCCCGTCGTCTCAATCGCGATCTCGTGGACGACGCCTCATCGAGTTCGCGATTACGACCATCCCGTCGTTGTAACTGCGATCTCGCGTGGCCGGGTGCCCGCCAGGTCGCGATTCCTCCAATGCGACCTCCTCCTTCGCCGCCCGATCCCCGACGTTGGCGCGATCACAACCGCCCCGGCCACGCCGCCGCCGACGCTTGCGCCGCCCCTCGCCACCACCAACCCATCACGCCCTCACGACCTCCGCGAGCCCGCCCCCTAGATTTGCTTGCGGATGTCGCTGCGTGCCCTTCTTGACCTAGCGACCGACGACGAGGCGTACCTCGCGCTCGCCGAGGCGACCCGCGAAGGCGGGGCGAGCGCGCGTGCCTCGAGTGCGATTCAGCCGTACCTGATCGCCGCGCTTGCCGACGACGCCCTCGCGGGCCGGCCGTTGCTCGTCGTGCTCCCCGACGACGTCTCCGCGCGCGAGCTCGCGCGCGATCTGCGCGCCTATCTCGCGCCCCGCAAGGTCCGCCACTACCCATCGCGCGGCACCGGCTACGCCTCGCAGGTCGCGCCCTCGCCGCACCTGGTCGGCCTGCGTATCGCCGCTCTCGACGCGCTCGCCGGCCGGCGCTCCGCCGACGAGGGCGCCCCGGTCGTGGTGGCGAGTGCGGTCGCGCTCGCCGAGACCGTCCCCGAGCCCGACCTGCGGCCCGAGGGCTTCGAGCTGCGCGTGGGGGAGGAGATCGACCTCAGCTTCGCCGCCGAGCTGCTCGCCGACGCGGGATACGAGCGCGTCGACCAGGTGGAGGAGCGCGGGCAGTTCGCGATTCGCGGCGACATCCTCGACGCGTTCCCGGCGACCGAGGACCGCGCGATCCGCATCGAGCTCTTCGGCGACGAGATCGAGCAGATGCGCTGGTTCTCGACGTTCACCCAGCGCTCCCTGGGCGAGGTCGACTCCGTCGAGCTGGCGCCCGCCGCCGAGCTCGCGTCGGAGCACCGCGAGGCCGCCGAGCTCGTCCTGGACGAAGAGGCCGGCGAGCGCCCGGCGATCGCCGAGCTCGTCCCCGTGGATCGCTTCCGCGCGCCGCTCGAGCTGATCGCCGACGACACGGCGATCGTGATCGCGGGCGAGGAGGAGATCGAGCCGGCGCTGCGCGACCACTGGGACGACGTGACTGCCTCCATGCACACCGACGACGCACGGCGCTTCTACGTGGACGTCGCCGAACCCCTCGCTGAGCGCGCCGCACTGCACCTACGAGCCCCACGGGGCGACGCCGAGGAGGGGGACGACGGCGAGCCGGTGCTGCGCGCGCAGGCGGCGATCTCGCCGGCGCGGTCGCTGACCGAGGCGGAGGGGCAGCTCGAGCGCGAGCTGCGCTCCGGCTACCGCGTGGTCGTCGCGTTCGAGCACCGCGGCGAGGCCGAGCGCTCGCGCTTCAACCTCAAGCGCCTCGACGCGCGCCTGCTCGACGGCGGCCCACCCACCGGCCCCGAGGGCGAGTGGCCCGCCGAGCTGGCCTTCGCCGAGGCCTCGCTCAGCGAGGGGTTCGTGGCGCCCTCGCTGCGCCTCGCGGTCTACCCGTGGCGCAAGCTCGTGCACCGCCGGAAGGCGGCGGCGCCCACGGTCAAGGGCTCGCTCGCCTCGATGGCCGAGCTGCGCGTGGGCGATTACGTCGTCCACCAGGACCACGGCATCGCGCGCTTCGCGGGCTTCGAGACGAAGACCGTCGGCGGGATCACCCGCGACTACCTCGAGCTCGAGTACAAGGGCGGCGATCGCGTCTTCGCGCCCACCGAGCAGCTCGCCAAGATCACGCGCTACGTCGGGGTCGGCGGTGAGACCCCGCAGCTCTCCGCGCTTGGCTCCAAGCGCTGGGACGCGATCAAGGCGCGCGCCCGCCGCGCCGCGCGCGAGCTCGCGGGCGAGCTGCTCAACCTCTACGCCGAGCGCGCCACGCGCAAGGGGCACGCCTACCCGCCCGACGGCGAGTGGTCGCTCAAGCTCGACCAGGACTTCCCGTACCGCGAGACCGCCGACCAACTCGAGGCGATCGAGGCGACCAAGGCCGACATGGAGTCAGACCAGCCGATGGACCGGCTGATCTGCGGCGACGTCGGCTACGGCAAGACCGAGGTCGCTCTGCGCGCTGCCTGCAAGGCCGCCGAGGACGGCAAGCAGGTGATGGTCCTCGTGCCCACCACCGTGCTCGCCCAGCAGCACCTCGGCACGTTCCGCGAGCGCTTCGCCGATCTGCCGTTCGAGGTCGACGGCGTCTCGCGCCTGCGCAAGCCGGCCGACACCCGCGAGGTGCTGCAGCGCTTCGCCGAGGGCAAGATCGACGTGCTGATCGGCACGCATCGCCTGCTCTCGCGCGACGTGCGCGCCAAGGACCTGGGCCTGCTCATCATCGACGAGGAGCAGCGGTTCGGCGTGCGCCAGAAGGAGCTCCTGCGCCAGCTCAAGCTGCGCGTGGACGTGCTCTCGCTCTCGGCGACGCCGATCCCGCGCACCCTGCAGATGAGCCTGGCGGGCCTGCGCGACATCTCCGTGATCGAGACGCCGCCGGAGGGCCGGCGGCCGATCCGCACCTACGTGGGTCCGTTCGACGAGGAGCTCGTGCGCCGGGCGATCGAACGGGAGGTTGGTCGCGGGGGGCAGGTGTTCTTCCTGCACAACCGCATCGAGACACTGCACGAGACCGCCGAGCGCCTGCGCGCGCTGTGTCCCGGCGTGCGCTTCGCCGAGGCGCACGGGCGCATGGACGCGGTCGAGCTCGAGACCACCATGCTGAGCTTCCTGCGCGGCGACGCCGACTGCCTCGTCGCGACCACGATCATCGAGTCCGGTCTCGACATCCCGCAGGCGAACACGCTCATCGTCGAGCGCGCCGACCTGCTCGGGCTGGCGCAGGCCTACCAGATCCGCGGCCGCGTGGGGCGCTCGCAGGAGCGCGCCTTCGCCTACATGCTGCACCCGGCCGAGGAGCAGCTCTCGCCCGAGGCCTCCGCACGCCTGGCGACGCTCGCCGACCACACGGAGCTCGGCTCGGGCTTCGCGATCGCGATGCGGGACCTCGAGCTGCGCGGCGCGGGCGATCTGCTCGGCAACGAGCAGTCGGGCCACGTCGCGGCCGTCGGCTTCGAGCTCTACCTCGCGATGCTCGAGGAGGCCACCGAGGCCCTGCGCGGCGGCGCCGCGGAGGAGGAGGCGCCCGAGGCGCAGGTGCGCCTCGACATCGACGTGAGCGCCTACGTGCCCAGCGACTACATCCCGTACGAGGCGGCGAAGATCGAGCTGCATCGCCGCATCGCGGGCACGCGCGAGACGGGCGAGCTGCGTGCGCTCGCGGAGGAGCTGCGCGACCGCTTCGGGGAGGTCCCGGAGCCCGTGCACGCGCTGCTCGAGCTCCAGCGCGTCCGCCTCGAGGTGGGCCGGCTCGGCGCGCGCGTCGCCGAGATCCGCGGCGGGCGCCTCTCGATCTCGCCGCTCGAGCTGAGCAGCGACCAGGTCGCGGCGATCCGCGAGTCGATCCCCGAGGCGCTGTACGAGACCTCGAAGCGCACGCTGTCGCTGCGCGTGCCGAGCGAGCCGGCCGAGCGCCTCGACGCCGTCGTGGGCCTCGTTGAGGCGCTCGTCGCCGCTGCTGAGCGGACGACGCTCGGAGTTAGGTAGGGTTCCCGCTCGTGCGTGGGACAAGAGGAGATCGCAGAAAGCTGGTCGCGCTGGTGCTCGCGGCCGCAGTGGTGTTCGCAATCGCCTTCGTTGGCGTGACGAGCGGGTTCGGCGGGCCGGACCTGCCCGAGGGCGATATCGCCTTCGTCGACGACATGGACGGCGGCGACATCACCCAGGAGCAGTTCGACGCTGCCTTCGAGCAGGCCGCGGCCCGGCAGGGCCTGCGCCGTCCGCCGGAGGCCGGCACGCCCCAGTACGACGTGATCAAGGAAGCGGCGATCTCCGACCTCATTCTCGGCAAGTGGGTCGAGGGCGAGGCTCAGGAGCGTGGCATCGAGGTGAGCGACGCCGCTGTCGAGGATGAGCTCGAGCGCATCCGCGAGGAGCAGTTCGGCAACCAGAAGGAGTGGCAGCGCTTCCTGCGCCAGCAGCGCTACACCGAGGAGGACGCGCTGCAGCGCGTGCGCCTGCAGCTGCTCTCCACGCGCATCCAGGAGCGCCTGCTCAACGAGGACATCGAGGTCACCGACGACGAGGTGACCGAGTACTACGACTCGAACATCGCCCAGTTCGAGCAGCCCGAGAGCCGTGACGTCCGCGTGATCACCACGAACAAGCAGCAGGACGCGCAACGCGCCTTCGATCAGCTCAGCGACGACGATTCGGCCGGCGCTTGGCGCCGCGCCGCCAAGCGCTTCTCGACCGACGAGGCGACCGCCAACGCCGGTGGTCTGCGCCAGGCGGTCGTGCAGGGCCAGAACGAGCCCGCGCTCGACCAGGCCATCTTCAGCGCGTCCGTCGACGAGCTCGTGGGGCCGATCGAGGGCGACTCCAACTTCTACGTGCTCCAGGTCACCAACGTCACCGAGGCCAGCACGCAGGAGCTGGACGATCAGACGCGCGAGCAGATCCGCCAGACCCTGGTCGCCCAGCGCCAGCAGCAGCTCGCCTCGGACTTCCAGACGGATTTCGCCGTGAAGTGGACCGGCCGCACGGTCTGCGCCGAGGACTACCTGATCGAGCGGTGCGCCAACGCCGAACCGCCGCCCGACGCTTGCACCGGCGACGATGACGGCGAGGAGCCGCCGACCGACGCCGAGGGCAACGAGCAGGAGCTCGGCTGCCCCGCGTTCGTCCCCTCGATCCGCCCGGTCGAGCCCGGCACCGCCGGCAACATCGGCGCCACCGGTCGTCCGCAGGGTCCGATCACCAGCCGAGAGGCTCCGGCGATGCCACAGGGCATCGACCTGCAGGGCCTGACCGGCGGCGGCTGAGCTGAGCGCGCCCGGCGACGAGCGCTTCACCGCGGCCGAGGCGCTGGCGCGCCTCGATGAGATCACGAGGCGCCTGCGCGTCGAGTGTCCCTGGGATCGCGAGCAGGACGAGCGCTCGATCGTCCCGCACACCGTCGAGGAGGCGTACGAGCTCGCCGACGCGGCCGCCAGCGGCGACGACGCCAAGCTGCGCGACGAGCTCGGCGACGTGCTCTTCCAGGTCTATTTCCTCGCGCTGCTGCTGGAGGAGCGCGGCGCGGGGAGCCTGGCCGACGTCGCCGAGGGGATGAGCGCCAAGCTGATCCGCCGCCACCCCCACGTCTTCGCCGAGAGCGAGGCGCGTGAGCTGCTCGCGGGCGACCCGGCGACCGCCGCCGACGTGCTCGCCAACTGGGATCGCATCAAGCGCGAGGTCGAGGGCCGCGGAGCAGAGGACCCGTTCGCCGACGTACCCGAGAACCTGCCCGCGCTGCTCTACGCGCGCAAGATCCTGCGCCGAGCGGATCCCGAGGGCGGCTCCGAGCCGCCCAAGGGCGCCGAGCGCGAGCGGGCCGAACGCTGGGTGGGGGATCTGCTGCTCGAGGTCGTCCGGATCGCGCGCGGGCTCGGCGTCGATCCCGAGCTCGCCCTCCGCGGCGCCGCCCATCGCGCCCGCGAGGAGGCGCGGCGCGCGTCGCCGTGACACAATGCCGCCCGCGCCCGCGCGTCCCGTTGCGGGCGCTTGTCACGTAAGGACTTATGGCGAAGATTCAGAAAATTCACGGTAGGCAGATTCTTGATTCGCGCGGCAACCCGACCGTCGAGGTCGACGTCGCGCTCGACTCCGGCGCGACCGGCCGCGCCGCGGTGCCCTCCGGGGCCTCGACCGGCGAGTTCGAGGCCACCGAGCTCCGCGACGGCGGCGACGCGTGGGCCGGCAAGGGGGTGAGCGGGGCGGTCGCGAACGTGAACGGCGAGCTCGCCCAGGCGCTTACCGGCGCGGACCCGACCGACCAGCAGGGCCTCGATCGCAAGATGATCGAACTCGACGGAACCGCGAACAAGTCGCGGCTCGGCGCGAACGCGATCCTCGGCGTCTCGCTCGCGGTGGCCCGCGCCGCTGCGGCCGACGCCGGCGTGCCCCTCTACCGCTACGTGGCCGAGCTGGCCGGGGCGGGCGAGCCCAACGTCCTGCCGGTGCCGATGATGAACGTCCTGAACGGCGGGGCGCACGCCGACAACAAGGTCGACTTCCAGGAGTTCATGGTCGTGCCGACGGGCGCGAGCAGTTTCTCCGACGGCCTGCGGATGGGCGCCGAGGTCTTCCACGCGCTCAAGCGCACGCTGCACGAGCGTGGGCTCGCGACCTCCGTGGGCGATGAGGGCGGCTTCGCCCCGGACCTCGACTCGAACGAGGCGGCGCTGGAGGCGCTCGTCGCCGGGATCGAGGCGGCGGGCTACCGGCCCGGTGAGGACGTGAACATCGCCCTCGATCCGGCAACGAGCGAGGTGTACTCGAACGGCGCGTACGTGCTCGAGCACGAGGGCCGTTCCCTCTCGCCGGAGGAGATGGCCGCGTACTGGGAGTCGGCCTGCGACCGCTTCCCGATCATCTCGATCGAGGACGGCATGGACGAGGAGGACTGGGACGGCTGGAAGCTGCTCACCGATCGGATCGGCGCGCGCTGTCAGCTGGTCGGCGACGACCTCTTCGTGACGAACCCCGAGCGCCTGCAGCGCGGGATCGACGCGGGCGTCGCCAACTCCATCCTGATCAAGGTCAACCAGATCGGCACGCTCACCGAGACCCTGGAGGCGATCCGCATCGCCCGGGAGGCCGGCTACACCGCCGTCATGTCGCACCGCTCCGGTGAGACCGAGGACACGACGATCGCCGACCTCGCGGTGGCGACGGGCGTCGGCCAGATCAAGACCGGCGCGCCGTCCCGCTCGGACCGCGTGGCCAAGTACAACCAGCTGCTGCGCATCGAGGAGGAGCTGGGCGGGAGCGCGACCTACAAGGGCATCTCGGCCTTCGCTGGCGCCGGCAGGTAATCCGCCGCCGGCGTTGAACCGATGATGCGTGAGTTCACGCGCGTATCGGATCGCTCCCCGAAGCGGCACGCGTCGGCGCTCGCGCATCCACTGGGACCGGGTGGGGCGCATCGCGCTGGTGCTCGTGCTGTTCGCCATCCTCGTCCTATACGTCAACCCGCTCGTCAACTTCATCGACGCCTACCGCGATTCGAAGGCGGAGACCGCCCAGCTGGCCGAGCTCAAGCGCGAGAACAAGCGCCTGCGCGAGCGCGCCGCCACGTTGAACGAGCCCGATGCCGCGGAGCGCGGCGCGCGCAAGATGGGCATGGTCGCCGCCGGCGAGGGCTCGGCGATCGTCAAGGGGCTCGGCGACTAGTACGCGGACCGCGCCGGGGGCGCCTGCGGTGAACCCCACCTTCGCCCCGGCATCCGAGCGCGTGCTCGGCCCGGGCGACTACCTGCTCGGCGTCCTCGTCCTGGCCATCACCCTCGGCGCGCTGGCGTTCGCGGCGGTGCGCCTGCGGCGCGCGCTGCTGCGGGGCTGGTCGGGCCCACCGGCGCTCGTCGCCGACATCGTGCTCGGACTGACGCTCGCGCTCCTGCTCGGCGAGCTGCTCGGCACGTTCGGGCTCTTCACGAAGATCGGCTATCTGCTCGGCGCGCTCGCCGTTGCCGCCGTCGCGCCGCTGGTCGCCGGGGCGCTCGAGCGCCGCACGGCGCCGGCAGGCGCGGGGGAGCCGCCGGCGCCCCCCGGCCCGCGCTACGGCGTGCCGGTCGTCGCAGTCGTCGTTGCGCTCGTCTTCGCGGGCTGGGCGATCCCGACGCTCACGGGGCTCGCGGGCGGTATGGGCCGCGCGGACTCGCTCTGGTACCACATGCCGCTCTCCGCGAAGTTCATGCAGTCGGGCGACACGTGGGGCTACGAGTTCTTCGACCCGATCTTCTTCGCGCACTTCTACCCGGCCAGCTCCGAGCTCTTCCACGCGATCCCGCTGCTCGCCTTCGAGCGCGACTTCGTCTCGCCCGTGCTCAACCTGGGCTTCCTCGCGCTCGGCCTGCTCGCGTGCTGGGCGATCGGGCGCCCCTACGGCGTCGCCCCGCACGCCCTGCTGGGGGGCGCGGTGGTCCTGGGCGCCGAGACGATGACGGATTTCCAGGCGGGGGAGTCGCTCAACGACATCGTCGGCGTGAGCCTGCTGCTGGCGGCGATGGCCGTCGTCGTGAACGCCGCGCGCTGCTCCGCGGAGCGCGTCATCGCGGGCGGCGCCCTGCTCGTCGCCGGCTTCGCGGTCGGGATCGCGGCCGGCACGAAGCTCTCGTTCGTCGCGCCAGCGGCGCTGTTCGCGCTCGCCGTCGCCCTGGCGAGCCCGCGGGGGCTGCGGGCGCGCGCCGGCTTCATCTTCGCGGGCGCGGCGGCCCTCGCGGGCGGCTACTGGTACGTGCGCAACCTCGTCCTCACCGGCAATCCGCTGCCGCTCACCGCCTTCGGGCCGCTCGATCTGCCCTCGCCCGAGCGCACGTTCCAACTGCGCCCCGGCCACGCCGTCGTCCACTACTGGAACGACACCGAGGTCTGGCGCGAGTGGTTCTTTCCGTACCTGGCCGAGGAGCTCGGCCCGCTCTGGCCGCTGGTGCTGCTGGGCACGGTGGGGGGTGGCATCTACGCGGTCTGGCGCGGCCGCGAGCCGCTGTTGCGCGCCCTGGGCGCGGTCGCGGTGCTGACCGCGATCGCGTACGTGTTCACCCCGCTGACCGCCGCGGGCGAGGAGGGGGAGCCGATCTCGTTCGAGTGGAACATCCGCTACCTCGCGCCCGCGGTGGCGATCGGCCTCGCGCTGCTTCCGACCCTGCCCGCGTTCCGTGCGACCCCTCGGCGCCGCGCGGCCACGCTCGTCGCGCTCGGCCTGCTCGCCACGGTCACCACGCTCTCGATCGTGCAGTGGCCCGAGGGCGGCCACCGCAAGGGCGCGATCGCGACCGGCCTGTTCGTGCTCGGGTTGTTCGCGGCGGCCGCGTTCCTGCGCAGCCGTGGCTGGGTGGGTCCCGCCGCCACGCGCCGGCGGCTCGTGACCGTCGCGACGATCGGCCTCGCGGGCCTGACCGCCGCGGGGTTCGTCATCGAGCGCCACTACCTGGAGCGCCGCTACGCGAACCTGAGTCCGCAGCTCAACATCGCCGAGGCGGTGCGCTGGGCCCGCGATCTGCGCGACGCCAAGATCGCGATCTCGGGTGTGCGCGGCGTCTTCAACCAGTACGCGTTCTACGGCACCGACCTTTCCAACCAGGTGCAGTGGCTGGGGATCGAGGGGCCCGACGACGCGTTCCTGCGCATCCCCGACTGCGCGACGTGGCGCGAGGAGATCAACGCGGGCGGCTACGACTTCGTGGTGACGATGTACGACCCCTACGACCCGAAGCGCGGCGGCCTCACCGACACGAAGGAGGCGCTGTGGACGCGCACCGACCCCGCGACGAGCGAGGTCCTGCGCGACGGCCCGGTGAGCGTCTTCGAGATCCAGGGCGAGCTCAACCCGGAGCTCTGCAGCGGCCTGCCCGATCTCTCCGCGGCCGAGCTCACCGGTGACTCGGTGAACCTCGTGCCGCACGCCAATCAGCCGCCGCCGAACGCCGGGGAAGGTCCGTGATCGAGATCTGGCTCATCGCCGCGCTGCTCGTCCTCGCCTCGCTTGCGATCGGCGCGGGGTTGATGGCGGCGCTGGGCGCGCGGCAGCCGGGGCCATTGGCCGGAGCGGTCGGGTTCGCGGCCTTGGTCACGGTGGCGCCGATCGCCGTGCGGCTGCCCGGCCGCGGCGTGACCGCGGGCGTCCTGGTCGTGCTCCTCGCGGCAGCATGCGCCTGGTTTAAGTGGCGCCGCCGTGAGCGGGTCCCCGAGGCGGGGGCGCGCGCGGACCGGCGGATCGCAGTCGCCGCCGCGGTGCTCGTCGTGCTCGTGGCCTCGCTGCCGTTCCTGTTCAACGAGCGGGCGGGCGTGCTCGGGGAGGGCATCTACACGAACGACCACGCCGCGCAGCTCTATTGGGCGGACTGGCTCGCTGAGGGCTTCGGTCCCCGCCCCAACGCCGTCGCGTTCGGCTATCCCGTCGGACCCCAGGCGCTCGCCGCGGCGAGCTCCGCGCTCACGGGCATCAACCTGGTCGCGGCCTTCAACGGGCTGTTGCTCGCGATCCCCGCGCTCACCGCGCTCGCTGCCCTCGGGGCGCTCGGGGGCCTGCGCCGCTGGGCGCGCGTGCCCGCCGCGGCGCTCGTCGCGCTGCCGTACCTGGCCGCCTCGTTCCTCGCGCAGAGTGCGTTCAAGGAGACCGCGATGGCCCTGTTCGTCGTCGCCTTCGCGGTGGCGCTCGGCGCGGCCGAGCTGCGCCCGCGGGCGCGGGCGGGGGCGATCGTCCTGCTTGGCGCGGGCGCGGTGTTCACGTACTCGATCCCCGGCGTCGCCTGGTTCGGGGTTGCGCTCGCGATCTGGGTCGCGGTCAAGCTGCTCGCGGGCGAGCTGGACGGCGCGCTGCGAAGGGTGGCGGCGGCGCTCGGCCGCCATCGCGGCGCGCTGGCGCTCGCTGCGCTGCTCGCGCTGGCGGTCGCTGCGGTCGCGCTCGAGCCCGCGCGCGAGTTCCTGCGCCGCGTCGACGACATCGGCCTCTCGCGCGGGCGCCTGAGCTCGCCGGTCTTCCCCGGGGAGGCGTTCGGGATCTGGCCCGAGGGCGACTTCCGGGTGGTCCGCGGCGAGGTTCCGGGCTCCCTGCTCGCGAGCGGGTTCGCCGGGCTCTGCGTGCTCGTGGCCGGCCTGGCCACGGCCCGCCGGCGCGAGTGGGCGCTCGCCGCGACGCTCGCGGCCGCCGGCTTGATCTACATAGTGGCGCGCCCCTTCACCGAGATCCACGTCGAGGCGAAGGCGCTCGCCGTGCTCGCCCCGATCGCGATGCTCGTCACGCTGCGCTGGTTTCTGGCGCCGGCGCAGGGCAGGGTGGGGGCCGCCCGCCTGGCCATCGGCGTGCTCTTTGCCGCGCTGGCGGCCACATCGACGTTCCTGGCGCTGCGGGCCGCTCCGATCGGCTTCGACGAGCGCCAGCAGTCGCTCGAGCGGCTCGCGGAGAGGGCGGAGGGCGAGCGTCTCGTCTTCCTTGGGGTGGATCGCTTTGCCGCGTACTACCTGCGCGGGACGCTGATCGAGAGCCCCGCCGGCTTCGTCCCGCCGAGCGTCAAGGCGCGCCCCGAGAAGGCCTGGCAGCTCGGCACGGCGGTCGACTTCGACACGCTCAAGCCGCGCAAGCTCGACCGCTTCGACTACGCGATCACGCCCGCGGCCGCCTACGCCTCGACGCCGCCACCCAATTGGCGCGAGGTCGCTCGCGACGGCGACTACGTGCTCTGGGAGCGTCGCGGGCGCGGCCCGAACTCGCTCGTGCTGCCGGATGAGGGGGGCGATCCCGGTGTGGTCTTCGACTGCGAGGGACGCCACGCCCGCTTCAACCACCATCCGGGCACCGCGCTCGTCCTGCCCACCCCGGTCGTGCTGGGCGAGAAGGCCTGGTCTCCGCAGCGCGCCTTCGCCGCGCCGGGCTCGGCGTCGGTGAGCGTGCCGCTTGAGCCGGGAACCTGGCGCATCTCGCTGCAGTACCACAGCCAGGTCCCGCTCAGCGTGTACGCGAACGGCGAGCTGGTTGCCGAGCTGCCGCCCTCACTGGAAGGCATCTACCTCTCGCACGAGGGCCGCGGCGCCTTCTGGCCGGCCGGCGAACTGGACGTGGACGGCGACCTGCCGGGCGAGGTCGAGGTCGAGGTCCGCGCCCCGGAACCGTCTGGGTTGCAGCGCCTGCTGGGGGTCGAGCGGCGCGTTTGGCTGGGTACCCTCACCTTCACCGAGGCGGGTGATCCGGCCGAGGTCCCGCTCGCGCAGGCGTGCGGGCGGTACGTCGATCGCTTCGTCCTGCGGGACTAGTCCTCATGACCCAGAGCAGCTCCATTCACGCCCAAGCCGGCGACGGCGAAGAACGCCCAGCGCACGTCACGTACGTGCCGCCTGAGCTCACGCACAAGGGCCGCGCGCGCCCGGAGGACATCACCCCGATCGTCTTCGTCGGCGGCACCGGCCGCAGTGGCACCCACGTGGTCGCCAAGCTGCTCGGCAAGCACTCGCACTACCGGACCATCCCCGTTGAGTGCCGCTTCCACGTGGACGCCGACGGGTTCCCGGGGCTGCTCGCCGGCGAGGTCTCCAAGGCCCGCTTTCTGCGCCGTATGCGGGGCTTTTGGTGGCGCGGCTTTCAGACCAATCGGATGCGCGGCATGTACCGCTTCGTGCCGCGCGAGCGCTACGACGCCGCGCTCGCGGCGTTCGACGAGCGCTTCGACGACGAGCCTGAGGCCGCCTGCCGGCAGCTGTTCCTGGACCTGCTCATGCCGCACGCCCACGAGCGCAAGCGCAGCGGGATCATCGAGCAGAGCTGCGATGTGATCGCGCAGGCGCCGACGCTCCTGCGGCTCTTCCCCGAGGCCAAGTTCATCCACGTCGTGCGCGACGGCCGCGACGCCTCGGCCTCGCGCGTCTCGCAAACGCGGGGGATCGTGTATCCGCGCACCCGCCGCCAGGGAATCGACTGGTGGGAGCGGCGCATCCGCGCGATCGACGCGGGCGCGCGGGCGATCCCCGAGGGACGGTTGCTCGAGCTCAGCCTCGACGAGCTGATCGAGGGCCGCCGCCGGGGGGCACTGGGCCCGATCACGCGCTTCGTCGGCGTGCGGCCCGGGAAGCGGATCAGGCGCTTCTACCACGGTCAGATGGGCCCCGAGCAGGGCAACGTCGAGCGCTGGCGACGGGGCCTCTCGGCCCGCAAGGCGGCGGCGCTCGACGCGCGCTACCGCGCCGCTCTGGAGCGCCTCGAGGCCGACGGGATAACCTGCGCTGCGCTCCTGCGCCGCACATACGAGCGCCGGCGCGCCAGGGAGCCCGAATCGACATGAGCAGCGAGCCCAAGACCCCCACTCCGATCGTCTTCGTCGGCGGCACCGGCCGTAGCGGCACGCACATCATGGCCGAGCTCCTCGACCACCATTCGGCGCTCTACTCGGTGCCGATCGAGTGCCGTTTCCACTGCAACCCGAAGGGCCTCGCGGACGTGGTGACCGGCCGCGCCACGCCGCAGGAGTTCCTCACGAAGCTGCGCGGCTACTGGTGGCACCGGGTCCGCGTCGGCGACCGCGCCTTCGTCCGGGCGAAGTGGCGCGCCCGCTTCCGCCGCACGGACTCGGAGGTGAGGCCCCGGGGCCTTCACAAGATCGTGCCGCGCGAGCGATTCGAGGCCGCCGCCGCGCGTTTCGAGGAGGCGACCGCCGGCCTGAGCGCGCCCGCCGCGGGCGCGGAGCCCGCCCCCGAGCTCGTCGCGGCCTGCCGCCGGATCTACCTGGACTTGCTCGCGCCGCTCGCCGAGGAAGCCGGCAAGCCCGGGCTCGTCGAGATGAGCTGCTTCACAATCGCCTCGGCCCCCGGCCTGCAGCGGATCTTCCCGGAGGCGCTCTTCATCCACTCCGTGCGCGACGGGCGCGACTCCGGCTCGTCGAAGGTCTCCCTGCGCGAGAAGGACCATCACCCGACCGATCAGCTCAGCGGCATTGAGTGGTGGGAGGGCCGCCTGCGCCTCGCCGAGGAGGGGACACGCGGGATGAGCGATCGCTCGAAGCTCCACATCGTCTGTCTCGACGAACTCGTCTGGGGTGATCGCGACGCGTCGTACGAGGGCGTTCTGCGCTTCCTCGGCATCCAGGATGAGGAGCCGATGCGCACGTTCTTTGACGCCGAGATGAACGCCACGAACGCCCATCGCGAGCGCTGGCGGGGTGGCCTGGACGAGGCCGGCCAGCGCGCGGTCGTCGAGCGCTACGAGAGCGCTCTGCAGCGGCTCGAGCGCGAGAACTACAGCGTCGCCCCCGTGCTGCGGCGCAACTACGAGCGCGGAGCGCGCCTGACGGCCAGCGGCCAGGGCTGACCGTGGAGGCCGTCTTCCTCGGCGGCGCGCGCGGGGCGCCGACCCGACCCATCGCCGAGGCGCTCGCGAACGCGGCGGGCTGGAGCGCGGTCCCGACCGATTGGGGCTTTCACGTCGCGCCCGGCGGCCTGCTCGACGTCGTCGAGGGCCGTGCGAGCCTGACGGGCTTCGCCGAACGCCTGCGCGGCCCGTGGTGGGAGCAGGGCGAGCGCCCGCTCGCGGCCTCTCGCTCGGTCGAGGAGCGAGAGCGGGCGCTCGAGCGATTCCTGAGCGACTATCCCGCAGCGCCGCTGGAGGCGGCGGCCGCGCTCTTCCGGGCGCTGGTCGCGCCCGGCTCCGAGGCCGTGCTCGTGGATCACCACCCCGACGCTCTTCCGCACGCGCAGGGGCTCTTGCGCCTCTTCCCCGAAGCGCGCTTCGTGCACGTCGTGAGCGACGGGCGCCAGGTTGCCGCGAGCGCGCCGGCGGGCGCGCGCTGGCGCGCCCTGGAGACCTGGGCCGCCGATCTGCGCCGCATCGAGGCCGGGTTGCGCGACACGGACGACGGCGTCTCATTCTCGCTGCCCGCGAACCGCTTTCTGGCGGTGTTCGTCGACCCGGCCGACCCCGGACCCGCGCTGGAGCGCATCGGCGGCTTCCTGGGCCTCCAGGAGCGGCTCACCGCGGCGCTGCCGCCGCCGCCGAGGCGCGCAGGCGCGCTCACCGACGTCCGCTATCGCGCGCTGATCGCCGCGCTCGCGCGCGAGGGCAACCACGCGGCGCCGCTTCTGGCGGCGGGGTGGAGGCGGGCGTGAGCGCGGGCGAGCGGCGCCGCATCCTCTTCGTCTCGTCGAATGGCACGGGCCTCGGGCACCTCACGCGCTCGATGGCGCTCGCGCGTCGGCTGCGTCCCGGGTACGAGCCGCTCTTCGTCTCGCTCTCGGCCGCCGCGCCCATCGTCGCCGAGCAGGGCTTCGAGGTCGAGTACATCGCCTCGCACGCGACGCCGACGGCCGGTAGCGACTGGCGCTGGTCGCGGCGGCTGCGCACGCGCATGCGGGCCATCCTGCGGGAGGCCCGCGCGAGCGTGGTGCTCTTCGACGGCGCCCACCCCTACCAGGGCTTCGTGGACGCGCTGCCCGCCGCGGGCCCGGCGGCGCGCGTGTGGAGCCGCCGGCCCATGTGGCTGCCCGGCTCGAACGCGGGTGCGCTCGGGCGGACGAAGTCGTTCACGCACGTGCTCGAGCCGGGCGAGTTCGCCGCCGAGTTCGACCGCGGCGCGACCGTCGCCCGGCGCGCCGAGGCGCACGCGGTCGCGCCCATCGTCTTCTGTGAGGACGACGAGCTGCTGCCGCGGGCTGACGCCGAGCGTGAGCTCGGTCTCGCCGCGGGGCGTACGAACGTGCTCGTCGCACTTGGGCAGGGCGCGGAGGTGCGCGACGCGGTGCGCCGCTGCCTCGCCGCGCTCGTGGAGCGCCCTGACGTTCAGGTCGCGGCGCTGAGCTCGGCGCTCGCGGAGCTGCCGGAGGTCCCGGACGGGGTTGTGCACCTGCGCTCGACCTATCCGATGAGCCGGTACTTGCGCGCCTTCGACGCGGTGGTCTCGGCGGCCGGCTACAACGCCTACCACGAGCTGATCCGCTTCGGGGTGCCGGCGCTCTACGTGCCGATGAGGCGCCAGACCGACGACCAGGCCGCGCGCGCCCGCTACGCGGAGGCCGCCGGCGTCGGGCTCGCGGTCACGGGCCCTGAGGCCCCCGAGCTCGAGGCGCGCCTCGCCGAGCTCCTCGACGGCGCCCGGCTCGGTGAGCTGCGCGCAGCGCTCGCCGAGGCCCGGCCCGCGAACGGCGCCGAGGAGGCCGCACGCTGGGTGGAGGGGCTGGCCGACGCAGCCGCGGAGCGCGAGCGCGGTGGAGTGGGGGGAGGAACTCGGGGAGACCGGTCCTCGCGCATCACCCTCGCCACGCTCAAGGAGGCGCCGCGGATGAGCGCGGCCATCGCTCTGCAGACGCTCAGGCGCCCGGCAGCGCGGACGCTCGTGCTCGCGCCTGGGGTGGACGCCGAGCGCCTGGAGAGCGCGGTGCGCGCCTTGCTGACGGAGGGCGAGCGGGCCGAGCGCATCCTCGTCGTGATCGACTCGCTGGCGCTCCTGCGGCCCCTGCGCGAGCTGGGCGTGGGGGTCGAGCACGTGCCGGGCGAGGGGTCCCGCGCCGCCGAGCTGGGCGGTGAGCCGTGGTCACGCTTCTTCGCTTCGCGCCTGGGCGCGATCCTCGCCGAGCGCCCCCGCCCGCGGCGCGTCGTGACCGTCGGCGAGCGGGTGCCCCCCGGTACCCTGAACGCCCTATGAGCGTCTCCTCGGAGCCCGCCACCACCGCCGCGAACGGCGCCGCTGATGCCGGCTCCGGCGCGTTGCCGAACCTGATCGTGATCGGCGCGCAGAAGTGCGGCACCTCCGGCCTGCACTACCACCTCTCGCTGCACCCCGAGGTGTCGATGTCGAAGCCGAAGGAGCTCAACTTCTTCATCGAGGAGCGCAACTGGCCGCGCGGCGAGGCCTGGTATCGCCGCCAGTTCGACCCGCGGGCCAAGGTGCGCGGTGAGTCCTCGCCCAACTACACGGCGTACCCGCAGCACACCGGGGTGCCCGAGCGCATGCATGCGATGGTGCCCGACGCCCGCCTGATCTACATCGTGCGCGACCCGCTCGCCAGGATCGCGGCGCACTGGGTCCACAACTACGCCAAGCGGCGCGAGAAGGGCGATCTGCGCACGACGCTGCTGCACCCCAATACCTCCTACCTCGCGCGCAGCCAGTACGCGATGCAGCTGCAGCGCTTCCTGAACTTCTACCCGCGCGAGCAGGTGCTCGTGCTCGACCAGGCGGACCTGCTCAAGCGCCGGCGCGAGACGCTGCCCAAGGTCTTCGAGTTCGTCGGCGCCGACCCCGACTTCTGGCATCCGGGCTTCGACCGTGAGCGCCACAAGACCTCGCGCAAGACGCGCGCGACGCGCGCCGCGCTCGCGCTGGAGCGCGCCTCGAGCACGCGCTTTGGACGCATCGTGCCGCCGAAGTTCTGGATCGGGCTGGACTCACGCCGCCCGTTTCGCAAGCCGATCGAGCGCCCGGACGTGCGCGAGGCGCTGCCCGCCGAGACGCTGGCAGCGCTGCGCGAGGACGCCGAGCGCCTGCGTGAACTGACCGGCCGCGACTTCGCGGACTGGTCGATCTGGGACGCCTAGGACGCGGGCGGCGCTGGCGCCGCCCGCTCGTCCGTCGGCTCGCTTAGTCCTCGTCTTCGGCGCGCCGGATGACGATCCGGTCGGCTTCGATCGTCACCTCGACGGCGCGGTGGCCGGCCCAGTGCTCCTTGTAGGTGGAGTCGTCCTGAACGGACGGGTCGAGCCAAAGTCCGTAGCCGTCCTGCTCGCCGTGGTCGAAGGTGGCCTGGAGGACCGCGCCCTTGCCGCGCCGCCCGCGGCCGCGGCCGCCCCGGCGCCGGCGGCGCTTCGGGCGTTCCTGCTCGCGGTCCTCGGACTCGTCGGTGGTCGTCGTGTCGTCGGTGTCCTCGTCCTCCTCGGCCTCGGCCAGGAGGTCGGCCTCGATCTCGGCCTCGATCTCGTCGCGGAGATCGACATCCGCGGAGTCGTCGGCGTCCGCGCTCAGCTCGTGGCGGCGGCGGAACTCGCGAAGCTCCGAAGCGGAGACGTCAAGCTGGTGGGCGATCCAAGCGTCCGTGCGTCCCTGGCGGACCCAGGCGCGGATCTGGTTCAGTTGAGAGCGAAGTGGTTTACGGGCCATCGGGCGGGTGATGCTAACGACCGGCCGTGCGTAGCGCGGCACGGGTGTCGGTTGTCGGTGGCGCGCGCGGAGGTCAGCGGTTACTCTGGGGCCATCCGGCAAGGGCGGCCGGATGTAGGGGAGGGGGAAGCTCGAACGGAGGCTGAATGCTCGTTCTTACCCGCAAGACAAACCAGAGCATCATGATCGGAGACGACATCGAGGTCTCCGTTCTTGCTGTGTCACGCGACAAGATCCGGCTTGGGATCAGTGCCCCCAAGGACGTGCCGGTCTTTCGCAAGGAGGTCTACCTCTCCATCAAGGGTGAGGGGGAGGACGGCGCCGAGGCGCGCGAGAAGGTCGAGCAGGCGCTCGACAACCTGAGCTCGTAGACGAGCTCCCAGCGGGTTCGGCCGTGGTCTTTGGGGCCCCTCGGTTGGGGCCGCAGCGACGATCCCGCTTAGGCGGGCGCTCCCATGAGCATGGCGAGCACCTCGAACATGACGACGACGACCGTGATGACGGTCAGCGCGAGCGCGGTGAAGAGCACACTGAAACGGACCTTGCCGCTCTTCTCGGTGCGCTCGATCTGTCGCGCCCGAGCGCGCGCCACCGCGCGTCGGCGAAGCTGCTCACGCCGCTGACGGTCCAGCGCCATCTCATTCTCGAAGGCGACCTCCCAGTCGGCGAGGCTTTGACGCATCCGCATAGTTGCTGGCTGCTCCAGGTGGGGGGAAGAGTCGATTCTCAGAAGTGAAGGCGCCCCAAGCGCCCTCCCGGCGGACGGGAGCCTAACAACATGGGGTGATGACCGCAAGCGTTCACTAACAAAACGCCCACGATTCTTTAGTGATCAAGCGCACAAACGCGAACCTCCCGGCTTCGCCACGCGCTTGGGCGAATACCCCGCGCGGTGGGGCGAAACCGGGAGGTCCGAAGGGGCGTACGCGCTAAGGGATGCGCGTCACCGAGTTGACCAGCGTCTCCTTGATCTGGGCGATGATCTCGAGCGCCTGCGAC
>CBFGWL010000060.1:0-19338 GCA_965652565.1 uncultured bacterium
AACGCGCTGCTCGGCAAGAAGTGCTTCGCGCTGCGGATCGCGTCCGTGATGGCGCGCGACGAGGGCTGGCTCGCCGAGCACATGCTGATCCTCAAGCTGACCAGCCCCGAGGGCGAGGTCAAGTACGTGACGGGCGCCTTCCCGTCGGCGTGCGGCAAGACCAACCTCGCGATGCTGATCCCGACGCTCCCGGGCTGGAAGGTCGAGACGATCGGCGACGACATCGCCTGGATGAAGTTCGGCGAGGACGGCCGTCTGTACGCGATCAACCCGGAGGCGGGCTTCTTCGGCGTCGCGCCGGGGACGGGCTACAAGACCAACCCGAACGCGATGGACGCGATCGATCGCAACACGATCTTCACCAACTGTGCGCTCACCGACGACGGCGACGTGTGGTGGGAGGGGATGACCGAGGAGCCGCCCGCGCACGCGATCGACTGGCACGGCAACGACTGGACGCCCGACTCGGACGAGCCCGCCGCGCACCCGAACGCGCGCTTCACGGTCTCGGCCGCGCAGTCGCCGTCGATCGCCGACGAGTGGGAGGACCCGGCGGGCGTGCCGATCGACGCCTTCCTCTTCGGCGGCCGGCGCGCGACCAACGTGCCGCTCGTGCGCCAGGCGTTCGACTGGGAGCACGGCGTCTTCCTCGGCGCGACGATGAGCTCCGAGCAGACCGCCGCGGCGTTCGGCACGGTCGGCCAGCTGCGCTTCGACCCGTTCGCGATGCTGCCGTTCTGCGGCTACAACATGGCCGACTACTTCGGGCACTGGCTGCGGATCGGCGAGCAGGCCGACGTGTCGAAGCTGCCGAAGATCTTCTACGTCAACTGGTTCCGCAAGGGCCCGGAGGGCGAGTTCCTGTGGCCGGGCTTCGGCGAGAACAGCCGCGTGCTCGAGTGGATCTTCCGCCGCTGCAACGGCGACGCCGACGCGGTCGAGACGCCGATCGGGCTCGTGCCCGCGCCGGGCGAGCTCAACACCGAGGGGCTCGACCTCTCCGCCGAGGCGCTCGAGGAGCTGCTCACGGTCGACGAGGACAAGCTGCGCGAGGAGCTGCCCCAGATCGAGGAGCACTTGGCGCAGTTCGGCGACCGCCTGCCCAAGCAGGTGAGCGAGCAGCTCGAGGCGCTCAAGGCCAAGCTGGGCTGAACGCGCGCGCCGGGCGGCCCACCGCGCGGGGCCGCCCGGCCCGCAACTAACCACCCAGCGTGTGGTCGCCGCGGCGCCCGCCCGGCATGGATGTGCCGTAACGCATACGGACGTGGCGGCGCCCGAGGGGCTCGCAACGTACGCCGCGCGAGCGACGCGCGTCAGACGGCGAAGGCGCCGAGGAGCTTCGGCGCGACCTGCTTCTTGCGGCTCATCACGCCGGGAAGCGGTAGCGCGCCGTTTTCGATCGTGCGCCCGAAGGCGCGCTCGATGGGGCTCAGATCGCCCGTCGCCATGAGCTCGGTGCCCTGCGTGAGGATGTCGGTGACCATCAGCGCGGAGAGCGCGTGGCGATGGTTCTTGCGGTAGGCCTCGAGCGCATCGCGTAGCTCGTCGGCGCGCTCGAGCAGGCCCTTGCCGACGACCTCGATCTGCGCGATGGACATCGTGTCCCCGTTCGCGAGGCGGTACTCCTTGGCGTCGCGGGCGATGATGTCGTCGGCCGAGACGCCGGTGACGTCGGAGCCGGCCTCGAACATCTCGCGGCCGAACGCCATCGCGTCGAGGGCCAGGGCGCGTTCCAGGAACGCCACGACCTCGCGGTCGCGCTCGGTCGCGGTCGGCGAGTTGAGCAGCACGGTGTCGGAGAGGATCGCGCCGAGCAGCATGACCGCGGCGGGGCGGCTGGGCTCCATGCCGCTCTGGCGGAAGCGCTCGACCACCAAGGTCGCGGTCGAGCCGACGGGGTCGAAGGTGGCCCGCACCGGGACGTGCGTCTCGATCGAGCCGATGTGGTGGTGGTCGAGGATCTCGACGATCTCGGCGTGCTCGACGCCCGGGACGCTTTGCCCCTGCTCGGCGTGGTCGACGAGCAGCACGCGGCGCGGCGCGGGGGAGACGAGGTCCGAGCGCGTGATCAGGCCGATCGGGCGACCGCTCTCATCCACGGCGATCGCCGCGCGGTAGTGCACGTCCTTGATGTCCTCCGCGATCTCGGCGACGAGGTCGTCGGGGTCGACGGTGAGCGGCTCGGTGTTGGCGAGCGCGCGGCAGGGTGCCGCGAGCGTGACCATCCGGCTCGACACGTAGCTGTCGAGGGGGGAGACGACCACGGTGGTGCCGCGCTCCTCGGCGAGCGCGAGGATCTCGTCCGATGGCTGCGCGCCGTTGGAGAGAATCAGCAGGGCGGCGCCGAGCTCGATCGCCTGGCGCTGCGCATCGTCACGGTTGCCGGCGACGACGACGTCGCCGTCCGAGATCTTGCTGGTAGCGCGCTGGGGGTCGATCGAGTGCACCCAGACGCGCCCCTCGACGAGCTTGTCCTCGCCGCTTACGAGCTCGCCGTCGAGGACCTCGACGATCTTGCTCACGGTGGTCGGCGCGTCGACCAGCGTTGAGGTGGTGCGCGACTCGCGGATGTAGCGGTGGGCGAGGGCGCGCTCGGTCATGACGCCGATGAGCTTCCCGTCGTCGTCGATGATCGGGACGATGTCCAGGTTCTCGCGCGCCATCGTCAGGCCGACGGAGCGCACGGGCTCGTCGTGGCGCGCCACGGGGAACTGCTCGCGCATCACGTCGCTCGCGCGCAGGTACACGTGGTTCATCAGGTCGGGCGGCGGGCAGCCGGCGCGCTCGAGCGCCCACTTGGTCTGCGCGTTCGGCTCGCCGAGGCGCACCGGCACGTACTCGTTGTGGACGTCGAGGCGGTTCTTCAGCTCGGCGTAGCCGATCGCCGAGGCGATCGAGTCCATGTCCGGGTTGCGATGCCCGGTGACGTAGATCCGCCGCCGCTTGGGCAGCTCATGAGACTGGGTGATCGGCGGTCGCGCCACGCGCACATGATGACGCCCCGCACCCCGCAACCCCGGCCCCGCAACTAACCACCCATGGTGTGGTCCGCTCCACGCCCGCCCGACAGAGATGCAACGAAATCAACACGACGGTTGGCGAGCACGGCGCGGATCTGCTCCGCGAGATCGTGGGGCGCCTCGGCGAGCTGCGCCGGCGTCACGCGCATGGGCGTGAGGCCCACGGTGATCAAGGCGCGGTCACGGGTCCGGTCCCGCTCGAAGGCGACGGCGCCGCCGTGACTTGCGCGGTCGTCGAGCTCGACGACCAGGCCCGCGTCGCGCCACAGGAAATCGACCTCGTAGCGGCGGCCGCCGACCAGGAGCACTGTGTTCACTTCGGGGAGGGGGAGATCGTGTTGGGCGCAGAAGCGCAGGAAGCGGTCCTCGTGGCTGCTGCGCGTCCGCGCGGCGCGCCCGTGCGCGCGGCCGATGAGCTGCGCCAGCTGCCGGCGGCCCGGCAGGTACGGATGGCGATCGAGCGTCGCCTCGATCTCCGCGTCGGTGACGAGCCCGTTGAACTCCGCCTCGCGCAGGATTCGGGGCAGACCGTCGATTCCGGCCGTGGCGAGGTCGAGCAGCGTCCGGGCGACCGTCGTCGCCGGGATCCCGGCGACGACCTCGATCTCTTCGGGCGGTACCTGCGCGCGGCGGATGATCACTCCGAGGCGCCACCGGCGTGGTCGCGGCACGATCGCGCAGACCGGCCCCCGCGGGGCGGGCGTGATCCCGCGCAGCGCGGCCGCGGAGAGCTCGCCGGCGACGGAGTCCGGCCCCAGCGACAGCAGGGCCGCGCTCAGGCGGGCGTGGAAGGTCCGGGCGTCCGAGCCGACCGCGTAGACGCCCGGGTGGACGTTGCGCAGCCGGCCGCAAGCGCGGCGGTGGTCGATCGCGCGCCGTCCGACGCCGAGGCGCAGGAGCTGCCGGCGATGGACGACGCCGTGCTGAGCGCTCGCCAGCTGTGCGATCGCCTCGTCGTCGGGGACGTCACCGCGATCGATGCGCTCCCCCGAGAGCAGCACGGCTGAGTGCGTCGTGTCCATGGCGTGACCATGGCGACGCGGATGCAACGCGTGGCGCGCGGACCGTGACGAAACACGCGCCGCCGCGTTGCAGTTCCGTTACATCTCGTTCGGGCGGGCGCGGAGGCGACCACACCCTGGGTGGTTAGTTGTGCTTAGAAGCCGTAGGCCTCGCGGAGCTCGGGGTCCTTCGCGGCGAGCATCTCGGCCAGGTCGACCATCACCTTGCACTGCTTCCAGGTGGCGTCGTCCTGCATCTTGCCGTCGATCATGTGGACGCCGCGGCCGTCCGGGATGGCCTCGATCACCTTCTTGGCGAACTTGACCTCCTCCGGGTCGGGCGAGAAGACCTTCTTCGCGATGTCGATCTGCACCGGGTGCAGCGACCAGGCGCCCACGCAGCCCAGCAGGAACGCCGCGCGGAACTGGGCCTCGCAGCCCTCGACGTCGCGGATGTCGCCGTACGGCCCGTAGAACGGCAGGATCCCGGCGGACGTGCAGGCGTCGACCATGCGCGCGATCGAGTAGTGCCACGGGTCCTGCTGCGCGGTCGCGCGCGGCGCCTCCGGGTTCTCCGGGTCCGGGTCCTCGACGACCCGGTAGCCGGGGTGGCCGCCGCCCACGCGCGTCGTCTTCATGCGCCGCGACGCCGCCAGGTCGGCCGGGCCGAAGCTCATGCCCTGCATGCGCGGGCTCGCGGTAGCGATCTCCTCGAGGTTCACGACGCCGAGCGCCGTCTCGAGGATCGCGTGCACCAGGATCGGCCGGTCGAGCCCCGCCTTCGCTTCAAGCTGCGCGAGCAGGCGATCGACGTAGTGGATGTCCCAGGCGCCCTCGACCTTCGGGACCATGATCACCTCGAGCTTGTCGCCGATCTCGGTGACGAGCTGCGTGAGGTCGTCGAGCACCCAGGGGCTCTCGAGTGAGTTCACCCGCGTCCAGAGCGCCGTCTGGCCGAAGTCGACCTCCTTCGCGACGCGGATCAGCCCCTCGCGCGCGGCCTCCTTCTTGTCGACGGGCACGGCGTCCTCGAGGTTGCCGAGCAGGATGTCGGCCTGCTTGGCCATGTCGGGCACCTTCGCCGCCATCTTCTCGTTCGACGCGTCGAAGAAGTGGATCATGCGCGACGGCTTGAACGGGACCTCCAGCACGGGGTCCGGCGCGCCGATGGCGAGTGGCTTGGCGAAGTCTCGGGGGTTTCTCAAGCGAAGCCTCCTGGTAGTGCGGTTCCCTTCCGCAGCGGAACGCTACTGGTCGCGGAGCCGCCGGGCTGCGGTCTCGCCGAGCGCCGGCGAGCCCACGGCCCGCCCAGCCGGCCCAGCCGGCCCCGCATCGCCAGGGCCGTCTACCCTGCGTCGCGATGGCGACGGTGCGCCCGGCGACGGTCGACGAGGCAGACGCGGTCCTGCCGCTCTACGAGTGGCTCTTCGCGCCGCCGGGCAGCAAGCCCGGGCTCTGGGACGAGGAGCGCGCCCGGGCGGCGCTCGCCGAGGCCATCGCGGCCGCAGGCTCAGAGGTCTTCGTCGCCGACGACGCGGGCGAGCTGGTCGGCTTCTGCACCACCTACCTCGATCTGGACTCCGTGCGGTTCGGCCGCCGGGCCTGGATCGAGGATCTGGCGGTCAGCCCCGGCCGCCGCTCCCAGGGAATCGGCAAGGCCCTCCTCGACGCCGCCAAGGATTGGGCCCGTGAGCGCGGCGCCACCCACCTCGAGCTCGATTCGGCCTTCACGCGCGAGGACGCGCACCGCTTCTACGAGCGCGAGCAGCCGAGCTGGAGCTCGCGCAGCTTCGGCTGGGAGCTCTGAGCCCAACCGGGCTCCGGGCACGGTCCCGCGAGTATTCTTCGGCCCCCGGGCCAGCGCCCCGCGGCGGCGCCCAGTGGAAGGGGATCGCCCGCCGAGCACGCCCGCTGAGCATCGAAGAGAGCTGAGAGAGGAGCCATGGCAGTAGCCACCGCGAGCCACGACTTGACCGACGAGCAGCAGGCCATCATCGAGATGGTCCGGCAGTTCGTCGACAACGAGATCATCCCCGTCGCCGAGGAGTACGACGCCGAGGACAAGTTCCCCGAGCCGATCGTCGAGCAGATGAAGGAGCTCGGGCTCTTCGGCGTCACGATCCCCGAGGAGTACGGGGGCATGGGCCTCGACCTGACGACGTACGCGATGATCGTCGAGGAGCTCTCGCGCGGCTGGATCTCGATCTCCGGCGTCGTCAACACCCACTTCATCGGTTCGTACCTGCTGATGAAGTTCGGCACCGACGAGCAGAAGCAGTACTTCCTGCCGAAGATGGCCACGGGCGAGATCCGTGCGGCCTTCTCGCTTTCCGAGCCCGAGGTCGGCTCCGACGTGCAGGGCATCAAGACCACCGCGAGCCTCGGCGACGACGGCAAGTGGGAGATCAACGGCCAGAAGATGTGGGTCACCAACGGGCTCGGCTCCGGCGTCGTGTTCGTGCTCGTGAAGACCGACCCCAAGGCCGATCCGCCCTACCGCGGCATGACCTGCTTCATCACCGAGAAGGAGCCGTGGGCGGAGAAGAACACCGGCGATTTCGCCGGCCTCGAGATCCCGCCGAAGATCAAGAAGATGGGCTACAAGGGCGTCGAGTCCACCGAGCTCGTCTACAACGGCTACCGCTGCCCGCCCGAGCGCATCCTCGGCGGGGAGGAGGGCCTCGGCCAGGGCTTCAAGCAGATGATGGACGCGCTCGAGGTGGGCCGCGTGAACGTGGCCGCCCGCGGCGTCGGCATCGCCCAGCGCGCCCTCGAGCTCGCCCTGCGCTACGCCCAGGAGCGCAAGACCTTCGGCAAGCCGATCGCCGCGCACCAGGCGATCCAGTTCAAGCTCGCCGACATGGCCACGAAGATCGAGGCCGCGCGTCTCGTGACCCGGAAGGCGGCGCGCATGAAGGACGCCGGCGAGCGCTCCGACCTGGAGGCCGGGATGGCGAAGCTGCTCGCGTCGGAGACCGGCAAGGAATGCGTCGAGGAGGCCTTCCGCATTCACGGCGGGTACGGCTACTCGAAGGAGTACGAGATCGAGCGCCTGTACCGCGACGCGCCCCTGCTGTTGATCGGCGAGGGCACTTCCGAGATCCAGCGCATGGTCATCGGCAAGAAGCTTCTGGAGCGCAACAGAATCTGACCGGCCACAAGGCGAACCGCCTCGTTTGTGCATACGCCTCGCCTTCGGCGGGAACGGGCTGACGAGCGCTGGCCAAGCCCCACGTTCGTTCAACCCACGGAGGTACCCCACATGTCAAAGAAACTCCTGCTCCTGCCCGCGCTGCTCGTCAGCGTCCTGCTGCTCGCGTCATGCGGCGGCGACGACGACGGCGGGAACGGCAACGGCGGCGAGGCGCTGAGCGCCGAGGAGTACTCGCAGCAGGTGAGCGATGAGATGGCGAGCTTCGAGCAGGAGTTCCGCGAGCTCGGCGAGGCCGCCGCGAACCCCGAGGACGCCGACGACTACATCGCGGCCGTCGAGGACGTCCAGGGCCGCCTGACCCAGACCGCGGACACGCTCGACGGCATCGAGCCGCCCGAGGAAGCCGAGGACATCCACGCGCGTCTCACGCAGGCGTTCCGCGACCTCGAGGTCGCCTACGGCGGCATCGTCGAGGCGGTCGAGAGCGAGGATCAGGAACAGATCGGCAACGCCGTCAGCGAGTTGCAGTCGGCCACCGAGAAGTTCCAGACCGAGGTGAGCGAAATCGCCACCGAGTCAGAGGAAGCGGGCGTTCCGATCGAGAACCTCGCGCCGTCCTCCTCCGAATAGCCGCCGGGGCGTAGGATCTCGCTCGTGGCTTCCACGAGCGAGATCATCGCCCAGGCCGTCGAGCGCTTCCAGCAGGAGGTCTCGGCGCTCAGCAAGCTCAAGCTCGTCTTCGGCCTGGAGCTCAAGGGCCGTGGCGACACGCAGCTCTACCGAGTCGAGGTCCCCGGCCCGAAGGTGAGCAAGGGCTACGCCGACGATGAGCGCCTGCATCTGGCGATCCCGCGCGCGAACTTCAACGAGCTCGCGAAGGACGGCGGGGTCTCCGACTGGCGGCAGGCGTACGAGCGCGGGCAGCTGAGGGTCGAGGGCGACCCCCAGATCCAAAGGCTGATCGCACAGGTCATCGAGCGCCACGAGGCGCGCGCCAAGCTGCGCAAGGCGCGCTGAGCCCGGGCGGCGCGCGCGCCGCGCCCTCACCCGTGGGACGAGCCCTGCGCGCCTGGATAGGGTGGTCGGTAAACCCCGACCGAGGAGGATCGATGGCAGACGTGCGGTTGGATCTGGCGACCGTCCGCGAGCTCGCTGGGCACCCCGCTCCGGACGGATTTCTCTCGATCTATGTGGACGCTGCGTCGGGGCGGGGCGCCGGCCTGCGCGACGCGGCGATCGAGCTAAAGAACCGCCTGAGTGAGCTGGAGCGCAACCTCGCCGAGGACGGGAGCGTGCGCGTCGCGCAGCTGCGCAAGACGATCGAGAGCCTCGCGCCCGAGATCGAGCGCCTGACCGACCCCACCTTGCCAGGGCGCGGCCGCGCCCTGTTCGCGCCGCTCGGCAAGGGCGCGACGATGCGCTTCAACAGCCAGATGCGGCTGCCGAACCGCGTGGTCTACGAGGAGAGCGCGTTCGTCCATCCGTTGCTCGAGCTCCTCGACGAGGGCCAGCCCACCGGCGTCGTGATCGCCGCCGAGGACGAGGCCGCGGTGTACGAGTGGCGGCTCGGCGAACTCGAGGAGCTCGCCCGGGTCACGGCTTCGGAGAGCCTCGAAGCTCCCCACGAGCGCTCCGGACCGGTGAGCATGAGCTCCCAGCGCCGCGCCACGACGCCGGCGCGCGAGCAGCGCCAGGCGCGCGAGCGCGACCGGGCCCACCACCTCGTGCGCCGCGTCTGCGCCGACGCCGCCCGCTTGGCGGCCGAGCGAGGCTGGGAGCGGATCGCCGTGAGCGGCGGCGAGCGCCTCACGGACCCACTGGCCGAAGAGCTGGCTGGCAAGGTTCCCGCGGTGGTCCGCGACCGGCGGAACCTGGCCGGGGTCGCGCACCAGGAGCTCGCGGAGAAGCTCACCGAGGTGCTGAGCGAGGACCATCGCGAGCGCGAGCGCGAGCTACTGCGCAAGGTCTCCGACGCCGCGCACACCGGGAAGGGCACACTCGGCCTCTCCGACGTGCTCGGCGCGCTCAACGAGGGCCGCGTGAGCCATCTCGTCTACGACCCGCACGTGCGCTACGTCGGCACGGTCGGCGACGACGGCAGGCTCTACCCGCCCGGCGAGGCCCCGCCCGGGGGAGGGGAGGCGACCGAGGAGACGAGGTTGACCGAGCGCCTCGTCGAGCGCGCCCTCGCCACCGACGCGCGCGTCTCGCCCGTCGAGGATGCCGCCCAGGAGCTGCCCGACGCGCAAGGGATCGGGGCCCTGTTGCGTTGGTAGATCCCACCTCCGAGCAGCCGGGCGGCGCGCGAACGCGCGCCCCCGGCCTGCCCGGTATCTGGATCACCCGCCTGGATGACGCCGAGCCCGGGCGCCGCTTGGCGGTGAAGGATCTCTTCGACACGGCCGGCGTGCGTACGACCTACGGATCCGCGGTGTTCCGCGAGCACGTCCCCGAGCGCACCGCGACCGCCGTCGAGCGCCTCGAGGCCGCCGGCTGGCACACCGTCGGCAAGACGAACCTGCACGAGTTCGCCTACGGGATCACGTCCCACAACGAGCACTTCGGGGACGTCCCGAACCCGCGCTTTCCGGGGCGCGTCGCGGGCGGCTCGAGCGGCGGCAGCGCGGCAGCGCTTGCGACGGGCGAGGCGGACCTGGCTCTGGGGACCGACACCGGCGGCTCGATCCGGATCCCGGCGGCGTGCTGCGAGGTGGTGGGCTTCAAGCCCTCTTTCGGGCTCGTCCCGTTGGACGGATGCTTCCCGCTCGCCCCGAGCTTCGATCACGCCGGGCCGCTCGCGAACGACGTCGCGACCTGCATTGACGCGATGCGCGCGCTGGCGCCGGAGCTGGCGGGGCCCGTCGCCCGCTCGCTCGCCGATCTGGAGATCGGCGTCGCCTGGCTGGAGGCCGCCGAAGCGCCGGTCGCCGCGGCCGTCGAGGCGGCGCTCGAGCGCCTGCCGCGCATACGCCCGCTCGAGCTGCCGCGGCCGGTTGGCGTCCTGCCCGCGTTTCACCGCGAGGTGGCCGAGGTGCACCGCGACCTGTACGCGGAGCGTCGCGAGGACTACGGACACGCGGTGGGCCTGAGGGTCGCAACGAGCCTCGACGTCGACGATGAGCTGGCCGGCTCCGCGCGCGAGGCGCGGGAGGCCTACCGCCACGCCTTCGCCGACGCGATCGACAAGGTCGATCTCGTCGTGGTGCCCACGCTCCCCGTCGTGCCGCCGCCCCTCAGCATCGACGAGCTCTCGGTACGCGATCGGCTCACCGAGAACACGTTCCCGTTCAACGCCGTGGGCGCGCCCGCGCTCGCGCTGCCGGCGGGCCGCACCCACGACGGGTTGCCCGTGTCCCTGCAGCTCGTCGGCCGGCCCGGCGACGACGCGCTCGTGCTCGGCGCGGGGCTTTCAATCGAGCGCGCGCTCGCGGAGTGAAGCGAAGCGGGCTCCGGGTTCTTCATACTCCTCCGCCGGGAGGAGCCGGAACTTCTAGGAAGGGATAGATGAGCGACACCGAAAACCACGAGCTGATTACCGACCAGGCCGGCCGCGAGGCGTCCGGCGCCCACCGTTACGGCCGCTACCTCGAGGAGTTCGAGGTCGGCGCGGTCTACAAGCACTGGCCCGCCAAGACGGTCACCGAGGCGGACGACCACCTCTTCTGCCTGCTGACCATGAACCACCACCCCCTGCACATCAACGACGAGTACGCGAAGAGCTCCCAGCAGGGGCAGAACGTGGTCGTCGGGCCGCTGGTCTACTCGCTCGCGCTCGGCATGTCCGTCAGCGACGTCTCCGGCAAGGCGATCGCGAACCTCGCCACCGAGGAGCTCAGCCACCCGAACCCGGTCTTCCACGGCGACACCCTCTACGCCGAGTCCGAGGTGCTCGAGGTGCGGCCGTCGAAGTCGAAGCCCGATCGCGGCGTGGTGAAGGTCCACACGCGCGTCTACAAGCAGACGGGCGACCTCGTCGCCGAGTTCAAGCGCGCCGTGCTGGTGCCCAAGCAGAACCCCGGCTCCGAGGACTGAGCTTCCGCGTACGCGCGCGCGGCGGCACGGGCCGCGCGTGCGTACCGACAACCCAAACCGGCTGCTCCCGCTCCACCGCAGGGGCTCGGCTTGCCAGGCGACCTTCGTTCCGATTAGGGTGGCTCGGAAGACGACGTCCATGGGGGGGTCAGGGGTGACCTCATGCGGAATCAACGGGACGGCGCGGCGCCGGCGATGCGACGGGGCGGCGTCAGCGTGTCACGCGGTTGGGCGATGGCCGGGCTCGCGGCGATGCTGGTTTCAGCGGCGATCCTGGCGACGCCGCGCGCGGACGCCTTCGAGTGGTCCGGAAAGCTGGGCTCGAAGCTCTTCTTCGGCGCGGCCGACCCGGAGCATGGCTGCGAGCTCTGGGCGACCAACGGCAAGAAGCGCGGCACGCGCCTTCTCCGGGATCTCGACGGAGGCCCCGGGAGTTCGATTCCCTACTCGTTCGCCCGGCTCGGCAAGCGGCTCTATTTCCAGGCTGGCGACAGCACCGCCGGGTATGAGCTCTGGACCACGAACGGCACCAGGCAGGGCACCAAGCTGTTCAAGGACATCGCCCCCGGGATCAGCTCATCGAATCCCTACGACATCACGAAGTTCGGCAAGCGGCTCTTCTTCTCCGCGGCGGATGGGACGGGCGATGTCGAGCTCTGGGTGACGAACGGCAAGCGCCGTGGCACAAAGCGCTTCAAGAATCTGAGCCTCGGCACCAGCAGCTACCCGGACGCCTTCGCCAGCCTCGGCAAGCGTCTCTTCTTCGCGGCGTTCGATGACGAGGCCGGCACTGAGGTCTGGGTCACCGACGGCAGCCGCAAGGGCACCAGGCTCTTCAAGGACCTGGTTCCGGACCTGGCCAGCTCCTACCCGGATCAATTCACCAGGCTCGGCAAGCGCCTGGTATTCACTGCCGAGGACGAGGCGCACGGGCGCGAGCTCTGGGTGACCAACGGAACCCGGAAGGGCACGCGCCTGCTCAAGGACATCAGCCGGGGGCCCACGTCCTCGTATCCCGGCGATCCGATCAGCTTTCGCGGTCGCCTGTTCTTCGGGGCCGAGGGCGAGGACGGCAGACAGCTGTGGGTCACGGACGGGACGCGCAAGGGAACCCGGTTGCTGAAGACCATCAATCCGGGCGGACACGCGTACCCCTGGGGCTTCATGAAGGTCGGCAAGCGCTTGGTGTTCTCCGCGGACGACGGCGTTCGAGGCGATGAGCTCTGGGTGACGAACGGCAAGCGGTCCGGGACGAAGCTGCTCAAGAACATCGTCCCGGGCGCCCCCGGCAGCCGCCCGGGCCCGATCGGGCGGCTCGGGCACCGCGCCTACTTCGCGGTCGCGTCCGGCTCGTCCGGGTACGAGGTCTGGGTGACGAACGGCAAGCAGAAGGGCACGCAGCGGTTCAAGCGCCTCCCGGAGGGTGTGCTGCCGCTCTGTGGGGTGGCCTGATGAAGGGAGGGGGTCAGGGGTGATCCCCGTAAACCGGCTCAGATGAGCTCGGCGACGGCCGTGAGCGCCTCGTCGAAGCCCTGACCCGGGATGCCTCCGATGCACGGCGAGGTCGCGCCCGCGGCCTGGTACTCGGCGACCTTGGCGCGGACGTCGGCCGCTGTGCCGATGCCGGCCAGCGAGCCGAGGAGCTCGTTCGAGAGACCAGCCATCGCACGCTGCGTGTCGCCCGCCGCCATGCCCTCGTCGAAGGCCGCGAGGTCGTCGCCGAACCCGGAGCGCTCGAGCATCCGGCGGTAGAACGGCAGCGAGGCGTAAGGGATGAGGTCGCGGCGGAAGGCGTCGCGGGCCGCGTCGGCGTCGTCGGCGACGGCGGTGGGCACCGCAGCGACCACGTCGAAGCCGGCGAGCTCCTTGCCCGCGGCTTCTCGGCCCTCCGCGACCGAAGGGATCACCGTCTCCCGGATGTAGTCCGGGTTGCAGAGCCAGAGCATCACGCCATCCGCGATCTCGCCCGCGAGCCGCAGCATGTTCGGCGAGAGGGCGGCGACGTAGATGGGCAGGTCGGGCCGCGGCGGGTAGCCGAGGAAGGTGAAGCGCGATCGGAAGAACTCGCCGCCCTCGGGCGGCGTCTCGCCGCGCAGGATCGCGCGCACGATTCCGACGTACTCGCGCATCTGCTGCACGGGCTTCGTGATCTCCGCGTCGAACCAGTTCTCGACCGTGACCCGGTGGGAGACGCCCAGCCCCAGGACCATGCGCCCACCGGAGATCTCGTCGATCGTCGCGGCGGTCTGCGCGGTGGAGGCCGGGGTGCGCGAGAAGATCGGCAGGACCCCCGTGCCGAGCCGGATGCGCTCGGTCACGGTCGCGTAGCGGGTCAGCAGCGTGAGCGAGTCGCGGGCCGCGATGTGGGTGACGTACACCGACTCGTAACCGAGCTCCTCGGCGTGGCGCACGCGCGCGAGGGCCGCGTCGAGTGAGCGGCCCGCGCCGATGAAGGCCCCGATCGCCATGGGCGCATCCTATGCCGACCCCGCGCCCCGCCGCTGTTGCGCGCCGCGCCTAGCTGTCGAAGCCGAGCCCGAGCCGGTCGAGCAGGCGCAGCCAGAGGCCGCGTTTCCCGCCACGGCGGTCAGCGGCGTCGAGGCGGTTGCGCGTGAACTCGATCACCGCCCAGCGCAGCGGCTCGGGCGGGAAGGGGAGGGGACGCGAGCGGAAGGCGCGCAGCCGGGTCGCTTCCGTGTCGCGCCCGTCGAGCAGATCGAGTGCCAGGGTGGCGCCGAAGCGGCTCGCGCCGACCCCGAGCCCGGTGTGGCCGACCGTGTAGGCGACACGGCCGCCGAGAGCCGTGCCCGTGAAGGCGAAGAACCGCGAGCACGTGTCGATCGCGCCGCCCCAGCGATGGCTGAAGCGCACGCCCTCGAGCTGCGGGAACGTCTCGAAGAAGTGCTTGGCGAGCGCGGCGAAGGTCTCCTCGCGCTGCTCGAGCTCGGGCGCCACCCGGCTGCCGAAGTGGTAGATGGCGTCGTAGCCGCCCCACAGGAGACGGTCATCGGCGGTGAGCCGGTAGTAGTGAAACTGGTTGGCCGCGTCGGAGAGCCCCTGACGCCGCTCCCAGCGAAGTGCGGCGCGCTGCTCCGCGGTGAGCGGCTCGGTCATCAGCACGTAGTCGTAGACCGGCACAACGCGGCGGCGGATGGCCGGCACGAGGCCGCGGAACGCGCTGGTGGCGAGCAGCACCCGGTCCGCCCGCACGCGCGCGCGGGGCGTGCGCAGCACGGCGCCGGCGCCCTCGTCCTCGATCGCGTCGACCTTCGTGTTCTCGTAGATGCGGACGCCGGCCTCTTTCGCCACGCGCTGCAGGCCCCAGCACAGCCGCGCCGGATCGACCAGACCCGAGCCCGAGCGCAGCCAAAGCCCGCCCTGGTAGAGCGGCGAGGCCACCTCGGCGCGCATCGCCTCGCCGTCGAGCAGCTCGGCGTCGTGTCCGAGGGCGCGCATCGCCTCCGCCTCCTCCGCCAGCCACTCCACCTCGTGCGGTGCCAGCGCCACGGTGATGTCGCCGTTGAGCTCCAACGCACAGTCGATCCCGTGCCGCTCGATCGTGTCGACGATCGCGGCGAAGCTCTCCAGCCCGAGCCGCTCGAGCGCGGGCATCTCGTCGGGGAAGCGCGACATGCCGTTCGCGATGCCGTGGGTGAGTGACGACGAGAGAAAGCCGCCGTTGCGGCCGCTCGCGGCGGAGGCGATGCGCGCGCCCTCGAGCAGGACCACGTCGCGCTCGGGATCGCGCTGTTTCGCGACGACGGCCGCCCACAAGCCGCTCAGCCCACCGCCGACGACCGCGAGCGCCGTCCGCTCGTCGCGCTCGAGTTGCGGCTCCGGCGCTGGCCGCGCGTCGGTGTCGAGCCAGAACGGCTGTGGCTTCGCGTCGGCGTAGGCGGCGCGATGCCACGGCTGCGGTGGCTCGTCCGTCCACGGCCACGTGCGGTTCGCTGCGCTCGCCATGCCCGCCGCATCCTACGCGCGCGTACGAGAACCGGCGCACGAGCGCATCCGCGTACTTATGCTCGCGGGCGGACTTAGGGGACCAGGGGACATGGAGGTCGCATGAGACGATCAGTGGTCAGCAGGGGTGCCGCGCTCAGCACGGTGCTCGTGGCGCTCGCGCTCTGCTCGGCGCCCGCAGTGGCGCAGCAGTACAACGCGCCCGATCCGGGCGGGAACGAGGCCGCCGTGGTGCCGACGCCGCCGCCGAACAAGCTGTTCGGACTCAACGAGAGCATCGCGGGCGGCTCGTTCGGTCACGGCCCCGGGACGTACGCGACCATCTCGCAACTCGCCGGTGCCAACACGATCCGCACGCAGATCGACTGGCGGATCGCCGAGCCGGCGCAGGACGAGTGGGCCGAGTGGGCCTGGGAGATGTGGGAGCACGTCTACCACTCCGCGTCCGCCGCGGGCCTGCGCCCGATCTTCGTCGTCGGCATGGCGCCGACCTGGGCGCGCGACCCCGAGTACCAGAGCTGCACGGGCCTGCACCTCGCCTGCCGCTATCCGCCCTCGCGCGGCATGTACGACGAGTGGATGGAGTTCATCAACGAGGTCGTGACGCGGTTCCCCTGGGCGATCATCCAGGTCTGGAACGAGCCGAACCTGGAGCCGTGGTGGCAGCCTGAGCCCGACCCCAAGCGCTACGCCGAGCTCCTCTACTGGGCGCACTACACGGCCAAGCGCATCAACCCGGATGTCCCGGTGATCGCGGGTGGGATCGCCAACAACCAGGACGGCAACGGCGGCATGCCGATCCGGGAGTTCCTCGAGGAGGCCTACAACGCGCCCGAGCCGTACCGGTTCGGGGAGAGCATGGACCTGCTCGGCGTCAACATGTTCCCCTACTCGGACAAGTTCGGGAAGAACACGCTGCTCGCCAAGTCGTTCCAGGACATCCGCGACGTCCAGGCCGCGGCGGGGGACGACACCAAGATCCTGATCACGGAGACCGGGATCGGCTCAGGTAAGCCCTGGCCCTTCAACGAGAAGCAGCAGGCGCGTGCCTCGATGCGCCTCTACCAGCGCCTGATCACGATGCAGGACGTCGCCGGCGTGGTCTTCCACCGGCTCATCGAGCCCGGGGAGCGCGGCGAGACGCCGGCCGCTGCCCGGGAGTGGGGATTCGCCTGGACGCGGTACGTGCCCGACGACCCGGTGATCCCGCCCAAGCCCGTCTACTGCCTGTTCGCCGAGCACGCCGGCAACTTCTACCCGCCCTGCCTCGAGACCACGATCGCCAAGGGGCCGAAGAAGGGGGCCAAGGTGAAGGCGGGCAAGAAGGTCGTCTTCAAGTTCAAGGCGCCCAGCCTCGACGCGAAGTTCCGCTGCTCGCTCGACCGCAAGAAGCTGCGGCCGTGCAAGCGCAAGCTGAACGCCGGCAAGAAGCTCAAGCCGGGTAAGCACGTGCTGTACGTCCGGGCGGTCGACCGCAACGGGAACGCCGGCCCGAAGCTCAAGCACAAGTTCGCCGTCAAGAAGGCGAAGAAGGCCAAGAAGAAGCAGGCCAAGAAGAAGAAGGGGAAGAAGAAGCGCCGCTAGGCCGCGGGGCTCAGTGCGCCTCGCCCGGCGCGTGCGCGGGCGGGCGGGACTCCTCGGCCAGCGAGGTGATCTCGAGGACGCCGCGGGACGCGGTCTCGAGGACGTCGACCGCTTCCTCTTCGTGGCGCGCGTAGAGCTCGACCAGGAGGTGGATGATGATGCGCTCCTCGTCGTGCTTGTGGAAGCGCACGTGGGTGAAGAACTCGCGCGTGCCGGAGTCGCCGAAGGCCGCGTAGGTGAGCGCGTCAGCGGCCTCGGGGCCCGAGCAGCTCTCGACGAGATCCTGGTCGACGGTCACCGTGCAGGAGGCGACGAACGGTTTGCCGGCGACCATGCGCTCCCAGCGATCCTCGACCGCCACGACGCGGCCCTCCTCGATCGTGAGGTGCGGCTGATCGTGCATGCAGTCGAGGCACTGCACAACCGCCTCCTGTACCTCCTCGACGCGCTCCGCAGCCTCGCCGGTTTCGGGGTCGACGCGGAGAATTGCGTCGTAGTGGACTTGGGCCTCCAGCCGCTGTGACCAGCACCGGTAGCAGCGAAGCCAGGCGCCTCGCTCGCCTTCCAGCTCCTCGTTCACGCCACTCAGCGTAGCGAGCGTGATCTCGGTCACGGGAAAGTTCGCCCGGCCCCGCTGGATCGGGCCTCAATCCGCTGTGCGGTACGGGTGCTCGTGGGGGAGGAGCGAGTACATGACCATGTCGCGGCGCCGCCCGGCGACCGGCATGTAGGAGCGCAACAGGCCCTCCTTGGTGAAGCCCGCGGCGAGCGCCACACGGTGCGAGGCCTCGTTGTCGGGCTCGATGGTCACCTCCACGCGCGCCAGGCGCAGCTCCTCGAACGCGAACGCGGTGATCAGGATGAGCGCACGGCGGGCGATGCCGCGCCCGCGCGCCCACGGTGCCACGAAGTAGCCCGAGACGCAGCGGCTCGCCGGCCGGTTGATCTCGTGGAGGCTGATCGTCCCGAGCACGGCGCCGTCCTCCTCGTCCGTGATGACGACGTGCAGGTCGGTTCCCGCGGCCACGCCCGCGTGGCCGCGCTGGATCCACTCGAGCGCGTGGCTGGGGCGGTAGTCGGCGGGGACGGTCGTGTAGCGCTGGATCTCGGGATCGCGGCACATCTCCACGATCGGGGCGACATCCGCGTCGGCCGGCAGGCGCAGACGGATGACGCCGTCGGTTAGGCCCTCGACGGGGAAAGCGATCGGACGCGGGCTCACCGGCCCCCTACGAGGCCGGCGTGGCCGCCGAGCTCCGCTCCGCCACAAGCTCAACGATCTCGCCCATGATCCGGTTGATCTCGAAGTCCTTGGGGGTGTACACGCGGGCGACGCCCTCCTCGCGCAGGCGCTCGGCGTGTGCCGCGGGAATGATGCCGCCCACTACCACCGGGGCGTCGACGCCCCGCTCGCGCAGCATCTGGACCGTCTCGGGGATGAGCTCCATGTGCGATCCGGAGAGGATGGAGAGGCCGACGACGTCGACGTCCTCGTCCGCGGCGGAGGCGGCGATCTGCTCGGGCGTGAGCCGGATCCCCTGGTAGACGACCTCCATGCCGACGTCGCGCGCGCGGACGGCGATCTGCTCGGCGCCGTTCGAGTGCCCGTCGAGGCCGGGCTTGCCGACCAGGATGCGGATGCGATGCCCGAGCCGCTCGGAGACCTCCTCGACGCGCTCGCGCACCGCGACGAGCTCCTCGTCGGAGCCGCCGGCCGCCGAGCCGCCGACCCCGGTCGGGGCCCGGTAGTCGCCGAACGCCTCGCGCAGCGTCTGCGCCCACTCGCCGGTGGTCACGCCCGCCTTCGCGGCGTTGATCGTGGCCGGCATGATGTTGCGGCTCTCGTCGCGCGCGGCCTCGGCGAGCTCCTCGAGCGCGCGCTCGACCGCGGCGTCGTCGCGCTGCTCGCGCCAGCGCTCGAGCGCCGCCCGGCACTCCTGTTCGACCTCCGGGTCGGGGGTGAGGATGCCGCCGTCGGCGCCCGCCGTGAGCGGGGAGGGCTCGGTCTCGGTGAAGACGTTCTGGCCGACGACCTTGATCTCGCCGCGCTCGATGCGCGCGATGCGCTCGCGATGCGACTCCACGAGCCGAGCCTTCATGTAGGGCACCGCCTCGACCGCGCCGCCGTGCTCGGCGACCACGGCCATCTCCTCCTCGGCGCCCTCGCGCAGCTCGGCGACGAGGCCGTCCATCACCTTCGAACCCTCGAAGATGTCGGGGTACTCCAGCAGGTCGGTCTCGAAGGCGAGGATCTGCTGGATCCGCAGGCTCCACTGCTGATCCCAAGGGCGGGGCAGACCGAGCGCCTCGTTCCAGGCGGGCAGCTGGATCGCCCGGGCCCGCGCGTCGCGGCCCAGCGTGACCGCCAGCGCCTCGAGCACGATGCGCGGCACGTTGTTCTCGGGCTGTGCCTCCGTGAGGCCCAGCGAGTTGACCTGCACGCCGTAGCGCAGGCGCAGGAGCTTCTCGTCGGTGACGCCGTAGCGCTCGCGGCCGATCTTGCGCCACAGCTCCGACATCGCACGCAGCTTCGCGTGCTCCTCGATGAAGCGCACGCCGGCGTTGACGAAGAACGAGATGCGGC